>PWTK01000073.1 GCA_003563895.1 Syntrophomonadaceae bacterium
CTATCCCGTTAGTATTTTTCTATAACTCTCACCTAGACAGCCTCCGAAACTCTTTCCCAGTTCAAAATCCCAGTATGTCTTGCACAAACTTTATTTCTGTCTGTAAAACCTCTTTAAGTTCCCTAAAGGCAGGGATGCAAACGAGAAAGAAAACCCCTGCCGTACTTATCGCGCAAGTTGTCTTTTACCAAATTTATTTTTATTTCTTTTTCCAAAAAGGAACTATTATTTTTTGATTGCCTACTTCCGGCCAAACCCAGATTGATTTTTTCACTTTATTATCTCAGGCTAGCCGGCCTCCAATAATCTCCAGAGAATCGAGCCGACCTACCAACCTTATCAGCATCAGACCATAATTGTCAGATTTTATCAGGTTTTCGCCTTTGTATACCCCGACTGACGCGATACCTATCTCGGGCAGGTGACCAGTTTCCATGCCGATAACTTCTGTTACAAACGGATTTCAGCTGTTTATGGTTTCAAAAGCTAATTATGTACAAATTTTATTGATTATCAAAATTCTCTTGACTTATACTGCTTCCCGTGGTATGGTTAATCTCCTTCGAAGAGTTAAAAAGCTCTTCCTTCCATTCATCATTTTTTCTAAGACCTATTAATTTCTTTCCCTCCGCCTTCCATCTTTTAGCCATTTTACCCATTTCAAAATCAATTATTAAACTTTTTCGGCAATCTTTTGCGGGCTGCACCCTCCCCGTCATTATTGCCAAGCTTGTAATTTCGCAAAGCGCTTTTTAAATTAAGTGTTGATATTGTAAGAAATTTAGCTATTGTGTCCTCGAACAAGAAAATGGAAAACGAGATGAGGCAAGCAATAAAGGGTATTTAAAGCTATCAACAATTCTTTTTAAAAGAGCCTTTCGCAAAGTCCTATATTTAAGTTAGTTCAAGATGGTATAAGTGATCCGGGTGCCCAATTTGTTGTCCATTGGGCTGGCATCAAAGCCATGCTTGGGTGTCTGATGAAGATGAAATATAATTAATTTGCACAATGACAGCGCTTCAGGAATAGAGGTTGTGAAGTTGAAGCTAAAACAAATCTTTCTGCAGTTGTTTATTCTGCAGCCATACTTTAGAAATGAAAAAACTGTTAAGCTCTCTTCAAAGCTTGAATGCCCCTATTGCCAGGAAAATGAGCCAAATCAGCTTGAAAGGGTGGGGAAGGGCAACATCAAATGCATGAGCTGTTGCAATTTTTTTAATTGATATTTTGGCGAGTTAAAGGCACTGCTTTCATTGTTTTTAACGCTTTTTTCTTTTTCAAACACTTAAACCTCTCCTAAAATCTGCTTACTTCCATGTTTCACGGGAACACAACCTTTAATTAGCAAAAATATTTACATTCCAGTATTGTATTAAATCATTTTTTTATAGAATCATTCTGGCTGTTTCAATAGCAGTAAAAAAGTTGAATATCGCGGACTGATAGTGTAATATCAGAGCAGGAAAAGAGCGCTTTATTGTTGAATTAATAAGAAAATTCCATAAAAGGATGTTGTGGCAGATGGAAGTCAGCGATTTAACCAAAACGCAAAGAAAGGTCTTAAAGGTTTTGGGAGATCACGAAGGAGAATGGTTGAGCAAGCAGCAGCTGAATGAAAAAAGCGGGGTTAATATTAACCATATAGAGCTGGCCATTAAAAAATTTTTATTAAATGACCTGGTACATTTACATAGAAAAAGAGACATAATAACCATCTCTCTTGAGGGCATGGGCGTGTACCGGCAATTAAAATAGCTACCGCTTCTCCGAAACCGAAAAAAAGCTGCCGAAGTTCATTAATGAAGCACCGGCCCGCATTCAATCCTTCGCCGGTGCTGCCTGTTTGAGAAGCGGGTCTTTCTTCGGTCTAAGCGTGGACAAAAAAGCGGCACTGGTCAGTCTTTGGAGGCGCTTCACCTCTGCCAGGGCATTTATCAGCCGCGCTTTTTCCCGGGTAGTGCCCTGACACCGGAAAATGCTGCATTATAAAAGCGATTCACAGCCCCGCTATAAAAATTGTATTTTGATTATCGATTTAGCTCCGGTACCCTTTAAACATGATGCGCTGACTAAAGATTCCAGTGCCACAGGTGCGGGTGTGAGCATACTTACGAGATTGCAACCAAGAAACTGCCTTTTCCTGAGTTAATCAGCTAGCCGCATTTTGAAATTTAACCTGTATGGTTCCGGCTTGTCCAGGTTGGGTTTCAACAATATCATGCGCGACCGGCGGCAAAACGCTAAAAAAGTTGTTCCATGATGCGACAAAACACTTCCAGGTCTTTTTTGAACATGTGGTACGTACTCTCGATGTCCTCCACAAGTTCTTCGATCTTTTCAAGAGAGGGATTATAGCAGTGGCGGTGGAAGGTGAGGTAGAAGAACATGTATTTCTGCAGGGATCTTGCAGTCTGAGGCGACAGCACCGGCGGCCTCAAACCTTCCTGGGAACTTTGAAGGAGCTTAAGAATGCGCTCGTGCCAGTCAAGCGTGTGCGGCACCCATTTTCCAGAAACCTTGGCCACAAAGACCATCGCCTCTTCCGCTTCGAGGTAAAATTCATAGAAATAGCTGCTCAAACTGAGCAGGGAAGAGGAATCTTGTTTTTTCGCCTCTTTTTCCACCCGTGCGTTGACGATGAGCTCAACGATGAAAGCCATTTCATTCAAGTTGGGCTCTATCGTCTCGCGCATCTTGCCCAGCAACTTGGCCGAAGGGGCGCGCTGTGCCCCTTTTCTCGAGTATTCATCCCATTTCATAAGATTCAGCACCCCTAAAACCGCGTTCATTGATGAACCTTCATGGCGCCTCAGCGCTAAGTCCATAAGCAGGGATACACCGGCAGCTCAGCTCCCCTTCTTTTCATTTTCGACCTCCGGCCGGCCAATTCCTTTTTTTGCGCAGCAAAGCTGACGTTCGGCAGGGCGATCTGAAGGATAGGTCAAGTGTCGAGGACTGACTTGACGTAGAGAGCGAAAGGGCCGCGTTCCCATTACAGGAAGCGGCCCCTTTACGCTTTATGAAAAGTGCCTGCATTCATTGTTTCACGGCCCGGGGTGTCCCGTCTTTTTTTGCCGGGATAAAACGATTCTTTCTCCCACCATCTGGTTTTAGGCCTGCAAGTTTGCTATAATACTCTAAGTGAACCCGAGAAGCATCGCCCAATCGATTCCAAAGGAAGGTGTGCCTTCATTGATTACCAGACCTGAAAGGTACGTTATTGTGGCCGCTGCCGCAGAAGGAAAACATACCCTCACCGCCTTCGATTCCGCCCTGTTAAAAGCGGGCCTGGGCAATGTAAACCTGATCAGGTTAAGCAGTATCCTGCCGCCCGGATGCAAGGAAGAAGCAGACGGCATCAACTTTCCGCCCGGCGCCTTTGTGCCTACCGCTTACGGCTCTGCCAGCAGCGAACAAGAAGGGGAAACGATTGCCGCTGCCGTTGGCATCGGTTTATCTGAAAATACATTCGGCGTTATTATGGAGCACGCCGGCAAGTGCTCGGCGAAAACGGCGGAGGAGAAGGTAAAGGAAATGATCCGCGAAGCATTTTCCAACCGCAGCCTGGAATTGAAGCATATGGAAGTTAAGAGCACGGAACACCGCGTGGAAAAGGCGGGCGCGGTGATTGCAGCGGTAGCACTGTGGTAGGTCGGATTACCAAAGCCCCATTTCCCGCATAACTTCGCTCATGACCTCCCCGGCTCTGCCCCTGATGATCAGGTGGGCCAGGTCATCGAGAGGGGTTTTTTCCATGTTAATAATGACCAGCTTTCCCCCCGATTTGGCCGCAACCTCTGGAAGACGCGCCGCGGGGTAAACGACCAGCGAGGAACCAACGGAGACAAAGAGTTCGCAGTGCACGCTCAATTCCTGGGCCTGGCGCAGCGTTTCCAGGGGCAGAGACTGCCCGAAGGCAATGGTGGCCGGCTTGTACAGCCCTCCACACCCCGGGCAGTTTTCTATTTCCTCTCCTCTTTCCAGCTTTTCATGGGCTTCCTTCCACGGCATATCCCTGCCGCATTGGAGGCAGCGGATTTCCCACATGGTGCCGTGCAGTTCAAACACCCGATCAGGGCTGCTGCCGGCCGCCTGGTGCAGCCCGTCGACATTCTGGGTGATGACCCCTTCCAACTTCCCCAGTTTTTCCAGCTCCGCAATGGCCTTGTGGGCCGGGTTTGGCAAAACCCCGTCGAATTCTTTCCAGCAGATCCGGAAAAGCTCCCAGTAGCTGCGGCGGCACTTCACCTCGGAGACAAACCTCTGGAAGGTCATCTCATCGGGATCGAAGCGATCCCAGATCCCACCCGGGCTGCGGAAATCCGGCACCCCCGACTCCGTGCTGATCCCGGCGCCGCTGAAAAATACCGTGCGGTTGCTCTCTTTCAACAGTCTGGCCAGCAGGGCCACCTTTTCCTTCATTATTCATCCACCTCCCGGGGAAGCAGATCACCGTTCTGCAGCGCAATGAAGGGAGCAGGGCCTGCTCCCTTCATATTTTCTGCAATTCCGGGCTAAACCTGGCAGCGAATCCTTTTGTGCTCCTTTTCTGATTCCGGAGGCCGGGGTAAGCGTAATGATGCTTCCCTGAGTTATTCTAAGCCGGTTTTATTTGGCCTGTGTTTGGTTTTTCAAGTGTGGCTCTGATCGGGCTGGGGTTCCTCGCTTTTTTCATCATCTTCTTCATCCTCTTCGCCCTCGATGAGCGCCCTGATCTCTTCGAAATCCAGGGTCTCCCTCTCTTTAAGGGCTTGAGCGAGGTGATTCAGCTTGTCGCGATGCCGGGTGATCGTTTCTTCCGCCTGGTAATAGCATTTATCAACCATGTGCTTGATCTCGCGGTCGATGGCGCGGGCGATCTCTTCGCTGTAATCGCGGTCCCTGGCCAGGTCGCGCCCCAGAAACACTTCTCCCTGTTTGCGGCCCAGGGTAATGGGCCCCAGTTCTTCGCTCATGCCGTGCTCCATGATCATCTGTCGCACAATGGAAGTGGCCCTTTCCAGGTCGTTTTGAGCTCCGGTACTGACCTCGTCGAACACGACCTGTTCTGCCACCCTGCCCGCCAGAAGGGTTGTGACCCGGTCCAGCAGTTCCGAACGGGTCATGTAGTAACGATCGCCTTCGGGCAGCATCAGGGTGAAGCCCCCTGCCTTGCCCCTGGGGATAATGGAAACCTTGTGCACCGGATCGGTGTGGGGCATCATGTAGCCGACCAGCGCGTGTCCCGCCTCGTGGTGGGCGACAATATTTTTTTCAAACTCGGTCATGACCCGGCTTTTCTTTTCCGTCCCTGCCATCACGCGGTCGACGGCTTCTTCCAGTTCCGCCATTCCGATCTCGTGCTTGCCCCTGCGAGCCGCCAGCAGCGCCGCTTCATTGACGAGATTTTCCAGGTCGGCCCCGGTAAAGCCGGGGGTGCGCCTGGCAACCACGCTTAAATCGGCATCCTTATCCAGCGGCTTATTCTTCGCATGCACCTGCAAGATTTCCTCGCGGCCCTTGATATCGGGGAAGTTAATGGTGATCTGGCGGTCGAAACGGCCCGGCCGCAGCAGGGCGGGATCCAGGATATCGGGCCTGTTGGTTGCAGCCAGGATAATAATTCCTTCGTTGATATCAAACCCGTCCATTTCCACCAGCAGCTGGTTGAGCGTCTGCTCCTTTTCATCATGGCCGCCGCCCAATCCGGCTCCCCGCTGGCGTCCCACGGCGTCTATTTCGTCGATAAAGACGATACAGGGAGCACTTTTCTTGGCATTCTGGAAGAGATCGCGTACCCGGGAAGCCCCTACACCAACAAACATCTCGACGAAATCTGATCCGCTGATGCTGAAAAAGGGGACCCCGGCTTCGCCGGCGACCGCCTTGCCCAGCAGGGTTTTCCCGGTCCCGGCCGGCCCCACCAGCAAGACACCCTTGGGGATCCTGGCGCCCAGTTCGATAAACTTGCGCGGGTCCTTCAAAAACTCCACGATTTCTTCCAGCTCTTTTTTCTCTTCGTCCGCGCCGGCCACCTGGTCAAAACCGATATTTTTGTGTTCACCCTGGTACATTTTGGCCTTGCTCTTCCCAAAATTCATCAGGCGATTCCCACCGCCCTGGGCCTGGCGCATGAAAAAGAAAATAAGGCCGATGATGAGAACAAACGGGATCATGTATATGAGCGAAGTGGACCACCATCCCGGCTCGGGTTCGGGCCTGGGTTCGAAGGGTACTTCATGTTCGATCAGCCTGGCGGTGAGCTCTTCTCCTTCCGGCTTGTACGTTTCCACCTCTGTCCCATCGGTCAGTGTGGCTTTCACTTCATTCCCTATCAGCACAACTTCTTTTACCTTGCCATCTTCAATGTATCCGACAAAGTCGGGATAGTAATTTATCTCCTGCACTTCGTCGGTGGGCTGGCTCAGTGTTTGAAACAGGGCGACGACCAGGACGAAAATGAGAAGATAAAAAAATGCCTGGCGCATATAGCCTTTTCTCAACGCGAAAAACCTCCTGACTTTCACGGATTGCCGGATAACTGCCGGCAATCCTTACCTGAGGGAACGGGAAAAATCATTGTTTATCGTAAAGGCACATTTATTACTAGTGTTGATGTTCAACTAAAATGAGTATGATCCTCCCGAATGAAGAAAAGGGAGAAAGAAATGAAACAAGAACAAAAGAGACCAGCATGAAGCTTCGCTTCAACATCAGATGGATGAAAATCGATTACTGTTTGGCGACGGACCTTTGAGCGAAATGAAATATTTTCAAAGTGGCTGTCTAATAATTACCCGGGCAATCTATCGAAAATAGCCCCGTCATTTCTGCACAGACGTTACACACATCATTTCTCGGGGATTGCCTTCCCTGTACATATTGTAACAGGAAACATCTCCACCTGTCCAATTAAGCTGTAAGGGGTAAGGTTGGCAAAGGCTCCTGGAACAGTCGCTGCCTGCCAGTAATGCGGTATGTAAACCAAATCCCGTGTTCCTCGCTGGTGAGAAGTGGATGAGAAATATTTGCGGGATGAAACTGAACGCGGAAGAGGATAAACGGCGGCAAATAATGCGGCGGAAACAACCGCTCAGCGCCGCTGCGGAATAGGTTTAAGCAGCACCGCCAGAAAGCGAATGCAAGGGGACATTCCTCCACGGAAGGTGTGTCCCCGCACCATGCGGTGAGCCGGGTCCATTTCTTGTGTCACCTTTGATGTGCCGGGGGCGGTGCTCGTGTCACCCTTTCAACGCATGCCTCAAAGGGCGTTTTCCCGATTCTTCTTTACTCTGTAACTCCTCAGGCATAATACGAAAGCCACAGTGGACGGTTCCATCGTCTCCCCTTCGGACCTCCGCTTCGCCACGGTGATGCTCAAACCGTCCCCGGGGACACACTCTCCTCAAACCTTACTGCCCAATCAGGACAAGCCGGTGCCAAAAAAGTCCAATTTCAAAATGACCCCTTCTAAACGTTAAAAACATCAGCTCTCACGAGATCGCTTGAGAAAGTTTTGCCAAATTTACAAAGAACTTGAGAACCAAGGGCCTAAACAGCTGCTTAATCTTATGGTTAATGCCCCCTGCCTCGGGTTTTAATATATCGGGCAGCCTTTCAAGGGAGCGTGGCGTATGCCTCGTCATCAAAGTAAAAATCCCGGCCCTGGGGAGTTTCCTGGAGTTTCAAGGGCTTCGGATCGCCCACCGCCTCCACGCGGTAAAGGTTGGAACTGTACCAGTTTTTTTCCGGTACATTTACCCTTCCCGGTGCCTGGGTTACCAGTGGATAATCGCTTTTCACAAATTTTTCCCGATCCAGTTCGTACCACTGGAAGTTGTGCAGGATATCGGTGATGACCAGGTTCATTTCCAGCAGGCAGCGCTGAATCTTATGCCACTTCTGCCGCGACGCCTCCAGGCGGGTCAGCCCGAAATACCCGACTGCCCCCGTTCCTTTCATGGCCTGCACACAGCGAGTGATGAAAAGGGCGATCCCCTGCATTGTCTCCACCGGGTCAACAAAAAAGGTGTCGAATTTTTTTTCAAGATCCTGGGGGAAGGGGTTCCGCACATCGTAGGTGCGGACGTAAAAGTTGGAAAACCCCTCTTTAACCGCCCAGTACTGGATAAATTCAACAAGCCGACTGTCTGCTTCCACCACGGTAATCTCGGCAGGCATGCCCGTCAGGCCGGCGGCAATGCTCGTCAGGTCATCATCCCCCAGGAGAAAAAGCCTCTGTCCCTCCAGGTCCCCCCGGTTATACATGAGCACAATACGGGATACCAGGGTTTCCAGCTCCACCGGGCCCTGGTCATATTCGGCGAGGGGAACCGGTCTTTGAGGAAGGAGTTCTCTCATTTTTAAATATATTTCTTCAAAGATGCCCTCCCTCTGCACGGTTTTATTCTGGCAGCAGCCACACGTTACCGGCTGCAGGGGGCCGATATTCTCTTCTTGAAGCAGCCGGCGGCCTTCTGGCGTGATCTGCAGGGTGTAGTCCGGCCATTCCACGAGGCCTTCCTCCATCATCTGACGGATCAGCCCCACGAAATCGGCCAGATGGCGATCCTGCAGGGTGATCAATTCCCAGTAAGTCCTGGGGCTCTCCATCAAAGCGGCCAGGATTTTGCGCTTGGTTTTCTCCATGGCTTTCTGCCCCTTCCAGGTGGGAATACACAACAAATCTTCAGGTTTGTGAGGTGGACATAGGAAATCCTGCGATTGTGAATTATATCATTTTATTATCCAGATTGCAACGAATTGCGGCCGCATATGTTAATATATGGTTATTCTAACAAAAGCACATCTTACTTCGAACAGAGAAGCGCTCCCTTGCTGTCGCCTGCCCCCGCAGTTATGGCGCCATGTGCGCATGATGGTGCTTAAAAAGCCAGCTCCTCGTTTTTCTCGCGCCTCATCAGGTTCTTAACCGACTCCTGGGGAGGTACGCCTCTGAAAATAATGTTGTACATCTCTGCGGTGATGGGCATCTCTACCCCGTGCAGCTGGGCGAGGCGATACGCGGCGCTGGTCGTTTTGATCCCTTCTGCGACCATTTTCATCTTCGAAGTGATCTCGTCCAGTTTTTTCCCTTCCCCCAACATCAGCCCCACGTAGCGGTTCCTGCTGTGCTTGCTGGTGCAGGTGACAAAAAGGTCGCCTACCCCGGTCAACCCGCTGAATGTGTTGCTCCTGGCCCCCATGGCCACTCCCAGGCGTGTTATCTCCACCAGCCCCCGGGTGAGTAGGGCAGCCTTGCTGTTGTCGCCAAAATTCAACCCGTCGCAGATCCCGGCGCCGATGGCAATGATGTTTTTAAGGGAACCGCCCAGCTCAACCCCAATCACATCGGGGTTGGTGTATACCCTGAAATACTCGGTCATGAAAATGTCCTGCGCCCTTTCCGCCGCCTCTTTGTCATTTGAGGCGATCACGGTGGCCGCCGGCATACAGCGGCAGACCTCTTCGGCATGGTTGGGGCCCGACAAAACGGCGACGCGGGGAGCGTTGGACTGGAGGGCTTCTGTAATCACTTCCGTAGGGCGCTTCAACGAACCCTCTTCCAGCCCCTTGGAGGTGTTCACAACGATGGTTTGCTCTTCCAGGCAGCCGCGAAGCCGGGAAGCGGCTTCTCTAACCGCGTGGGAGGGCACGGCCAGCACCACCAGTTCCTTCCCGCGTACGGCCTCTTCCAGGTCGCAGGTCGGGACTATATTCCCCGGCAGCTGGGCCTCCGGCAGATAATCGCTGTTTTGCCCCGTGTCGCGGATTGTCTGCATCAGCTCGGCCCTTCTCACCCAGAGGGCTACCTGATACCCCTTTTCCCCCATAAGCTTGGCCAGGGCTGTTCCCCAGCTTCCGGCTCCAACAACACCAATGTTCATCTCGGACCTCCCTGTTTCTTGCTCAAGGAGCGTAATTTATCTCCCAGCCTGGGTTCTTCCCCCCGCAAAAGCCTTTTAATATTGGGTACATGCCGCAAAAGAATCATCCCGCAAACGAGAAAGCCGAAATAGGCATAGGCGCGCAGTTCATCTGTTATAAGCATGTAAACGGGGATGGCGGCCCCACCCACCATGGAGCCCAGGGAAACGATCCGGGTTGCCAGAATGATTGCCAGCGCGAGAAGAAGCACCCCCAGTGCAGACATAGGGGCGAAGACCAGGAAAAAACCCAGGGTGGTTGCCACCCCGCGGCCGCCCTGAAAAGAAAAGAAGACGGGCCAGTTGTGGCCTACAATAACGGCAACTCCGCAGAGCAGCACCATCCAGGTTTCTGCAAACAACTGCCCGGCAACGAGGGCCGCGACAACACCCTTCAGCAAATCCAGGCCACCAACGACCAGGGCATACTTAAAGCCCAGCACCCGGCCGACATTGGTTGCGCCCGGGTTTCCGCTGCCCATTTCACGGATACTTGCCCCTTTCAGGCGGGCGACAAGATTGCCGAAAGAGGCCGAACCCAGCAGGTAACACAGCACCACAACCCCGAAGTACAATTTCACCGTTCTCCTTTCCTGGCGCGCTGTCTTACGAAAATGCGCAAAGGCGTTCCGGAATAATCAAAGGCCTCCCTGAGCCGGTTTTCCAGGTAGCGGACATAGGAAAAATGGATCAGGGAAGGGTCGTTGGCAAAAAACACAAAGGTCGGCGGCTTTATGGCGGTCTGGGTGGCGTAGTAAATGCGCCCCTTTTTCCCCTTGTGAGACGGCGGAGGGTTCACCCCCTGGGCGTCCTCTACCAGATCATTCAAAACGGAGGTGGGCACCCTCTTTGTGTACTGGCCGTATACTTCCTCCAACACGGCAAACAAGCGCTTCAGCCGCCGGGGCTCGTAGATGGAAGTGAACACGATCGGCGCGAAGAGGGCAAACTTGAACGCCTGCCGCACCTTCCCGGCAAGCTCTTCCACCTTCTGCTCCTGCCTCACTGTAGTTACCAGGTCCCATTTATTCAAGGCCACAATCAAAGCCCTGCCGCTTTCCACGATATGGCCGGCAATCTTCTGGTCCTGCTCGGTGACCCCTTCTGACGCATCCAGCAGCAGCACGCAGATATCGGCACTTTCAATGGCCTTTAACGCGCGCAGCACGCTGTAATACTCAATCTTTTCGCTGACCCTGCTTTTGCGACGAATGCCGGCGGTATCCACCAGCACATACTTTTGGCCGTCCCGCTCGATGGGGGTATCGACGGCATCCCGCGTGGTGCCCGGCTCGGCGTTGACGATGACCCTCTCTTCTCCGACCAGCGAATTGATAAAAGACGATTTCCCCACATTGGGGCGGCCCACCACAGCCACACGTATAGCTTCTTCTTCATCCTCGCCAGTTCCTTCAGGAGGAGGAAAAAGGGAAATAATTTTATCCAGCAGGTCATTGATGTTCAAGCCGTGCGATGCGGAGACAGGGACAGGCTCCAGGCCCAGGCTGTAAAACTCCGCCGGCGACTGTTTTTCCGATTCCACCTTGTTAACGGCCAGGATGAACGGCTTGCGCTGGCGCCTCAACAAATCGGCGATCTCTTCGTCCAGGGGGGTCAGCCCCTGACGTCCGTCGACCAGGAACACGATGACACCGGCCTCTTCGATGGCCAGCTGGGCCTGCTTGTGCACCCGGGTTTCCAGGTCTTCTCCCTCGGCGGGGAACGTTAAGCCCCCGGTGTCGACCACAAAAAATTCTCGGCCCAGCCATTCGGCCCGCCCATATATCCGATCCCGGGTAACACCGGGCTGTTTATCCTCTATGGCCCTCCTCCCGCCGACCAGGCGGTTAAAAAGCGTTGATTTCCCCACGTTGGGACGGCCTACCAGGGCCACCAGGAGTTCCGCCAACAGCACACCCCCACCTTCCTTCTGCCCTGATCGCAGGGCATCGCAGGGCACTGTTCGATTGTGCCCGGCGCCTTTTCTTTTGAAATGTTGCCGGCATGAATCTGCAGGCCGTATTTTCTCGCGGTGCGGGCGGTCACGCGGAGCGGCTCCCCTTCTTTTTCCCCTGCATGCGGTTGTCGGAACGCCCCGTCCTTTGCAGGATCCCCTTCAGTTCCTGCAGGCTCCCGATGGGGATGACCTCCGCACCCACTGCCCCGGACACTTCCTCCAGGGTGAGGCCGTCTAAAAAGAGCCTCGTCCCCTCTTTGAGCATATCCCGGGAAATCAGCACCATCTGGCCCAGTTTCCTGCCGTGCAGCCCGGCGATCAAGTCGCTGCCGGTCAAAAGGCCTGAAACGGTAACATTCCCTCCCCAAAACCGGTTGGGCAGCGCGTAGAGGTGCACGCGCAGGCCGGCTGCTTCCCGCAGCTCGTCGGCCAGCCGGCGCAGGAGGAACTCGGCAGAACGCCCGGTGGCGATGGACAGTTCCTGCGGGCTGATCCGGTCGGGCAGGCCGTCTTGCGCCCACTCTTCCATCTCGTTTAAAAAAAGGCGGGACAGCCCCACCCCGTTTTCCAGCTGCTCGTAAGCACCGTAGTGTTCGTGCGGCGGGATCGGTGCGCCGGCGAGAAGGTAAAATTCGTCCGCCAGGTAAACAAAAGGAGTCCCCGCCCGGGCGAGCATGCGCTGCTGGAAGCCGCCGCAGTATTCCACAACCTCCCGGGCCCCGGAGGTGTTGACCGGCGAGAGCTCGGCCAGTCCCCGGCGGTGCCCGGTAAGCCCGACGGGCACGAGGGCCAGGGTTTTCAGCGCCGGGTAAAGGGCGGACAACTCTTCCACGGTGTTCCACAAAACAGCGCCGTCGTTGTGGCCGGGACAAACGACCACCTGGCCGTGGACCTGGATTCCTCCCGCGGCCAGTTCTTTTAGCTGTTCCATGATGCGGCCTGCCGCGGGGTTGTTCATCATCCCGCAGCGCACCTGCGGATCGGTGGCGTGAATGGAAATATAGAGGGGTGAGACCTTTTTGCGAATGATACGCCGCAGGTCCTTGGGGCCCAGGTTGGAGAGGGTGATGTAGTTGCCGTGGAAGAAAGAAAGGCGGTAGTCGTCGTCCTTTTCATACAGGGATGGCCGGAGGCCGGGAGGCTGCTGATCGATAAAACAGAAAACGCAGCGGTTGCGGCAGCGGAGCAGGGGGCCGATGGTTGGGATGGCGAACTCGAGCCCCGGCTCCTCGTCGTATCTTTTGTTTAACGGCACTTTCCGGGTCTTGCCCGAAGCGCTCTGCAGCTCCAGGATGACCCGCTCACCGGCCGAAAGGTAAAAATAATCCAGGATATCGTGGAAAGCGTAACCGTTGATTTTTACCAACCGCTCCCCCGCCCGTATTCCTGTTCTGTGGGCAGGAGATCCCGGTTGAATTTTGTGTATTTCAAAACCGCTCTTCATCCCGTTTTCCCCCGCTTGTTCTGCTTTGAAACCGATCTTTATTATCCTACAACCCGTTATCCCCTGTCAAGGAAAAGGGCTGCGACCCAATAAAGCAACTGGTATTAACCATAAATGTTATATGCTGGCAATTATGATGCCGTTAGTTTTTTTCATGCTTCAGCACTGGCTGCGACCGCTTACAAGAAGAGCCCTGCCTCGACGAAAGCGAAAGGGCCGAAGTGTTCGCTGCCGCACCGTTGTCGAGGACAGCGATTTGCTTCAATCCATGAATATATTCAGAAGATGAGGACCCTCCGCAAGGCGAATGCCCTCCACAAAAAAACAGGCGGGTCGGATCGCCGGGGTCCGCCCGCCTGGAGGAAGATACTGGCATGAGGAAACCAACAACGAAATTGTGGATAAGCAGGGGTAGGAGCAGGGTGGGGAGGATCCGAGGGGAGGGGTTGTGGATATTGAGGAAAGCTTGAAAGCCCTTCCCCAAAAGGAATGCCCACCCCATTCGTCGAAGCCTTCAGCACGCAACCCGCGGACCTCTAAATCCCCCAAAAAGGAGGTCGAATGAGTTGGACAATTCCACCACAACCAAATATCGGGCAAATCTCAGGGGCCTTGACAGTCCAAGGCTTGTTTAAACCCAGATCTGTTGGTTATATTGAACCAATTGTGGTTGTTCCTCCCTGACAGGAGGAAATCGAAAGAGAATGCGGACAATGACGGCGTTGGAACTACGTCCCCGTCTCCCAGACATTGGATTCCCGGAAATCGAAAGAGAATACGGACAATGACGGCGTTGGAACTACGTCCCCGTCTCCCAGACATTGGATTCCCGGAAATCGAAAGAGAATGCGGACAATGACGGCGTTGGCGTGGGTTTACTCTTCTGCTTCTTCTTCTGCTTCTTCTTCTGCTTCTTCCTCTGCTTCTTCTTCTGCTTCTTCCTTGTTAGGGAGGCTGCCGTAGTGGGGGCTGTCGTTAAAAAGATCTCCAAATACGTCCCCCAGCGTGACGTTCTGGCCTTCCTCTTCTCTCTGGGAAGAAGAGTGGCTCGAAAAATCCCTGGGGGCCGGGCTGGCTTCTTTTATGCTCAAGCTGATCCGCTTGTCCCGGGTATTCACGTCCAGGACCTTCGCCTCTATCTCTTCCCCTTCCTGGACGATCTCCGAGGGGTGTTTCACATGGAAGTCAGCCATCTGGGAAATGTGCACCAGCCCTTCGACGCCCGGGATCAGTTCCACAAAGGCCCCGAAGTTAACGATGCGCGTCACGCGCCCGTTAATAATCTCACCGACATCAATTTCATCGTCCACTTTGGACCAGGGATCGGGCTGGGCCTGCCTGAGGCTCAAGCTGATCCGCTCCCTTTCGGGGATCACTTCCAGGACCTTGACGTCCACTTCTTCTCCGACCTTCAGTACATCCTGGGGATGGCCAATTCTCTGCCAGGAGATCTCCGAAATGTGGACCAGCCCGTCAATCCCGCCGACATCGACAAAGGCCCCGAAGTTGGTCAACCTTTTTACGACTCCCCTGATAATTTCCCCTTCTTGAAGGTTTTCCAGGGTTTCATCCTTTTTTTCTTCCGTTTCCTCTTCCAGGGTCTGTTTCCTGGAAAGGATCACCTTGTCCCGTTCCCGATTTAGCTCGATCACCTTAAAAGTCAGTTCCTGTCCGATGAACTGCTGGAAATCGGGAATATAGCGCGTGTCGACCAGAGAGCCGGGCATAAAGCCTTCAATTCCTGTAGCCAAGTCTATAATGATACCTGCAGGGACCACTTCTTTCACCAATCCCGTCATGTTTTCCGTCGAATGCAGCGCCTGCTCCAGTTCTTTCCAGCGTCTTTCCCGGTCAAGTCGTTTTTTGGATACGGTGACTTTATCTCCATCTTCGTCAACTTTTACAACCAATAGATCAACCTCGTCACCCGCAGAGAAAACTTGTTGCAAAGAATTGTTTTCCGTAAGGAGAACTTCTCCCCGTGGAAGAAAGGCTTCGGTTTTGTACCCGATGTCCACCATCACCTGGTCATCTTCTACAGACACCACTTTCCCTGTCACCACATCGCCAGGACGGTAATCCTTGACTTCTTCCTGGTAGGAAAAAGACTCTCCGGACCTGGGTTCCAACTCGTTGTTTTCCATCTTCGCCATTACCTCCTTTATCGTCCAATCAGGGGTTGACGCGCCTGCGGTAACCCCCACTTTCCCCACCCCTACCAGCCAATCAGGCCTGATGTCATTTTGGCCCGCGATCTGGTAAGTTCGGGTTATTTCCCGGCATACCTGTGCCAGCTTGCGGGTGTTGGAGCTTTCCTCGTCCCCCACCACCAGCATCAGGTCTACCGCTGCTGCCAGTTTGGCCGCTGCTTCCTGCCTGAGGATGGTCGCCCGGCAAATGGTTTTGAAAACCTTTAAATCCGGGCACATTTTTTTGAGCTCTTCTGCCACCCCCAAAAAGTCTTTTTCTCTCTGTGTTGTTTGTGAAATCAAAACGGCCCGAGAAGGGTGCTTGCCCTCCTCCAACCACTTATTACCTGAAGGTTCGATAACCCGGGCATTTTCTCCGGCCCACCCGAGGAGCGCCTGCACTTCCGGATGGTCCCGGTCGCCGAAAATGAACACCCCGTATCCCTTGCCGGAAAAGCTGTGGGCAATATTTTGCACCCTTTTAACGTAGGGGCAGGTCGCGTCAATGATTTCCAGGTTTGTTCGTTCCTGCAGAAGCCTGAAAAAAGCGGGTGTGGCGCCGTGCGTCCTGATAACCACGGCTCCCGAGTTAAGGCTGTCAGGCTCTTCGATCGCTTTCACTCCCCTGGACCGCAGGTATTCGCTTACGCGCTCATTATGGACCAGGGGCCCCATGGTAAACACTTTTTTGCCTCGGCCCGCTTCTCTCAAAGTCAGTTCAAGGGCATTCCTGACCCCGCCACAAAAACCCGCTTTTTCTGCCAGGAAAACGCGTATCATGCTCCCTCCTTGAGCTCAGACAGCAGCCGGCCGATCTCCCCCATGACGCTGCTGCTCACCTCTTCCAGGTCTTTCCCTTTTATTTTGTCCCGGTCATCGAAATGCATTAAGGGGCCGATGTTCACCCGGACCGGCTGGAATACGCGGGGCGGCCAGAGAATGGCCATCGGCAAAACCGGCACCTTGCTTTTCAGCGCGATGTGGGCGGGGCCGTGAAACGGCTCCCCCAGTTCCCCCGTTTTGCTGCGGGTTCCTTCCGGGAAAAGGCCCAGCACCCCATTTTTTTGCAGTATCTCCAGGGCAAGCCTGACGGAACGCCTGTCGGCGGTATCCCTTCTCACGGGGAAAGCCCCCAGCCTTCGAATCAGGTATCCCAAAAGAAAGGTGTGAAAAAGCTCTTCCTTGGCCATAAAATGTACCATCTGGTTTGAGGGAATAACGCATCCCGTCAAGGGCGGATCAAACCAGCTGGTGTGATTCGCGCAGATGATGTACGGTCCATTTTCGGGGATGTTTTCACGTCCATAAATTTTCCAGCGGAACAATACCCGAAAATAAGCGGAAAAAAGGGCATGCGAAAAGCGATAAAACATCATCACCGGATACCCTCATCGTAGCACACACAGTTTCCCCTCTCGCGGGCAGCCCCCTTGATGTATCCCAGCACCTTCTGAATGACCTCGTTCAGGGTATAGGGGGTGGTATCGATCACGATGGCATCCGGCGCGATCTTGAGGGGATCGTCCTTTCGGCCCTGGTCGATGCGATCGCGCTCGCTGATCTCTGCCAAAACGTCTTCATAGGAATAATTTTTCCCCTTCTCTTTCACTTCCAGCCAGCGCCTTTCGGCTCTTTTGGCAACGCTGGCAGAAAGGAAGAATTTGTAATCCGCACCCACGAGGACGTTCGTCCCGATGTCGCGTCCCTCCATCAAAATCCTGCCGCTCTTTCGGGCTACTTCTCGCTGGAGGTGGACCAGTTCTTTTCTTAAAGCCGGAGATTTGGCGGCCAGAGAAACATGCCTGTTCACTTCCTGGCTGCGGATTTCCTCTGTCACATCCTCCCCGTCCAGGAAAATGCGGTTTCCGCCGCTTCCGTCGTCTTGCACTTCCAGGTCACAGCTTTGAGCGAGAGCGGCCATTTCCCCCTCATTTTCGAAATCAGCCCCTTCTTTGAGGGCTTTTAAGGTTACGGCCCGGTACATCGCTCCCGTATCGAGATACTGTACGCCCAAGCGGTGGGCCACTGCTTGGGCTACGCTGCTCTTGCCCGCTCCCGCAGGGCCGTCTATGGCAATCTGCATCCTTTCACCCCACAAGATCTGCCCGTATCAAAACATGCGCCGTGTGCCGCGGCTCGCTTCGCCATGAAGGTCTTCTCTCAGTGCGGCAGCCCCTCGTAAATAAATATGCCGAATTTCTTCCGGTGCCTTGCTGGTGTTTGCCAGAACCAGCAGCCTGATACACCGCGGAAGAGATCCGGGCACGTTAATCTCCCTGGTACAAAAAACGGGGATATATTTTCCGCCCATCTGCCGAACGGCTTCTGCCGGGAAAGCCGCATCCAGGTCGTCCGTCATGCTGAATAAAATGGCGGCGACGTCTTCATTTTCCAGTGTATTTTGGTCGAAGATTTCCTTCAGGAGTTCTTTTGTCGATTCAATTATTTCCTGCCTGTGGTTGGAGGATACATCGATCGCCCCTCGAATACCCCTCATTTTTACACCCTGCACCTTTTTACCACCTTTGACGAAGAAAAGCATTTCCTAAAACATCATATAATATAATAATTCTTTTGACAACCCTAAATTGCTCCAACCCCTTTGCCTTGCGATACGAAAAGGGGGTGTCTGCCGCGAGGGGAAGTACGGTATGCAGGGAACCTCCGGGTTACTGCCTGCTGTTTTCGCGGAGCTTCCTGGTGATCTGGCTCTGCAAAAACTCGTTGATCTTAAACAGCAGGCGTTCCGCCTCCCTGTTCTTCATGGTGATGAGGGGTGGCTCCAGGATCTCGATGCGGCGGAACTCTTCCCTCATGATAAAGCGGAGCAGGTCTTCCAGGGACTCGGCATACACAAGGAGCTCCAGGGGCGCAAAGGCGATATCTTCATCCACTTCACCGTCATAAATGAAATAGGTTTCGCCCAAATCGATTTGGTCCACCGAGATCCCCTGCAGGGGGATGTTCCTCCAAAGAGCTACCTGCTGTTCCCTCGTTTCGTGGGCGGCCTCTTCTGTCTTCTTTCCACCGAAAAAAAACCGGGCCGGCCTGGGATTCCCCCTGTAATCGAATCTGACCTTGAACTTTAACCGGCTATCTTCCGAGACGGCCAGGCCTTCTCCGGGCGAAAAACGGCCTTCATCTCTTTCCTTCTCTTTTTCTTTTCCCTTCTCTCTGTCTCGAATATTGATCTCGGGCTTAAGCATGACCGGACCCTCCTCCAACTTGCTGAACCGGCTTTAATTGAACCCTGATGATCGGTTGATCCCGCAAAAGCCCCGGCCGGGCGGCGCGTTGGCGACAGCGGAAGCAGCGCTGCGCGCCCCTGCGTTAAGTCAGCCGCCGGGCTGTAACCCTCAGGCCCGTATGCCCTTGAAAAGCCAGGTTTTCACGCGCTGTGTGGGATTATTTCGAGAAAGCGCCGAACAATTCCTGCCGGCGCGAAAGCTCCGCCAAAATTTTTATTCATTTTCTTCCCGGAGATGGCAAATATCGTTAAACAGTTCCAGGTAGGGATTGTTCCGGCCGTCGTACTGTATCACGGAGAGGGAAGTGGGAAAGAGTTTCAGGCGGATGATCATGGCGGGATGAAGTTCCAATACTTTGGCCACCACCGCTTTAATCGCCCCGGAGTGGGTGACGATGAGTATGTTCCCCTCGGCATTTTCCTGGATGATCTTATCATAGGAACGACAAACCCGCTCCTGGAAAAGGGCAAAAGATTCGCCGCCCGGAATGCTGCACGAGGTGGGGTCCATCATCCAGAGGCTGAGCGTTTCCTTTTCAGCTTTGCTCATTTCGCTGTAGGTGCGCCCTTCCCAGCTTCCAAAATCAATCTCTACGAAATCTTCAGCCACCCGGGGCTCTGCACCGAGGACGCCGCCGATGATTTTCGCCGTGGTCATGGCCCGGGAAAGCGAGCTGGAGTAAATGCGGGCAATTTCCTCTTTGCCCCCCTCCAGGTGCCGGGCAAGAAGTTCCGCCTGCTTTTGGCCCCGCTTGTTTAAAGGAACATCCTCGCGGCCCTGAAAGCGCATCTCCAGGTTCCAATCCGTCTCACCGTGCCGAACGAGCAGTATTTTCCTCACCACCGGTCTCCTTCCTGAAAAAATTGACATCCTCCCCCTTCCCTTCTGTTCGAACACCGGGCGGAAAAAGGGGAAATTTCCCCTTCCCGCAGCAGTGCTGACGCATGACTTTTAAAATACAGGCATATCAAGGCTTACAGGGGTTGCAGTGAAATAATTTTTCGCGGTGTAGTGCTAACAAAGTTGTGAAATATAAGGGTTGTAAGCATTTTTCATGCGTCAGCTCTCTTCCCGCCGTCGATCGTTTTCCCGCCTCCCGCGGGTCGCTATTCCTTCAGGCAGCGCAGCAGTTCTTCACGGCTGCCTGCGCTGCAGGCCCCTTCTTCTTGCTTTATCCGGCGGAGGTACTCGGCCGCTTTCCCCCCCGTATAATCCCTCCTGGCATAGCTTAAGTCGTCCAGGATAAACACCCGTTTTCCCGCACGACAGGCTTCCAGTGCCGCCTCCAGGTTCTTAATATTCCCGTAACCAAAGGGAACACCCGTGATAACGACGGCATCGGCCTCCTTCAACAGCTCCAGGTTTTTCCTGTGCGCGCCCTCCCCCACCGGGGAAAACGGCTCCTCCTCCACCACCTGCAGCCCCAGGTTTTTCGCTTCCTGCCAGTCGCTGTCCCCGATATTTAAAACCCCCGTCGAAACCTGGACCCCCATGCTGCAAAGCTTCCGGAACAGCTCCCCCGCACTCCCGCCGCCGGCGATGAAATGAAGCCTCCGGTAAGGGATCTCCTCCAGCCTGTCCTTTTCTCTCGACTCGGGGATCAGCAGCACCTGGGGGGTGCTCGTCAGGGGGTGACGATCGATGACCACCCGCGTGCGGTAGACCTCTTTAATGTTTTCGTAGGTGATCACCTCTTCCGGCGGCCCGCAGGCGTAAACTCTCCCCTCCTGGAGCAGGAGGAGCTTGTGGCAGTACTGGGCGGCCAGGTTCAAATCGTGAAGGACAGAGATGATGGTGATCCGCTCTTCTTCGTTCAGCCGGTTCAGGAGGTCAAAGATTTCCGTTTGATACCCGATATCCAGGTGGGAAGTGGGTTCATCCAGGAGGAGCAGGCGCGGCTCCTGGGCCAGGGCCCGGGCCAAAATGACCCGCTGCCTTTCCCCGCCGCTGAGATCGTTGATGTGGCGGTCTTTCAGTTCCATGCAGCCGGTCAGCTCCATGGCCCTGCGCACGAGCTCCCGGTCCCGGGCGCTCTCCCTTTGGAAGCGGCCCTGGTAGGGAGCGCGCCCCATCCCCACCACTTCTTCCACGAAAAAATTAAAGCCGGTCATGGTGTCCTGGGGCACCACGGCCACCTCCCTGGCCAGGGTTGAGCGGATAAGGCTCTTCAGGTCCCATCCCTCGAGAAAAACGACCCCTTCCTGCGGCAGGAGCAGCCCGGCCATGTTTTTGACCAGGGTGGATTTTCCGGAGCCGTTAGGCCCGATAACCCCCCAAAACTCGCCTTTTTTCACTTCCAGGTTGACCCCGCCCAGCACGGGGGTGGACTGGTAGCGAAAAGTCAGGTTTTCCACGATCAACGTAACAGCCATCAGACGCCCATCCCTTCTCAACAGGCCCCTCGTCAAAACCGGTAGTCATGCCTTTTTTTCCGCAGCAGGTACATGAAAAATGGTGCCCCCAGAAATGCGGTGATGATCCCTACCGGAATTTCCGAAGGAGCCAGGAACATGCGGGCGAAGACATCCGCCCAGATCAGAAATATCCCCCCGGCCAGGGCGGAAGCGGGAAGCAGGTAGCGGTGGTCCGGCCCCACCACGATGCGCATGGCGTGGGGAACGATCAGGCCGGCAAAACCGATCATGCCGCTGACGGAAACCGCGGCGGCCGTCACCCCCGAGGCGGCGATGAGGACAATTTTTTTAACCCTTTCCACCTCGACGCCCAGGCTCGATGCCGCCTCCTCGCCCATTAAAATAAGGTTGAGGTCACGGGTATAAAAAAACAGGATGGAGGAGCCCAGCAAAAAATAGGGGGTAATAATGGCCACATGGCTCCATCCCCTTCCGGCCAGCCCGCCGGCCAACCAGAAGAAAATCCCCCGCAGCGCTTCCCCCGCAAAAATCATCAGGATCGAGATAATCGCCGAAAGAAAGGAGCTGATGACCACCCCGGCCAAAAGGAGGGTTACCACGGGCACCTTTCCGCCTACCTTGGCCAGCTGGTAGACGGCAAAGAGGGCTGCACCGCCGCCTAAAAAGCCGAAGACGGGTACGACCAGCACCTGCGGGACAAGCCCCGCCAGGGGCAGCAAGAAAGCCAGCGTTGCTCCCACCGCTGCCCCGCTGGAAACGCCGATGGTATAGGGGTCGGCCAGCGGGTTTTGCAGCAAACCCTGAAAAGCGACCCCCGCCGTAGCCAGGGATGCCCCCACCAGCAGGCCCAGTATAACCCTGGGCAGGCGGATGTTCAATATGATCGCCCTCCAGGAGTCTTCCACCTCTTCGCCCGCCGAAATCCCCAGCACCCTTTCCAGGATAATCCTGCCCGTATCGGCAGAAGAAATGTCGGCCACGCCAATGGAAGCGGAGAGCACCATGCTTATCAACAGGAGCAGGAGCAGCAGCAAAAGCATGTGCAAACGCTTGTCAGGTATTTTCAACGACCTTTCACCCGCTCACCTCTAGAAATGGCCTTCGCCGTGCAGAATCTCATAGATGTTTTCCATCCCCTCTACCATCCGCGGCCCGGGCCTGGAAACCAGGTCGCCGTCCACGTCATAGATATGTTCCCTCCGGACCGCATCCACCGCTTCCCAGCCTTCCCTGGAAAGAATGACGTCTTTCATGGGGAACGTGGAGAGAATGACTTGGGGGTTTTCCTGCAGCACTTTTTCTTCGCTGATTTCGAAATAACCGTCCCCTGCCTCTCCACCGGTATTCAGCCCGCCGGCCGCGGTGATCAGTTCATCCAGAAAGGTTCCTCTGCCCACGGTATAGAGGGTTTCCGTGTCGATCAGCACCAGCACCTGCGGGCGCTCTTCATCTTCCAGTTCTTCTGTTTTTTCCTTGACCCGGCGCTCCACGGCTTCCATCTCCGCCACCACTTCTTCGGCAACGCTTTTCCGGTCGGTTATCTCCCCCAAAAACAGGATGGACTCCTTGACCTCTTCCAGGTTTTTGGGGTTGACGATAACGGTCGGGATCCCGACCCCATCCAGGGATTCGGCCAAGGCCTCCTGCCCTTCACCGGCGACGACCAGTTCGGGTGAAAGCTCCACAACTTTCTCTATGCTGACATTGAAGCTGTCCCCGACCATCTCCCTCTCCTCCGCCTCCGGAGGGTAATTGCAGAAGTCCGTCACACCGAGCACGCCGTCCCCCAGTCCCAGGGCAAACAGGATCTCCGTGTTGCTGGGCATGGTCGAAACGAACTCGGAGGGCCTGCCTTCCAGGTACACCTCGCGCCCCGCGTAGTCCACCACCGTTTCCCCCTCGGCGGCTGGGGCCTCCTCTTCGGCCGGCGGGCTGCAGCCTCCCAGGAGGAATATGGAAAGAAGGCCCAGCAGCAATCCCGCGAACAGCATTTTTCTCCATGACCGATGCATATACATGACCACTCCTTTATCTGTAGTACGTGAAAGTTGATGCTCCTGTTGGACAATCAGGAAAGCCCCACCAGGCTGTAAAGCTGCTGCACCTCATCTTTCGAGAGGTGGCGCCAGCTTCCGGGTTCAAGCCCTTTTACATCCAGGGAAGCGATGGAAATCCTTTTCAAAGAAAGCACAGGGTGGCCCACCGCCTCGCACATGCGCTTGATCTGCCTTTTTTTCCCTTCCGTAAGCGTGATTTTCAGCAGCGATTTGCCCTGCCGATGATCCCGGCAGACCAGCTCCGCCTCAACCGGTGCCGTTGTCCCTTCCTCGAGGCGAACCCCGCGTTTCAGGCTTTGCAGCGCTTCTCGCCGGACCGTTCCCTTCACCAGCACCCGGTAGGTTTTGGGCACGCGGTAGCGGGGGTGGGTCAGGCGAAAGGCCAGTTCTCCGTCGTTGGTCATCAGCAGCAGGCCTTCCGCATCCCGGTCCAGCCTGCCTGCGGGGTAAAGGCGCTCCCCGGGTTGGTGCGGCAGCAGGTCCATGACCGTTTTCCGGCCGTGGGTATCCCGCACCGTGCTCAGGTAGCCGGACGGCTTGTAGAGCAGAAAATAGCGTTTCGGGGGGCTGACGGGCACTTCTTTTCCGTCCACCTCTATCCTGTCCCGACCGGGATCCACCTTTGTCCCCGGGGCAGTGACGGTGGTCCCGTTCACCTTCACCCGTCCCTCGGCAATGAGCCGTTCCGCCGCCCTTCTTGAGGCTGCGCCGCCTTCCGCCAGGGCTTTTTGGAGCCTGACCGTCCCGCTCATGAAACACCACTCCGCATAATAATCGCCTTCGTAACTGCTCAGCCACCAGTTCTTTGAAAGCCTAAAAACTGTAAATTAAGTTTCTGGGCAAAAGGGCTGCCCTCTAATGCATCTTTGTGCATTTTCGGTTATCCACAAAAAAACTTGACTTTAATCATAGCATCTTTAATGGCATCAAGGACAGGGACAGATCGCCTTCGAAAGTACAGTGAAGCCTGCACAAATGATTATAATATATTTTCCCCCCAAAGACCATAATGCAAATCCGGGTGCGCCTTCCCCGGAATTGACGAAACGGCGGCCACAAACAAAAAAACCGGGGCCTGGAGAAGGCGGGCTGAAAAGAAAAGCTTTTCAAGCAAACCGGCCTCCCCCGTCCGCCCCGACCCTTCCGTCCGGCAGAAATGCGTTTTTCCCGCGTTCAGGCGCTATTGTTCCAGGCTGTCCAGCTCGTTTTTCAACTCTTTCAGTTCGGAAAGATCTTTCAGCCCAAAATACTTGAGAAATTCACCCGTAGTGCCGTAAAGGAACGGCCTGCCCAGGCCCTCTCGCCGTCCGTTTATCCGGATCAAACCCCGTTTCAACAGGTTGTCGATAACTCCCTCGGCCTTTACCCCACGTATTTTCTCCACTTCCAGGCGCGTGACAGGCTGCTTGACCGCGATCACGGCAAGGGTTTCCAGGGCCGCCCGGGAAAGGGGCATGCTGGAAGGGTCCTCGGAAAAGAGTTTTTCCACGTAAGGCGCCGCGGCGGGCTTGGTGCCCAGTTGATAGCCGTCCTTCTGCTCCAGCAGGGTGAGGCCCCGTTCACTCTTTTCCAGGTCGAGCCCGAGTTCTTCCAGGGCTTGTTTCACTTCTTTTGCCGTTACCCCGGCGACAAAGCTCAATTTGTTCAGGGAAAGCGGCTCATGGCTGAGGAAAAGGGCGGCCTCAACAATGGCTTTTACGGGCAGCTCTTCATGATTCCCTTCCCTTCCCGGCAAAAAACCACACCCCCCCCCTTTTTTCAGCACCTCAACCGCTCCTGCGCTCCTTTCTGGAAGACCTGAAGATCAGGATTTTGCCAAACAGCTCCTCCTGCCTGAGCCGGAGGCGCCCCTTCCTGGAAAGCTCCAGCAGGGCAAAAAAGGTGGCCACCAGCTCCTCTTTTCCCCGGCTGCTCAGAAAATCTTCCAGGCTGGCGCGGGGCGAAGCCATCTTGCGCAGGTTTTTCAATATCTGCACCATCTTATCGCGAAAAGAGATCTCCTGCTTGACCGGGAAGCTTTTTTCTTCGTAGAGGGGGGCCTGGCGTTTCTTTATCCTCTGCACAGCCTGCATCAATGCATCCGGTGCGTAGGGGTAAAAGCTGGACTGCCGGTTGACGACGAAGGCGCCCTCAAACCCGCGGCTGCGGATGTAAATCCTTTCCTGGTGGGCTTCTTTTTCCTGGAGCCAGCGGGCAACCGCCTTGAATTTGCGGTACTCCAGCAGGGAACGGACCAGCTCTTCCTTGGAGCCGTAGAGGAGCTCTTCTTCGTTTTCCTCCAGGTAGGCCGGCGCTTGGGGGAGCAGCAGCCTCGATTTCAGGCGCAGCAGGGAAGAGGCGATCACCAGGAAATCACCGGCCAAATCGACTTTCAGTTCCTCCATCGCCCGCAGGTACTGCAAGAACTCCTCCGCGATCTTCCCCAGCGGTATTTCCCAGATATCCACTTCTTCCTTGCTGATCAAATGGTGCAGGAGATCAAAAGGCCCTTCAAAAGCCGGGAGCTTCACATAATAGCGTTCTCCCTGGAGCAAGCCGTAACGGCTTTCACCGTCTGCCAAGGTTCTCCCTCCACCCCTCATAATGGCCTACAGCCCCATGGCCGAGCGAACATCCTCCATTGTCTCCCGGGCTGCCTGCTGTGCCCGGGCCTTCCCGTCCTCCAGGATGGCGTCCACCCGGTCCCTGTCCTTTTCCAGTTCGCGCCGTTTTTCGTGGATCGGCGCCAGGAAATCCTGCATCCTGGAAGCCAGGTTTTTCTTGCATTGGACACAGCCGATCTCACCTCTTTTGCAGCTGGACCGGATCCCGGCCAGCTCCTCCCGGTTGAAAATGCCGTGAAAGGCAAAAACGCTGCAAACATCGGGGTTGCCCGGGTCATCTTTTCTGATCCGGCCGGGATCGGTAATCATCATGCGCACGCGATTGTAGATTTCCTCCGGCGGCACGGAGATCTCGATCACGTTGTTGTAACTCTTGCTCATTTTTCGGTTGTCCAGGCCGGGAACCGTTTTGTATTCGTTCAGGATCGTGGCCGGCTCCGGGAACACTTTTTTGCCGTAGAGGTGATTGAAGCGGCGGGCCAACTCCCGGCACATCTCGATATGCGGAGCCTGGTCTTCGCCCACGGGAACCGCATCGGCCCTGTAAATGAGGATATCCGCCGTTTGAAGGAGGGGATAGCCCAGGAAGCCGTAGGTGGCCAGGTTCCTCTCCCCGGCGTGTTGAAGCTGTTCCTTGTAGGTGGGGCAGCGCTCCAGCCAGGGAAGAGGCGTGATCATGGAGAGCAGCAGGTGGAGCTCGGCATGTTCCTTCACATCCGACTGCCTGAAAACCACGGATTTTTCGGGATCGATTCCGCAGCTCAACCAATCGATCACCATTTCCCTCACGCTGCCGCGGATGTCGCCCGGGTCCTCGTAAGCGGTGGTCAGCGCATGCCAGTCCACCACGCAAAAATAGCAGTGGTACTCTTCCTGCAGCCTGACCCAGTTCTCCAGCGCGCCGAAAAGATTCCCCAGGTGCAGCAGCCCGGTGGGCCTCATCCCGCTGAGTATAACGCCTTTTTTTTCAGCCAATGGCTACCATCCCTTCTATACGATCGATTTCCTGTGAAGAACTATTTGCCGCATCGCGGCGAAATCAGAAAAATATGCTTGCCACGGCCTGGGCCAGCACGTAGAAAAAGTCGATAATGAGGGAAGCAATAGGGATAAGCAGGCTTGGCAGCACAG
>PWTK01000014.1 GCA_003563895.1 Syntrophomonadaceae bacterium
CCGACTGGGCGATCATCCAGGAGCTGGCGCAGAAGCTGGGCCTGGGCTGGGCCTATGGCTCGGCTGAAGAAATCTTCGAGGAAATTGCCCGTCTCTCTCCCAGCTATGCAGGAATTAGCTACGGGCGGCTGGAAGAAGAGGGCGGCCTGCAGTGGCCCTGTCCAAGTCCCGACCATCCGGGGACGCCTTACCTGCACAAGGACCGCTTCGTGAAGGGCATCGGCACCTTTACGCCCGTGGAATTCCAACCGTCGGCGGAAGAGGTGGATGAAAATTACCCCCTCATTCTGACGACCGGCCGCAACCTTTACCAGTACCATTCCGGCTCCATGACACGGCGCAGCGCCGGCATTGCCGCTTTTAAAACGGAAGAGCTGATCCAGCTGAACGCTCAAGACGCGGCAAACATGGGCATTGAAGACGGCGAGCGGATCCGTGTCAGCTCCCGCAGGGGAGAGGTTAAGGCGCGCGTTCAAATCACCGACAAGGTACCGCCGGGCGTGGTGTTTATGACGTTCCATTACAAGGAGTCTGCGGTGAATCTCCTTACCAGCGACGCAGTTGACCCGGTGGCCAAGATACCGGAGTTTAAAGTTTCCGCCGTCAAGGTGGAAAAAGTGGCTTCTTAAACGAATATCGTTCAGCTGCCGGGTTTTTTGACCTTAACCGTTCAAGCCGGTTTTGCAAACTCCCCTCCACGGTGGCGGGGAGTTTTTTTTAGGGCTGACAGGAGTCAGGTTTGCCGGAAGCGAAATATATACGACAAGCCGGGAGTACAGAAAAGGCCTCCTGGCCGGAAAGGAAGGCCTGGATGAGCACTTCGATACCGCTGGAAAACATGCATAAAGCCTTTTATCCCCGGAGTATTGCCGTGGTGGGGGCGAACCCCGACCAAGAAAAGGTGGGGTTCAACCTTTTGAACAGCATTGTCGAGGGCGGGTATGCGGGGGAAATCTATCCCGTCCATCCCCGCTACGAGGAAATCCTGGGCTATAAGGTTTACCCCCGCCTGGAGGATATACCCGGCCCGGTAGACCTGGCCGTGCTGGCCGTCAACCAGGAGGCCGCGGTCAAAGAGGCTCAGAAATGCGGGGAGTTGGGTGTCAAGGGACTTTCCTGTGTCTCCGGGGGCTTCAAGGAGGTCGGCCCGGAAGGCGGGGAATTGGAACGGCAGATGGTCGAAACCGCCCTCAAATACGGTATGGCGGTGGTGGGCCCCAACACGCTGGGGTTGATCAACACCCATGCCGACCTGTGCGCTATTTTTTACTCCCTTCCCCTGCGGCGTGGAAGGGTCTCCTTCATCAGCCAGAGCGGCGGCGTGGGACTGTCTCTGTTGTTTCGGGCGATGGATCAGAACCTGGGGGTCAGCAAGTGGTTTGGAATGGGCAATGCGTCAGTGCTGAAGCCGGCCGATTATCTCTACTACCTGGCGGAAGACCCCCACACCAGTGTGATCGGCCTTTTCCTGGAAGGGACAGAAGAGGGCCGCCGCTTACTGGAAGCAGCGGCGGAGGTGGTTCCCCACAAGCCGGTGGTGGCCTACAAGATCGGGCGCTCGGCCGCGGTGGAAAGAATGACCCTGACGCATACCGGCACCATGGCCGGTTCCTACCGCATGTACCGGGACCTTTTCCGGCAGGCCGGCATCTTTACGGTGGAGAGCGCTGACCAGATGGTGGCCTGCTGCCAGGCGCTGGTTGCGGCCCGGCACCTCCCGGCCGGTCCGGGGGTAGGGATTTTAACGCACACGGCCGGGCCCAGCATTGTCATCGCCGAAGAGCTGGCGGAGACGGAAGCGGAGCTGCCGCCCCTTTCTCCCGAAACCCTGGACTCGGTCCATGAGGTTTTGGGTGAACAGGTGCCGGTCATTTTAAACAACCCGCTGGATGCCGTGGGGCTGGGCCTGCAGGCCTTTCGTTACAGAGAACTTTCTTTGCGCCTGCTGCAGGACCCGGGGATTCACATCCTGATCGGTATCTATGTCAAACACGACATCTGGCCGCTGCCCAGCGCAGAGCTGGCCGAGGTTCACCGGGATAGCCGCATGCCGGTGGTCGCCTGCTACCTGTCCCGGGAAGCCGAGATTAAAAGGGACCGGGAGGAACTGGAAGCCCAGGGGATTCCCGTTTACGCCTCCCCTGAAGAGTCGGCCTGGGGGACATCGGCCTTGATCTGGCGCGGGAGATGGTTGAGAGAAATGGAAAGAAAAGGCTTCCCCGCCGATCTGAAAGTTCCTGCTGCCGCGCTTCCCGATGGGCTGCAGGGGCTGCACAGGAATGTCCTCCTGGAACACGAGGCCAAGGATTTTCTGGCTGCTGAAGGGGTGGCGGTAACGCGCTGCACCGTTGTCTCGGATCTGGATGAGGCCCGCGCCGCGTCCCGGCAGCTGGGCTTTCCCGTAGTACTGAAGCTGGCCTCGGAAAAAGCGCTGCACAAGTCCGAGTTCGGAGGTGTGGCAACCGGGATCGGGAACGAAGCGGATCTGGAAGAGGCATTCCGGCAGCTGCAGCGAACCCTGCAGGGGCTGGACGACCCGGAAGGGAAAATAACCGTCCAAAAAATGGCACCCCCGGGACTCGAAGTGATCGCCGGCGTGCAGAACACGCCGGAGTTTGGACCGGTGCTCATGTTCGGTTTGGGAGGCGTGTTGACAGAGGTATTTAAAGATGTCAGCTTCAGGATGGCGCCCCTGGGCGAGGAAGATGCTGCGGGCATGCTGGAAGAGCTGCAGGGCAGCATGCTGTTGAAAGGCTACCGCGGGAATCCGCCGGTCGATACGGGGTCTTTAAAGGATTTGCTGATGCACCTCTCCAGGCTCTCGCTGCATCACGCCTGGATTAAGGAGCTGGATTTAAACCCGATCCTGGTTTACCCTGATGGCTATAAGGCGGTCGATGCGAGGGTCGTTTTTTAAATGCTCTCACGGGCAGGCTCTGGAGAACGCAGTTTTGGGCCAATTTGCAGAACCTTATATCCATCCATTGACAACCCTTAGGTCCTTAGTTCTCAAGTTCTTTGTAAATTTGGCAAAACTTTTTCAAGCGATCGTGTGAACGCTGATGTTTACTATGTTTAGAAGGGGTCATTTTGAAATTCAGCTTTCATGGCACAGGCTTTGTCCAGGTTAGCTTCTGACGTGGCCTGTCCAGGTTCATTGAAGTTCAAGCGCTGTTATTTTCTCGAAGTTGCTTGCTGATGCACCTGAAATTAAATTGGATCCCTGAAAAAATAACTGAATGGCGATTTTAACTCATCAAAAACCCGTGAAAAGACCTGTTCAGCTGAGGCTGCAGCCGTGAGGTTTGAAATGGAGCAAAGGGGCTTGAAAAAATGGCGAGCCGTGATGAAAAAGAAAACAAAGCCCCCGGTGGTTTTCAAGAAATCGACATCTTGCGCTATAAGGGCGGGAAACGGATTTCCGAGAAAGACCGCGTGGTGGAAGAGGTCCCCCTGACCATCTTTTTAAACCAGCGGGAATTTGTGACCCTGCTCTGCTCCCCGGGTCGTTATGCGGCCCTGGCAGTCGGGTTTTTACGCTCGGAAGGGCTCATCGAATCCTCTGCCGATTTGAGGGGGGTCAGGGTGGAAGAGAGCACCGTGTATGTGGACACTTCGGGCGGCACGGAGCTGGTGGAGAAGCTCTACGGGAAACGGACCATAACCTCCGGCTGCGGAAAAGGCACCGTCTTTTTTAACGTCCTGGACTCCCTGCGGAGCAAACCCGTGGAGTCTTCTCTGAAGGTGAGGGCCGGCATCCTGCTGGATTTGATGTCCGAAATGCACGAGGGTTCGCGGCTGTTCCGGGAGACCGGGGGGGTGCACAGCGCGGCGCTTGCTGACGGGAAGAGCCTTCTTTTCAGCTGCGAGGACATCGGCCGGCATAATGCCGTGGATAAAATAGTCGGGGAGTGCATCCTGAACGATGTGGAGCTGGGCGACAAGATCCTGCTCTCGAGCGGCCGCCTTTCTTCGGAAATTGTCATCAAGGGGGCCAAGCTGGAGGTGCCTTTCATCGTTTCCCGTGCCGCGCCGACTTTTCTGAGCGTGGAGCTGGCTTCCAACCTGGGCGTCACGTTGGTGGGTTTTGCCCGCGGGCGGCGCCTGAACGTCTATACCCATGACCACCGCATTGTGGAGGAGTAGGTGCGGCATGTTAAGTAGCGGGCGCATTACTGACGGCGCGCCCTGCGCCCTCACTGCCATGGGCCGCGGGGGGTTGCGGGGCGCTGTAAACCGCAGCAGGGGCAGGACAGAAACAAAGGGCCGGGATGCTTGCTTTCCGCAGGCAGCCGGGGTGAGGGTATTGTCCGGGTGTCACAGGCACACGTGGCTCTGTCTTCCCTCAGGTCGGTCGAGCCCTGCGCCCTCACTGCCATGGGCCGCGGGGGGTTGCGGGGCGCTGTAAACCGCAGCAGGGGCAGGACAAAAACAAAGGGCCGGGATGCTTGCTTTCCGCGGAGGTCTGCAGGTAAGTGCATCGGCCAGGAGGTCCAGGTTTACGCGGTCTTGTCTTTCCTCAGGGGACCGGCGGTGAGTCCAGGGGTGCTTTTTCGTCTGATGCCGGTTTGCCCGGCGTTGTTTGTTTTGTCCACAAAGGATCTTTCATACCCGTATTGTTACCAATCAAATTGCTTTATTATTCGCTGCTTCATTCCTTTTTTGCGCAGCAACAACCCCTATCTATTCAATATAATATCAACATTTGGGTAAAATAAGCTTCCACAAAAAAACCATCTGCATCCGTGCGGATGCAGATGGCAGGGGCTTTCCCTTATTGTCGGGGGACTGCAGTTGTAACAGCTTTTAGGGGCGCCGCAGCGGCAGCCTCAATGGCACCGCCCGCCGCCCGCCCTATTTGCCGGCTTTCTTTTGCTTGTGCTGGTCCAGGTCCGTCACGATACGCCTGGCGGTGATATTGACCTCGCAAACCTGGAAACCCGTATAATACTCCAGGTTTTCTTTGATCTTTTTTTGCGATCTTTTAAGCAGACACGGGATGTTTTCCTCTCCGAGCTTGAGCACAACATCCATGTTGAGTATCATCCCGTTGTTGGTGGAAACGAGGGAACTTCTCCGGGCCCTCAGGATTTCTTTCTCTTCCTCTGCGGTGTGCGCGGCAATTTGATCGATCACGTGTGCAGAGATAAAGTAATTGCCCAGCGTGCTGTAAAGGGGCCTGACGATGGAATGTTCCAGGGCATGGGGAGGAGAAGGGGAATGGATCTTGCTCAAAAAAAGAGCCTTGATGGGATCGAGCAAAAAGCCCTTGAAATCTTTCTCAATGGCGAAGGTCGGGATGGGGATGACGTGGCGGTTCTCTTTTTCCCTCGTTTTTACCGCCCGGGCGATCTCTTCCGGAGAGGCGATGTCTTCAATGTGAAATATTTGGATGGGGTAGGGGAGGTCGAGCCTCTCGCAAATATGTTCTACCATGCGCTGAGAAATGCCCAGAATGAGGAGGTTTTTGGGGGATACGGTTTTGATCTTTTCCCGCACCTCGCGGGCTTGCTCCGGATCGTGGAAAATGGCCCTTTTGGTGGCTCCCATGCGGGTGGTTTCCCTCTTGGCGGAAAAACCGGCCAGTACCTGGCTGCCTTTAATTAACAATCCGTCATCGAGAATATGCTCAATTCCTTCCTGGTATGCCAGCAGCGAAGCGCGGTGGCTTTTACCGGTGCCGCTGGGACCGATTAAAGCGAAAACGTTCATGCTATCCCCTTTTTTCAGCAATCGTTGTTTCATGCCTGATCAACAGAAGCCTGCCTTGCCTGGCAGTTCAGCCTGCCGGGTTCAGTGCAGCAAACCCCGGCCAGTCCCAGCCCCCCTCCGTTGCCGGGCAAATGGCGCTGATGGCCAGGGAATGGATCAGGTGAAATGAAACGTGTAAGAAAGTATATCACAGGAAAAAAGGATTGTCGAGTTTGAAAAAAAATTGTGAGGCAGGCAGGAATCCTTCTAAGATTTACGAATATTCTAAGGGTAAAGGGTACTCGTTAGGTGGTGATGGTTGTGGTGATCAATGTGGCCCTGGTAACGGCGGGCAACAGCGGTCAATCAGCATTTAAGGTCTTGAAAGAGATGGAGCACAAGGTATCCATTGTCGGCATTGCCGATATCACGGGAGATTTTTCGTGGCTCAAGCACGCGGAGAAAAAGCGTTTCTTTGCCACCAATGACCTGGCAAAGCTCCTTTCCATACCGGAGCTCCAGGTGGTTCTCAACGTATCCGATTCCAAGGAGGCGGGGCGCGTGTTGGACGAGCTGAAACCGCCCCACGTGACCGCCATGCATGCGCGCCCCGGCGAGCTTTTGATGTCCCTTCTGGAGTCGAAAGAAGAGCTGTTGGCTTCCAAAAAGCTGAAAAGCGAGCTGTGGGCCATCCTGAACTCCGTGCAGGAAGCCATCGAGGTAGCCGATAACGACGGCAACATCAAATACATCAACCCCGCCTTCACCCGCGTTACCGGCATCAAGGAAAAGGAGCGGGTGGGGAAGAATATATTTGATGTATCCCCCCAAGGTGCGCTGGCGCATTCTCTCATCAGCCAGAAACCGGTCACCGGTTACCGCACCCGCGTGGGCGGGTCGGATGCCGATGTGATCTCCAACGCCGCCCCTATCATGGTCGAGGGGGAAATGGAAGGAGCGGTGGTCGTTTTCCAGCCGGTGACGGATATTTTAAAAATGGCGGATGAGCTGCAGAGGAGCAGCGTCATCATCGAAAACCTCTACGAAAGGATCGACCAGCTGACCGGCAGCAAGCATACCTTTTCCGACCTCATAGGGGACAGCAAGATTTTTAAGGCCACCGTCGATATGGCCAAACAGGCCGCCAAAAACGATTCCTTCGTTCTCATCACGGGAGAAAGCGGCAGCGGGAAAGAAATGTTCGCCCACGCCATCCATCACGCCAGCCCGCGCTCGAGACGCCCCCTAATCAAGCTGGACTGCAGCGCGGTTCCCGAATCGCTTCTTACCAGGGAGGTTTTTGGCTACGAAAAAGGGGCGTTTAGCGGGGCGGTGCGCACCAAGATGGGAAAGGCTGAGCTGGCCAGCGGAGGCACCCTCTTCCTGGACAACTTGGGGGAGATCAACCAGGATTTTCAGGAGAAGCTGCTGAATTTCCTGCGCCACAAGGAGTTTTGCCGCTTCGGCGGTCAGGAAGAGATCAAATCGGATGTCAGGTTAATCGCCGCCACAGAACAGGACTTAAAAGAGCTTGTACGGCGGGGGCGTTTCAGCGAGGAGCTCTATTTTCAGCTGCAGGTGATGGAGTTGAAAATCCCTTCCCTGAGGCGCCGGCCGGAGGACATCCCCCTGCTGGTGAACCATTTCGTTTCCAGGTTCAACCGCAAGTACGGCAAAAAAGTGCGGGGCGTATCCACTTCAGCCATGCAGCTTCTCACCAGCTATGATTGGCCGGGCAACGTGAGAGAACTGGAGTTTATCATTGGGCGGGCCATGATTCTGGCCGACGGGCCCACCATTGAGAAAAACATCCTCGCCCCCTATATCGTGAAGTTCAGCACCATGGAGATGCCCCAGTTCTCCGAGATCATCCCGCTGGACAAAATGGAGCAGATGATGCTGAAAACTGCCCTGGCGCGTTACGGGGAAACCCTGGATGGCAAGAAAAAAGCTGCCCAAGCGCTGAACATCTCGCTGGCCACACTTTATAACAAGATTAAAAAGTATAAGGCGAACCTGTAGCAGAACAGAAGAGGACCGGATCTTACGCTGAGCAAACGCTCCACGTTTTTCCGCTGCCTTTCCCCCAACCCGGGGAGGGGAGTGCCGTAAGTTTTTTCAATGTTCGCAGTAATTTTTACCATTGATACGCAAAACTCTATGACTCGGGGCCTGACGTGCGAAAGGTGCTTTGCCAGCCCGAGGCAGCCTTTGGAGAGGTGAATTCGCCGCTTGCAGGGGAGGCTTGCGGCCCCGGCGGCCTTCTGTGCAAAAACAACCGCGTTTGTTGGGGATCCGGCCTTTACGCTGCAGCCTTTGGCTGCGGCAGCCGAAGGATAACCAGGAAGGAGGAATTGTGAAAGATGAAGCTGTTTGAGTACATGGGAAAAGATTTGTTCCGTGAACACGGCATCCCTCTGCCTGAAGGACGTGTCGCCACCACGCCGGAAGAGGTACAGGGGGCGGCTGCGGAGATCGGCCCCGTCGTCATTAAATCCCAGGTTCTGGCGGGAAAACGCGGCAAAGCGGGCGGCATCTCCTTCGCCGACCCCCCCGAAGAAGCGCGTGAGGAGGCGGAGCGCATCCTGCAAATGGAAATCGGAGGCTATCCGGTGGAATGCGTCCTGGTGGAAAGCAAAATCCAGATCGATCGGGAATATTACCTGTCCATCACCATCGATGGTGCGCTGCGCTCTCCGGTGGTGCTGGCCTCCCTTGAAGGCGGGATGGACATCGAAGAAGTCCCGGAAGAACTGATCGTGAAATATCCGCTGGATGTTTCCATCGGCCTGAAGCCCTTTGCGGCGCGGGAAATTTGCCGGCGCCTGGGCTTAAAAGGAACGGAGGCCAAAGAATTCGGCGCGATCCTGGTAAAGCTTTACAGGCTTTTCTGTGCCAGGGACGCCGAGCTGGTAGAAATCAACCCCCTGGTGGTCAGCGGCGACCGGCTCCTTGCAGCCGACGCCAAGGTTACCATCGATGACGATGCCCTGTTCCGGCAGAAGGACCTCCCCGTGGTTGAGGAAAGAACCGACCTGGAGAAAAAGGCCAACGAGCTGGGCCTGGCCTACGTGGAACTGGAGGGCGATATCGCCGTTATGGCAAACGGTGCCGGGATGGCCATGGCCACCCTGGACATGATCGATTACTACGGCGGAAAGCCGGCGAACTTCCTGGATGCCGGTGGAGGTGCCGGCGTAGAACAGACGGCCCGCGCCCTGGAGCTGCTTCTGGCTACAGAACCCAGGGTGATCATGATCAATATTTTCGGCGGGATCACCCGCTGCGACGATGTGGCGAACGCTTTCGCGACGGTCAAAAAGGAGAAAGGCATCGACATGCCCGTTGTTTTCAGGCTGGTGGGAACGAATGAAGAAGAAGGAAGAAAGATCCTGGAAGAAACGGGTGTGGATGCCTACCCGACCATGCAGGAAAGTGCGCAAAAGGCGGCAGAGCTGGCTTCGAGCTAGCGGCCTCGAAAAAGAATGTCATTGCGATCAATATACAGGAGCGTATGATCCGGATTTACATCCAGGAGGAAGGAGGTGGCAAGCCCTTTTCTGGCTTTGCCGCTAAAAAAACAGAAAGGGGCTGCTTATGGCTATCTTTATCGATGAAAAAACCAGGGTGATGGTACAGGGAATTACAGGAAATCAGGGGTCCTTTCACACGCGGCAGATGTTGGCCTACGGGACAAATATCGTAGCAGGCGTTTCTCCCGGCAAAGGCGGGCAGGAGGTGGAAGGAGTTCCCGTATACGATACCGCTGAAGCCGCCTGCGAAGAACAAAAACCCGATGCCTCCGTGCTGTTTGTGCCCGCCGCGTTTGCCCTGGACGGCGCGCTGGAAGCGTTGAATGCCGGGATGAAGGTGATCACCCCCATCACAGAGGGAATCCCCGTACAGGACGCGGCACACCTTATCACTAATGCACGCACCCGGGGTGCGGTGGTGGTGGGCCCGAACACCTTCGGTATTGTCTCATCGGGAAAATGCAAGATCGGGATTATGCCCAACCAGTTCTATGTGCCGGGGCCGGTGGGGGTGGTGGCCCGAAGCGGCACCCTCAGCTACGAGATCGTGGCCAACCTGAAGGATGCCGGATACGGGACCTCAACCGTGGTCGGCCTGGGGGGGGACCGCATCGTCGGCCTGGACTTTGTCGATGTGCTCGCCCAGTTTGAAGCCGATGGGGAGACGGAGCTTATCGTCATGGTGGGCGAAATCGGCGGCACCGCAGAGGAGGAAGCGGCCCGGTATATTGAGAAGCATGTCAGCAAGCCGGTTTTGGCCTACCTGGCCGGCAAGAGCGCGCCGCCAGGAAAGCGCATGGGCCATGCCGGCGCCATTATTGAGCGGGGCAAAGGAACCTTCCAGGCCAAGGTGGAAGCCCTGGAAGCGGTCGGGGTGAAAGTAGCCGAGCTGCCCTTCCAGGTGCCCCAGCTGGCAAAGGAGATTTTGGGGTAAGGGTGAATTGAAGTTTTTGTATTTTCTTGATCTTCAAAAAGGAGGTAAGCTCTGTGTTTGAAAAAGAAAAGCTGGAGAGATTGAAGGAAAAGCGGGAAGCCTTCGATAAACTCCTGGAGAAGAGGCTGCAAAAACGGCCGGAACGCAAGGAAAAATTTGTGACAGACTCCTATATCCCTGTGCAGACGGTTTACACACCGCTGGAGATCGAAGGGTTTGATTACGAAGAGCAGCTGGGTTTTCCGGGCGAATACCCCTTCACCCGCGGGGTGCAGCCCAACATGTACCGCGGGCGTCTTTTTACCATGCGCCAGTATGCGGGTTACGGCAGCGCCGAGGAAACGAACAAGCGCTTTCGCTACCTGCTGGAGCAGGGGCAAACAGGGCTCAGCATCGCCTTTGACCTTCCGACGCAGATCGGTTACGATTCGGATCACCCCATGGCCCGGGGGGAGGTCGGCAAGGTTGGCGTGTCCATCGATTCCCTGTGGGACATGGAGACCCTTTTTGACAGCATTCCGCTCGACAAAGTGACTACCTCCATGACCATCAATTCGCCGGCCGCGGTGCTGCTGGCCATGTACCTGGCCCTGGCCGAAAAACAGGGAGTTTCCCTGGAGCACTTGGGGGGAACCATCCAGAACGATATCTTGAAAGAATACGTGGCCCGGGGAACCTATATTTTCCCGCCGGAGCCTTCCATGCGGCTTATTACGGATACTTTCGCGTACTGCGGGGAAAAGGTGCCGGCCTGGAATACCATCAGCATCAGCGGCTATCACATCCGGGAGGCCGGCTCTACGGCGGTCCAGGAGATCGCCTTTACCCTGGCCAACGGGATTGCCTATGTGGATGCTGCGGTCAAGGCCGGGCTGGAGGTGGATAAGTTTGCTCCGCGGCTTTCCTTTTTCTTTAACGCCCACCAGGACTTTTTTGAAGAGATCGCAAAGTTCCGCGCTGCGCGCAGGGCCTGGGCCCGCATCATGAAAGAGCGCTTCGGCGCACAAGACCCCCGCTCGCAGATGCTGCGCTTCCATACGCAGACCGCCGGCTGCAGCCTTACAGCGCAGCAGCCCATGGTAAATATTGTGCGCGTGGCCTTCCAGGCACTGAGCGCCTGCCTGGGCGGCACCCAGTCGCTTCATACCAACTCTTACGACGAGGCGCTGGCCCTGCCCAGCGAACATGCTGTGCTGATGGCCCTGCGTACCCAGCAGGTGGTGGGGTATGAAATCGGCGCGACCGACACGGTCGACCCGGTCGGCGGGTCCTATTTTATAGAGAGCCTGACCGACGAGATCGAGCAGCAGGTGATGGATTATATTCAGCGCATCGACGAGCTGGGCGGCGCCGTGAAAGCCATCGAAGAAGGGTATATGCAGCAGGAGATCCAAAAGAGCGCGTACGAGTACCAGAAAGAAGTGGAAGAAAAGAGCAGGGTTGTCATCGGGGTGAACAAGTTTGTCTCCGAATATGAAGACCCCACCGACCTGTTGAAAGTGGACCCTGCCGTGGCCGAGCGCCAGGTGGAAAAACTGTCTGCCCTGCGGCAGGAGCGGGACGGCCAGAAGGTGGCCGAAGCGCTCAAAAACCTTCGCAGTGTGGCCCAGACGGACAACAACCTGATGCCCTATATCGTAGAGGCGGTTAAGGCGTACGCGACCATTGGCGAAATCTGTGACGTGTTGCGAGAAATTTTTGGTGAATTCCAGCAGCAGGTTGTACTCTAGCTCACGGGGAAAGGAGCGGATGAAAGATGAGCGAAAAGAAAATCAGGGTGTTGGTGGCCAAAGCCGGGCTGGACGGTCACGACAGGGGCGCCAAGGTGATTTCACAAGCGCTTAAGGATGCGGGTATGGAGGTTATCTATACCGGCTTGCGGCAGGCCCCGGAGCAGATCGTGGAAACCGCCATCCAGGAAGATGTGCAGGTAGTCGGCATCAGCATACTGTCCGGTGCCCACATGGATCTCCTCCCACCTGTCGTCGAACTTCTGCGGAGCCAGGATGCGGGAGATGTGCTGGTCATTGCCGGGGGCGTAATTCCCAAGGAGGACATCCCTTTTTTGAAAGAAGCGGGCATCGCCGAAGTCTATACCCCCGGGACATCTACGGAAGAGATCATTAATTATATTCGTGAACAAGTATCCTGAAAGGAGGAGAACGGAGTATGCCGAAGAAGATCGATCATATCGGCCTGGCGGTGAGAAACCTGGAGGAAGCGCTGAAATTTTACGAAGAGACGCTGGGCATCCAATCAACCGGCGTGGAGGAAGTGGAAGAGCAAAAGGTCCGGATTGCCTTCCTTCCCGTGGGCGAAAGCAAAATCGAGCTTTTGGAATCGACCGATCCGGAAGGCCCCGTGGCCAAGTTTATCGAATCAAGAGGCGAGGGAATCCAGCATGTGGCTGTGAGGGTTGATAATATTGAAGAAAAATTGAAGGAGATGGAGGAAAAGGGGGTGCGCCTGATCGATAAGACGCCGCGCTACGGTGCAGGCGGCGCCCGCATCGCCTTCCTCCACCCCAAGTCCACCTTTGGGGTTTTGCTGGAACTCTGTGAGAGAGATGAATAATTAGGAGGTGCCTTGCGCAGTGGAAGACAAGTTAAAAGAACTGCAGCAGAGAAAAGAAATCGTCCTCAAAGGAGGCGGCGACGACAGGATTGCCTCCCAGCACGAGAAAGGGAAGCTGACAGCGAGGGAAAGGCTGGAACAGTTCCTGGATGCGGGCAGCTTTGTCGAGTTGGGCGCTTTTGTCCAGACGGGCCTGGAAGATGCCAGCACCCTCGATATCCCCTATCCCGGGGAAGGTGTTGTGACCGGTTACGGCAACGTGGGGGGGCGGCTGGTGTACGTGTTCGCCCAGGATTTTACCGTCGCCGGGGGTTCACTGGGCGAGATGCATGCCTCCAAAATATGCCGCGTCATGGACCTGGCTGCCCAGAATGGAGCGCCCTTTATTGGCCTCAACGATTCGGGCGGCGCGCGGATCCAGGAGGGCGTCATGTCCCTGGACGGTTACGGGAACATCTTTTACCGGAACACCATCTACTCGGGCGTAATCCCGCAGATCTCGGTGATCTTGGGGCCCTGTGCGGGGGGTGCCGTCTATTCCCCCGCCCTGACCGATTTTGTCTTGATGCTGGATAAAACCAGCTACATGTTCATCACCGGTCCCCAGGTGATCAAGGCCGTAACCGGGGAAGAGGTTACCCCGGAAAAGCTGGGCGGCGCCTCCACGCACAACGAGACCAGCGGCGTGGCGCATTTCAAGGCCGAAAACGAGCAGGACTGCCTGGAGAAATTGAAGAAACTTCTTTCCTTCCTCCCCCAAAACAACCTGGACGATCCGCCCGCCGTGCCTCCGGCCGAGCCCCAGTTGAGCCAAGAAGAACTGCTCCAACTGGTCCCCGCGGACCCGAACCGCCCTTACGATGTGGTGGAGATCATCAAGCGGGTCGTTGACAACAGCGACTTCTTCCAGGTTCATGAGCACTATGCCAAGAATGCGGTGGTGGGCTTTGCCCGCATTAATGGCCAGGCGGTGGGGATCATCGCCAACCAGGCCAGGTTCCTGGCCGGGTGCCTGGACATTAACAGTTCGGACAAGATCGCCCGCTTCGTGCGTGTCTGCGATTGCTTTAATATTCCCTTGATCACCTTCGTGGATGTGCCGGGGTACCTGCCCGGCGTGAACCAGGAATACGGGGGGATCATTCGCCATGGGGCAAAGATCCTTTACGCGTACTCCGAAGCCACCGTGCCCCAGATCAGCGTCATCTTGCGCAAAGCCTACGGGGGAGCGTATCTCGCCATGAATGCCCGCTCCCTGGGTGCCGATTTCGCCTTTGCCTGGCCGACGGCGGAGATTGCCGTCATGGGGCCGGAAGGGGCCACCAACATCATTTTCCGCAGGGACATTGAAAAGGCGGAAAATCCGGAGGAAGAAAGGAAGAAGAAGGTGGAAGAGTACCGCGAGCGCTACGCCAACCCTTTTATCACGGCGGCCCGCGGTTGGATCGATGATGTGATTGACCCCCGCCATACCCGCGGGCACCTGATCAGGGCGCTGGAAAGCCTGAAAAGCAAATTTGAAGAGCGCCCCCGCAAGAAACACGGCAATATCCCCGTTTAAAAACCAGGACTGAACATGACTTATAAAATACAGGCATATCAAGGCTTACAGGGATTGCAGTGAAACAATTTTTCGCGCTGTAGTGCTAACAAAGTTGTGAAATATAAGGGTTGTAAGCATTTTTCATACTTCAGCACCGTTTAAAAACCGCGTGTATTGACTTTTCGGGGGCAGGGTGGTAACATTAACACATTAAGGAAGCGATCGGTGAAAAAGGGAAAGGGCCTGGAGACACTGCTCCTGTCTTGGAGGTGCCCCTGCTGTGTTCAGCGGCATCTGTCAAGCTTTCCAGGGTGGTTGTTCCAAAGGGGTACAGGGGAGGCGCAGCCCCTCTTTCCACCGGGCTCTTGTTACGCATCTGCTCCCCGGTTCGTTCGTTGAGGTGGGCGGGCTTTTCGGTAAACCTCTTTTCGCCAGGCCCGGTTTTACAAGAGACTGCTTTGCATACGTTAGAGGCCTTTGACGATAGGTGAAACCGTAAGGATGCCTCTCGCCCTTACAGCAGGGGGAGAGGCGTTCTTCATTAAAGGGGGGTGCCGTTTTTGTTGCGCGCTGGAATTATCGGTGTTACAGGTTATACAGGAAGCGAACTGGTCCGGCTCCTTTATGCCCACGGAGGGGTGGAGCTCAGCTATGTCACCTCTCACAGCCATGCGGGACGGCAGCTCTCGGAGGTCCATCCCCATTACCTGGGCATCATCGACCCCCTCTGCCGCTCCTTTTCGGCAGAAGAAGCGTCCGAAGAGGCGGACCTGCTCTTTTTTGCCCTGCCCCATGGCGAGTCCATGCACCTGGTGCCCGGGCTCCTGGAAAAGGGGCGAAAGGTGATAGACCTGGCGGCAGACTTCAGGTTGAAAGAGAGCGCACGGTACCGGAAATGGTACGAAAAAGAGCACTCCGCCCCGCAATATCTGACTGAAGCGGTCTACGGGCTCCCCGAGCTGAAGGGGGAAGAGGTAAAAAAGGCCTCGCTGGTAGCCAACCCGGGCTGTTATCCGACATCCGTGCTGCTGGGCCTGGCCCCCCTGGCGGCGGAGGGGCTGCTGGACTGGCAGACCCTGGTGGTAGATTCCAAGTCGGGGGCTTCCGGGGCCGGCCGGAACCCCTCCCAGGCGCTCCACTTTCCGGAGTGTGCCGAAAACTTTAAGGCCTACCGCGTGGCCGCCCACCAGCACTCGGGGGAGATGGAGCAGGAGCTGTCCGCGCTGGCCGGTGAAGAGCTCTCCTTTACGTTCGTGCCCCACCTGGTCCCCATGGTGCGGGGCATCCTGAGCACTATCTACCTGCGGCTTAAGTCCCGGCGGGGCGAGGATGAGATCAGGGAGCTGTTCAGCGGCTACTACGCGGGAAAAGACTTCGTCAGGCTGCTCCCCCCACCGCTTGTGCCTGAAACGAGCGCCGTTTACGGGAGCAATTACTGCGATATCGCCCTGAAGATGGATGAGCGCAACGGGCGCCTGGTGGTAATTACTGCCATTGACAACCTGGTGAAGGGGGCTGCCGGACAGGCGGTGCAGAACATGAACCTGATGGCGGGGTTTGAGGAGAACAGGGGGTTGAAAACGGTTCCCATAAAGCCCTGAAGCGTGTCCTGGAGGAGGTTGATGGCTTGTGGAAATAACAATAGAAAAAATAGCCGGAGGGATCACCGCTGTTCCCGGGATCGCCGCGGCCGGGGTACGCTGCGGGATCAAAAAAGACGGCGGCCGGGACCTGGCCCTCCTCTACAGCGAGGGACCTGCCGCAGCTGCGGGCACCTTTACCACCAATCGCGTTAAGGCGCCGCCTCTGCTGTTCACCGAGAAACACATTCAAAATCCGGTGCGGGCGGTTGTCATCAACAGCGGCAACGCCAACGCCTGCACGGGTGAGCAGGGGTATCGCGATGCGCTCGCCACCGCCGAAGCGGCCGCCCTCGAACTGGGCATTAAAAAGGAAGAAGTGCTGGTGGCCTCCACCGGCGTCATCGGGGTCTACCTGCCCATGCAGAAACTTTTCGACGGCCTGCGAACCGCAAAAGAATTGCTTTCACCGGAGGGGGGGCACGAGGCTGCGGAGGCCATCATGACCACCGATACGGTGCCCAAGGAAACCGCATACCGGGTCAACGCAGGGAGGGAATCCTTTGTGGTGGGCGGCATGGCCAAGGGCTCCGGCATGATCTGCCCCGACATGGCCACCATGCTGGCCTTTATCGCCACCGACTGCCCGGCCCTGGGCCGGGAAAAGGCCGGCGCGCTTTTAAAAGAAGCGGTGGAGCAAACTTTTAACCTGATCACGGTTGATGGCGATACCTCCACCAACGACATGGTGCTTCTTTTATCTACGGCGCCGGCAGCAGGGAGGGGTGAAGCCGACCCATCGCTGGAAGAAGGGTTCCGGGGGGCGCTGGAGCGGGTCTGCCGCGAGCTGGCCTGCATGATCGTCGCAGACGGCGAAGGGGCGACCAAGGTGCTCTGCCTGCAGTTGAAAAGGGCCCGGGATTACGGGCAGGGAAGAAAGCTGGCCATGTCTGTGCTGAATTCCGCATTGGTGAAAACGGCTTTTTTTGGCGAAGATGCCAACTGGGGGCGGATCATTACCGCCATGGGTTATTCCGGCGCCCGGTTTGACCCGGGGAAGGTGGACATCTTTTTGGGAGATGTGAAGGTTATGGAAGACGGCAGAGGGCTGGTGTTCGATGAAGAAAAGGCCGCCGGGGTGTTGAGCGGCAGGGAAATCCCCATCGTAATCGACCTCAAGGCGGGAACGAAAACCCTGGAAGCATGGGGATGCGACCTCAGCTATGACTACGTAAAAATTAACAGCGCGTACCGGAGTTAAGCGGGCGTTATGAGAAAGGAGGGGACTGCAGGGTGGATAAAGAAGGAATGGAAAAGCTCATTTCCAAGGCCGAGGTGCTGATCGAAGCGCTTCCCTACATTCGCAATTTTGCCGGTAAGACCTTTGTCATCAAGTACGGCGGCCAGGCCATGGTGAGCGAAGAGTTGAAAAGATCGGTCATCCAGGACGTGGTGCTGTTAAAATTTATCGGCATCAACCCCATCCTGGTCCACGGGGGCGGCAGGGAGATTACCACCCTCATGGAACGGCTGGGCAAAAAAGCCCGGTTTGTGGAAGGACTCCGCGTTACCGACAGGGAAACCATGGAACTGGTGGAGATGGCGCTGGTGGGGAAAGTGAACAAGGAGATCGTCAATCTGCTCAACCAGTACGGCGGCAAGGCCGTCGGTTTAAGCGGGAAAGACAGCAACATGCTGGTGGCCCGGAAGAGGGCGCCGGTCAGGGTGGATAGCGATACAAAAGATGAAGAGTATGTCGATCTGGGTTTTGTGGGGGACATTGTGGAGATTAACCCCGGGGTGATCCACACCCTCAATGAGAACAATTACATCCCGGTCATCTCATCCATCGGGGTGAGCGAAGACGGAGAGAGCTTGAACATCAACGCCGACCACGTGGCGGGGGAGCTGGCGTCGGCCTTGAACGCCGAAAAACTGCTCCTCCTGACCGACATGGAAGGGATCTTTGACAGCCCCGATGAAAAGGGAGCCCTCATTTCCTCTCTTTCGCGGAGGAAAGCCCGGGAGATGATCATTTCCGGAGAAATATCCTCCGGCATGATCCCCAAGGTGGAGGCGTGTGTGCGGGCCCTGAACAACAATGTTTCCCGGGCACACATCATCGACGGCCGCTTAAGTCACTCCATGCTGCTGGAAATATTCACCGATGAAGGCATCGGGACCATGGTGGTTTGAAAAAGGAGGTATGCGAAGCGATGCTCAAAAATGAAGAAGCGCAGTACATGATTAATGTCTACAACCGGCAGCCGGAACTGACGCCCTTCCTGGTCAAAGGGGAAGGGAGCTATGTTTGGGACGAAGAAGGCACGGCACACCTGGATTTTGTGGGAGGTTTGGCCGTCAACGCCCTGGGGCATTCGCCTCCGGATGTAGTAAAAGCGGCATGCGAGCAGCTGGAGCGGCTGATACATACCTCCAACCTCTACTACACGGAACCGCAGATCAAGCTGGCCAGGAGCCTGGTGCAGCGGACATCTGCGGACAGGGTGTTTTTCTGCAACAGTGGCGCCGAGGCCAACGAAGCCGCCATAAAGCTGGCGCGCAAATACGCGCGCACCCTCCACAGGGAAGACCGCTACGAGATCATCACCGCCCTCAATTCCTTTCACGGGCGCACTATGGGGACCCTGACGGCCACGGGTCAGGAAAAGGCGCAGAAGGGATTTGCCCCCCTTCTTCCGGGTTTCCGCTATGCTCACTTTAATGACCTGCGCTCCTTTAAATCGCAGCTGAGCGCGAAAACCTGTGCGGTGATGGTGGAGCCCCTGCAGGGAGAAGGCGGGATTCACTTGGCCACGGGCGAGTTTCTGGCCGGCTTGCGGCAGCTGTGTGACGAACAGGAACTGCTGCTCATCTTTGACGAAGTCCAGTGCGGAATGGGCCGGACGGGGGCGCTCTTCGCCTTCGAGCACTACGGTGTGCTGCCGGACATCTTTACCGCGGCCAAAGCATTGGGAGGCGGCCTTCCCATCGGGGCCATGCTCTGCACGGAGGAGGTGGCAAAGGGCTTTTCCCCAGGCGATCACGCCTCCACCTTCGGAGGAAACCCCGTCGCATGCGCGGCGGCCCAGGTGGTCCTGGAACAGGTAGGGCGTGAAGACTTCCTGCAGGAAGTGTCCCGCAAGGGGGAGCACTTAAAAGGCGAACTTTCCCGGCTGACGGAAAAACTCCCCGCCCTCATTAAAGAAGTCCGGGGGAAGGGCCTGCTGCTGGGGGTTGAGCTGAACGAGGACAAAGGCAAAGAGATTCAGAGAAAATGCCAGGAGAAGAGGCTTCTCATCAACTGCATCGGCGAGCGGGTCCTGCGCTTGATGCCTCCGCTGAACGTCAAACAGGAAGAGATAGAAAAAGCCCTGGCCATCTTGACTGAAGTCCTGCTGGAGAACAAATAGTGACGCATAAAAAGTGACGGTTCCTGACTTGCCGGGCGGCAGCTGCCGGAAGCAGTCAAGAAAAAAAGGTCATCACCAAACCCGGCTTTACAGCACCGGCTTTCACCGGTTTGACCGGATTAGGAGGTGGAAACGAGCGATGGGAAAACTCCGCGCCAAGGATTTTTTGACGCTGCAGGATTTTTCGGCGGCAGAGATTGAGACCGTCCTGACTTTAGCCGGCGATCTAAAGGCCCGGCACAGGAGGGGGGAGCCGCACCGCTTGCTGGAAGGCAAAACCCTGGGCATGATTTTTCAAAAACCCTCCACCCGGACGCGCGTCTCTTTCGAGGCCGGCATGTGGCAGCTGGGGGGGCACGCCCTTTTTTTAAGCTCCCAGGAGCTTCAGCTGGGCCGGGGAGAGCCCGTACGGGATACCGCCGAGGTGCTTTCCCGGTACCTGGACGCCATCATGATCCGCACCTTTGATCACGGGGAAATGGAAGAGCTGGCCGCCCACTCCTCCGTGCCCGTCATCAACGGCCTGACCGATCTGCTGCACCCCTGCCAGGTGCTGTCCGATCTTTTCACGATCCAGGAGCACTTTGGATACTTGCGGGGACTGAAGGTCGCTTATATGGGAGACGGCAACAACGTGGCGCATTCCCTTCTTCTGGGCTGCAGCCTGATGGGTGTGCACATCAGCGTGGGGAGCCCCCCCGGCTTTGAACCCCGTGAAGAGATCGAAGCAAAAGCCCGGCAGAATGCGGCCCTCAGCGGGTCTGAGGTGTTGATCACGTCGGACCCGGCCCGGGCGGTGGAAGGCGCTGCCGCCGTGTATACCGATGTATGGGCCAGCATGGGGCAGGAAGAGGATAAAAAAAGGCGCCTGGAATTGTTCAAGCCCTACCAGGTGAACGGCGCGCTGCTGCAAGGGACCGGGGCGGACGCCGTGGTGCTTCACTGCCTGCCGGCTTACCGGGGAGAAGAGATAACGGCCGAAGTGCTGGAAGGAGAAAGCTCCCTGGCTTGGGAACAGGCCGAAAACCGCATGCACGCGCAAAAAGCGCTGCTGGTGCTGTTGATCAAGGAGCGGGAAAAAAAGCTCATTTAAAGCGAACTGTTGTTTTTCCTGTTGCCCTCACAGGCACTCAAATCCAGAGCATTAGCTTCAATGGCGCAGGCTGCCCCGGTTCTCTGTTTTCAGAGCAGCACTTTTGAATCAGTAAGCGGAGGGAAGCCCTGAATTGGGTTCGATCATTAAGTGCTGATACCAAATATCGTGCATATTATCGCCGTTACGTGGGGGAACAGCTCTTTATCAACCCGGCTGCCGAGTTTTTGCAGGGGAATCAATTAGGCTCATTTAACCAGTATTGTTGATGGCTTCGAATGCCCTCAATTACCTGCCTGCCCTGAAAATGCAATTCCGCCGCTGTGAATTTCCTGTTTGAAAGGGAACATTTTCGTCCTTTTGATGGTGAAGCGAAGCTTCATGGTGGTCTCTTTCGTTTTTGAGGTACAACCTTTTCTTCAGAATAACAACACCAGTTTAAATGAGCCATCAATTATAATGCCCGGGCAGTTAGCAGGCGTTACTTTTAAAGGGGATGATACACTGTGAAACAGAGAGTTATAATAATGGGTGCTGCCGGAAGGGACTTTCACAATTTTAGCACGTACTTTAGAAACAATGAGCGTTATGAGGTGGTGGCTTTTACGGCCACCCAAATTCCGGATATATATGGCAGAAAGTATCCGGCCTCCCTTTCCGGCCCGCTTTACCCCGAAGGGATACCCGTATATGATGAATCGGAACTGTTTTCATTGATTCAAGAACATCGGGTCAACCAGGTTGTATTGGCTTACAGCGATTTATCGCATCGATCTGTTATGGGCAAAGCGTCTCAAATACTTGCAGCCGGTGCAGATTTCAGGTTAATGGGACATGACCATACAATGCTGAAAAGCGATACGCCTGTCATTGCCGTTTGTGCCGTTCGAACGGGTGTTGGCAAAAGCCAAACTACCCGAAAAGTGGCAAAGGTGCTAAAAGACCTGGGCAAACAGGTGGTTGTTGTGCGGCACCCCATGCCGTATGGCGACCTGGAAAAACAGGTTTGCCAGCGCTTTGCTTCCCATGATGACCTTGAAAAACACCACTGTACCATTGAAGAAAGGGAGGAGTACGAGCCCCATCTGAATGAAGGATTTGTCGTTTATGCCGGGGTTGACTACCAGGAGATCCTCGGGCAAGCCGAAAAAGAAGCAGATGTCATACTCTGGGATGGGGGCAACAACGATCTCCCCTTTTTCAAACCCGATATCCACCTGACCCTGGTTGATCCCCACAGGCCAGGCGATGAGCTGGCCTTTTATCCGGGCGAATCAAACTTTAGGATGGCCGATATAATTGTGATTAACAAAGTGGAAACCAGCAGTCCTGAAAATATTGAAAAAGTCCGCGCGAATATTCGTGAAGCAAACCCAGAAGCGGTGGTCATTGATGCGGCTTCCCCGATTTACGTTGATAACGGCGCCATCCTGAACGGCAAAAAAGTGCTGGTTATTGAGGACGGCCCGACGGCAACCCATGGTGACATGACATACGGGGCAGGGGCGATTGCCGCAAAAAAGCACGGAGCAGCTGAACTGGTGGATCCGAGGCCTTATGCGGTTGGCAGCATTTTAGACACCTTTCATCATTATGGCCACCTGACAAATGTGCTTCCCGCCATGGGATATGGAAAGAAGCAAATGGAAGAATTGGAGACGACAATTGCGAATGCAGAAGCAGATGTCGTTGTAATAGGGACCCCGATAGACCTTCGAAGACTTATGAAAATTGATAAGCCGGCGGTACGGGTGCGTTATGAATTGCAGGAAATAGGGATGCCAAACCTGGAAACCGTAATAAAGGATAAACTGCAGTGTTGACAAAGCAGCCTGCTGCTCCGCTATAACTTAGGAAAAAGGGTGTTACAAGAGAACGTGTTTATTTTTCAAGGAAGAAGAAGCGCTTAAAATTTGCTGAGGATGGAACAGAGAACCGTCTCCCGTCCTCTTGTAAACCCGGAAAGATGGTGATACCGGTTATGCCCAAAGTAGTGCTGGCTTACTCGGGCGGACTCGATACTTCTGTGATTTTGAAATGGCTTGAAAAGGAATGTGGTTATGAAGTGATCGCTTTTGCTGCTGACATAGGGCAGGGAGCGAGAGAGTTGGAGGGCCTGGAGGAAAAGGCCCTTCAAACAGGGGCTTCCAGGGTTTATATTGAAAACCTGAAGCGGGAGTTCGTGGAGGAGTTCCTCTTTCCCCTGCTGAAATCGGGAGCGGTATATGAAGGCAAATACCTGCTGGGAACGGCCATTGCCAGGCCCCTCATCGCCCGGGGCCTGGTGCAGGTTGCCTTAAAAGAAGGGGCCGAGGCCATCGCCCACGGTGCAACAGGCAAAGGCAACGATCAGGTCCGTTTCGAGCTTGCCGTCAAAGCCCTGGCTCCGCAGTTGAAAATCATCGCCCCCTGGCGGCTGTGGAAAATCCGCTCCCGGAAAGATGCCCTCGAATACGCTGAGCGGCACGGCATTTCCGTTTCCGTTACCGCTGAGAAACTCTACAGCATGGATCACAATCTATGGCATTTTAGTTATGAAGGGGGTATCCTGGAAGACCCGACCCGGGAGCCCCCCGGGGACATGTTTTTGCTGACGCGCTCGCCTGAGGATGCGCCGGACAGGATGGAGGAACTCGAGATTGCCTTTCGCCGGGGTGTGCCGGTGGCGCTAAACGGCGTCCCCATGGACGGTGCAGATCTTCTGACGAAGCTCAATGAAATTGCGGGCCGCAATGCCGTGGGGCGGGTGGACATGGTAGAGAACCGCCTGGTAGGCATGAAGTCCAGGGGGGTGTACGAGACCCCCGGCGGCACCCTTCTCTACGATGCGCACCGCGAGCTGGAGCACCTGACCCTGGACCGCGAAACCCTGCATTTCAAACAAATGGTTTCCGGCCGGTATGCCGAGCTGGTCTATTACGGCCAGTGGTATTCTCCCCTGCGCAAAGCGCTGGATGCGTTCATCGAGAGCACCCAGGAACATGTGACGGGAGAAGTGGGCCTGAAGCTGTACAAGGGAAATATTAACGTCACGGGGAGAAGCTCTCCCTACACCCTTTACGATCCGCAGTTGGCCACCTTCGAGGAAGACGAGCTCTACGACCACCGGGATGCCGACGGGTTTATCAACCTCTTTGGGTTGCCCCTGCAGGTCGACGGCATGCTGCGGAAAACATGGCGGGACGAGGTGGACTGAGAAAGTGGATAAAGAAGAGAAGAAGGGAAAACCCGGGTGGGACAAAAAAGTTGGTGCAGCCCGCAAAAAGCCGTGGGGAGGAAGATTTGCACAGGGCATGGATGAAACGGTGGAAGCGTTCACGGCATCTCTTTCCTTTGACCACCGGCTGGCGCTGGAGGATATTGAGGGGAGCAGGGCCCACTGCCGCATGCTCCTCAAGCAGGGCATCATTGCGGAGGAGGAGGCCCGCTTGATCCAGCGGGGTTTGGAGGAAATTGAAGAGGAGATCCGTTCGGATTCTTTCCCCTACGACCTTTCCCTGGAAGACATCCACATGAACATCGAGGGCAGGTTGGTGGAAAAGGTGGGGCCCGTCGGAGGAAAGCTGCACACCGGCCGCAGCCGGAATGACCAGGTGGCGCTGGACATGCACCTCTTTGTCAAAAAGGAAACCCTGGGGGTGATGGAGCGTATAAAGCGCCTCCAGGAAACGATCTTTCAGCTGGCGCTGGAACACCTGGCAGTTGTTTTTCCCGGTTATACCCACCTCCAACGCGCCCAGCCGGTACTGCTTTCCCACCACTTGATGGCTTATTTCTGGATGCTCCAGAGAGACCGGGAGCGCTTCGCCGGGACGTATAAAAGGGCCGACATTATGCCCCTCGGTGCAGGCGCCCTGAGCGGGACCAGCTTCCCTGTCGACCGGGAAGATGTTGCCCGTGAGCTGGGCTTTGCCAGGCTCTACGAGAACAGCATGGATGCCGTGAGCGACCGGGATTTTGTCCTGGAGTTTCTAAGCAGCGCCGCCGTGCTGATCATGCACCTGAGCCGGCTGAGCGAGGAGCTGATTCTCTGGTCTTCCCAGGAGTTTTCCTTTATTGAACTGGACGATGCCTTCACCACGGGGAGCAGCATGATGCCGCAGAAAAAAAATCCCGATGTGGCCGAGCTGGTCCGCGCCAAGACGGGAAGAGTTTACGGCAACTTGGTGAGTTTGCTCACCGTTTTGAAGGGGCTTCCCCTGGCCTACAACAAAGACATGCAGGAAGACAAGGAGCCGCTTTTTGACACGGTCGATACCGTGGCAAATGTTTTGAACGTGTTTACGGCGATGATGGGCAGAGTGACAGTAAACGAAAAACGCATCGAGCAGGCCTTTGAAAGTGATTATTCCACGGCTACGGAGTTGGCCGACTTCCTGGCCCAAAAAGGTGTGCCCTTTCGCGAGGCCCACTTTGTGGTGGGAGGGCTGGTGCGCTACTGCCTGGAAAGCGGAAAAAAACATCTGGGTGAGCTCTCTGCCCATGAGATCTCCTCCTTTCACCCCGAACTTGCTTCGGAAGAAGCTTGCCGCCTCCTGGACTACCGGCAGGCGGTGGAAGCCAAAAAGTGCCGCGGCGGAACGGCTGAGGCGGCGGTAAAATTCCAGCTCGAAAAGGCGCGGCAGCTTTTGGGTGAGACCCTCATCTAATAAAAGGGCCATACAGGATGTCCAAAGCTCCTTTTGGGCCCAACCCGGACAGGTCGGTACCGTGAAATTAAATGGAGGCAGGAAGCCTCTCGGAAAGACCCTATATATTTTTGTGCAGAAGGCGGGAACCGGAACAGAGCTGACGCGTGAAAAATGCTTACAACCCTTATATTTCACAACTTTGTTGGCACTACAGCGCGAAAAATTGTTTCGCTGCAATCCCTGTAAGCCTGGATTTTAAAAGTCATGCGTCAGCACTGGAACCGGGATCCTGAAACTGCTCCCTGCTGCCCCCCACGGCACGCGGCGCCTTTTTTGACTTAGAAATCAATTTTGGTAAAAGGATGTTCGGGAAAGAGTTTTCTTTTCGGTTTACCCGGGAGGTTTGGCAGGAAACCCGCTTTGTTTGGGGAAAGTGTAAATTGAAAGCCTGACGCAAGGATCAAAATGAATAACGCGATGTCCCCCAGAAATTGGTAAAAGGAGGTGGGCCGGTTACTGTAGACCGGGAGCTATGTTCAGAAAGGTTTTACTGGCAATGGATTCTTCTTCGGCGGCCCTGGAGCTTTTTAACTGCATTCCGGATCTGAAAAAAATGGGGCTGGAAGAGCTTTTGATCATCCACGTGGTTGACGTGGAAATCCTAAAAGGCGAAAGCGCCGATTCTTACCGGGAGGTTTTTAAGCAGCGGATTGAAGGGAAGATCAAGTCCATTGAAGAAGAAGGAATTCACGTGCACCTGCTCATTCCCATGGGGCATCCTTCCGAGGAGATCGCCAGGACGGCGGAAAATGAAGATGTAGACCTGGTCCTTATCGGCGCCATCGGGGAGAGCATCATCCGGGAAATATTCCTCGGCAGCACCGTGAACGAGCTGATCAGGCTTACCAGCAAACCGGTGCTGGTGGAAAAATACATCACCCTCGGCGAGAAGACCCGCCGCATTCCCGTTTTTTTGCAGAAATGGGCGACGGTTCTGCTGCCGAGCGACTTTTCCGAGGCTTCCCTGGGTATTTTCCAGCAGTTTTTGGAGAATGCCGACAAGCTGCACCGCGTCATTTTGCTGCACGTGGTGGACAGAGGGCACAGCGAAAGCGATATTGAAAAGTACCGCCAGAAGGCCCTGGAGAAGTTGGA
>PWTK01000050.1 GCA_003563895.1 Syntrophomonadaceae bacterium
ATTTACCTGGTCGGGAACATGGCTTTCTGGTTCGGCTTTAATATCATTACCCTGGGCGTCCCTTTTTATGTGACCGTGCTCCTGGGTTTAACCGAAGAAGCCACCGCCCTTTATTTCGGAGCTGTTTTCGGCGTGGCCGCCCTCTCCTTTCCTTTTGTAAACAGGTATTCCAAAATATGGGGTCTGAAGCGGGTGATGGTGCTGGCCATGCTGATCTTTGTGGTCATTCTCCCCCTGTTTTATTTTATCGGCCGCTCTTTCCCCCTGTTGGGTTCGGAAGGCTTTGCCCTGCTGGTGCTGGGCGCGGGTGGTATTCCCCTGGCGGTCCTTTTCGTAGTGCCCGACGCAATTGTGGCGGCGGTTTCGGACCTGGAGGAGCAGCTTTCCGGGGAACGTCGCGAAGCCATGTATTTCGGGGCGCAGGGCGTTGCGTTGAAAGTCATCATGGGGCTTTCGGCACTGCTCACGGGGATTCTTTTGCAGCTTTTTGGCCAGACCGCCGCCAATCCCCTGGGGGTCCAGCTGACCGGGCCGGCAGCGGCGTTTTTTATCCTGATCGGTCTTCTGGTTTTCCTGCGTTACCCGGAGGGTGATGTGCGGGCAGGGGTGCTGACTCATAAACGCGGGGGAAGTAGCGGCGGTAAAGGGGCGGGTTCATATCACCCATAACGGGGTGTCCCCTGCGCAGCTCTTCCAGCGCTTCGAGGTACAGGTCGGCCAGCACCAGTTCTGTTTCGCTGTGCTGGTTGGTTTCGGCCAGGACTCCATCGCCGCGAGGGGTCAGCTCCAGGGGGGCGAAAAGGCCTGCCCTCCCGGTAAACTCAAATTCCAGCAGGCGGCCCACCAGGGCGCTTTTTATCCCGAAAATAAGGCTTTCCTGGACCCTGGGCCAGATGCCCCGCAGGGCCAGGTGTTCGTTATAGGGTTCGGCATTGGCAATGGGCACCAGGGCAATGCGGGCCCCCATCAGGCTGAGGATGCGGAAGGTTTCGAAATATGTGGCGTCCATGCAGACCGGCATGGCCAGCGTACCGATGGCGGTAGGAAAAACATCAAAGCGGCTGCCCCGCCGAAAGCCCCACTCCTGCTCTGTGGGGAAAAGGTGGACCTTGTCCTGAAACCCTATCGGTGCTCCTGCCGGGTCGAACAAGAAGGCTCGGTTTACCACGCTTCCGTTATCCAGGCAGACCAGGCTGCCGGCCATAATGTAGAGGCCGCAGCGGGAGGCCAGCGAGGAAAAAATGCTCAGCGTCGTTCTTTCGATAAACGGCGCAGCAAAGCGGAAAACATCCAGCACGGAATGCCCCTGCGCAGGGCCCGCAGGGGCATTTTTTCCCCCGCCGCCTTGTTCTGCCCGGGACGTAAGCTCCATGACCCCGGGAAGCATCCCCAAAAGCTGCAGCCCGTTGTATTCTGGAAAAACCACCAGCTGCGCCCCCCTGTCCGCCGCCTCTTCCACAAGCACCCGCATTTCTTCGGCAAAGCCCAGGGGATCGTGATGGAGCTTCAGCTTGAGCTGCACCGCTGCCCCCCGAACGCGCCCTTTCTTTTCCGGGGATACTTTGCTCCCTGCGGGAGAGGCCTTTTTTTTGTTCAGGTGCCTTTCCAGCTTTTTCGGGCGGGCTTTCCACAGGAGGTAGCGTTGGAAGGCCTTTTCTTTCCATCCCATCTCCATCACTCCTTCTCCTTTCCTGCCGATGGGTAAAGGGAAGGCAGGTAACGGCGGTAGGCAGGCGGGTTTAAGAAAGCGTACAGGGGGTATTCCCGGATCGCCTTCCGTCTCGCCTGAAAGTCCAAAAAAGCGCTTACCGCGGGCCCTTCCTTGTTGCTGGAAAGGGCCAGGTAACCGCTTTTGTCCTCGGTCATTTCACAGGGGGCATGGATGGCACAGCGACCTTGAAAATTTTCGCCTCCGACGGTAGGGCTCAGCTGGCTTTCAATGCCAAAAAACTGGTTTTGCTGTACTTCCTTCCACATTCCGCAGAGCTGATAGTGGGGGCTGAAACTCTCGGGGATGCTTCCCGGGTGGCAGGCAATATCTGTTCCCTGTAAGCCGAGGATACGGCTGACTTCGGGGTACCAGGCGTCGCTGCCTACCACCAGGCCGGCGGTTCCAGACGGAGTGGAAAAGGTGCGGAGCTCTGCGCCCCGGGAAAGCCCGGCGGCACGTTCTTCCCGGGAGAGGTGGGTTTGGCGCTGCCTGCCGCAGATTTCACCGTTCGGGCCGATCAGGGCGGAGCTGTGGTAACAGTTGGCGCCGTCTATTTCCAGGAACGTGCCCGGCACCAGGAAAACCCCGGCCGAGCGGGCGAGCTCTGTGTGCACTTCCAGGAAGCGGGGGGTGAGCTCAGCGCAGCATTTAAGATAAGCGCTGAAAGCGCTGAAAAAGCTCTCCGGGCTGCCCAGAAGGCCGCACCGCTCGGCAAAGAGCAGGGCGCTGTGCGCAGGCAGAACAACCAGCTCGCATTCGCCCCGGGTGAGCAGGCTCAGCAGCCCGGCATAATATTCATTCGCCGAACAAAAAGCGGGTTCATTAAGAGAACAGGCCATTGCTTTCAGGGCTCACACATCCCGGCTGAATTCTTTATGCTGCATAAAGCTTTTCGCCATTGAAGCCCCCGTTTCCTGCGCCTGATTAATCCTGCTTGACGGCCCTGTCCCACAGCACTGCTCTCAAAACCTGGTCCGCTACAAGGTGCCGCAATTGGTGGAGTTTCGCAGTGAACTGCCCAAAAGCCTGGTCGGCAAAGTCTTACGCAGATTGCTGGTGGAGGAAGAGCTGCAAAAACGGGAACAATCCAAAAAATAACGGCGAACACCTTATTTGTTCCTGCAAAGAAAAAGGCCGGGAACCCCCCGGCCTTACCTCGTTTCGGCGTCAATCCACTCCAGGAAGGGGGGATTGCCGCCCCCTATTTCCCAGGTTATGACGCAGGGCAGCTCATAGGAGTGGTGTTTTTTGACGGCCTCCACCAGCTCGTCCACCAGGCTGCTTTTGGTTTTGCCCACCAGCAGCACCTCTTCTTCAGATTGTGCTTCCCCTTGCCAGTAAAAGAAGGATTTGATTTTCGGGAAGATGTTGGCGCAGGCAGCCAGCCTTTCCTCCACAAGCACCGCAGCCAGCTTTTCGGCTTCTTCCATGCTGCCGGCGGTAATGTAGAAAAAGGATCTGCTCACAAAGATCACCTCCTCCAATCCAGCTTTTTAATTGTCGCAACAGGATCCGAAAACAGCAGAAAGCAGCAGATAGGATACTGCTAAACTTCAATGAATTGTACTGTTTCTGAAAAATCAAATGCTTTCGCCGTTTAAAAACACGAAAATGGCAGGCACGCTTTTTACTTTTTTATCCCGAGCAGCCGCCCCCGACATTCAGAATCAACTGACCCCCTCTCTATTCCGAGGCTGCTGGAGAATTGCACAAGAAGCGCCGGGACGGGTACGCAAGCAGGGAGACAAGCTTTGCGCCGGCAAACATTTACCCGTCCAGCTTTTCTTTTAATAATTCATTTACTTTTTGGGGGTTGGCTTTTCCCCCGGTTTCTTTCATGACCTGCCCCACCAGGAAACCCATGGCTTTCTTTTTGCCCTGGTTGTAGTCCTCCACGGACTTGGGGTTGTTTTCCAGCACCCGGGAGATTATTTCTTCCAGCGCGCTTTCGTCAGATATCTGGACCAGCCCTTTGCGCTCCACGATGGCTTCAGGGTCTTCGCCGCTGGCGAACATTTCTTCCAGGACGGTCTTGGCGATTTTGCCGCTGATGACCTCATCACCGATCATTTTTAGTAGCTTGCCCAGGGCCTCCGGTTGAATTTTGCATTCGTCCACCTCTAATCCGGCGGCGTTGAGCAGGCGGAGCAACTCGCTCATGATCCAATTGCTGGCGGCCTTGGGATCCCTGTGATAGCGCAGCACGCTCTCGTAATAATCGGCCAGGCCCCTGGAAACGGTCAGCACCTCGGCATCATAGGGGGGGAGCCCGTAGTCGTCTATAAACCGCCGGGAGCGGGAGCTGGGCAGCTCGGGGATTTTCTCCTTTATTTTTTCAACCCACTCCGCGGGGGTTTCCAGGGGCGGGAGGTTGGGGTCCGGGAAGCACCGGTAATCGGCAGAAACAAATTTGCTGCGCATGGCCGTAGTGATCCCTTTCGATTCGTCCCAGTGCCTTGTTTCCGGGATGACTTTGCCGCCTTCTTTTAAAACGCCGGACTGCCGCTCGACCTCGTATTCTATGCCCTTGTAAACGGAACGGAAGGAGTTCATGTTTTTCAATTCTGTTTTGTCGCCCAACGCACTGCCTTCTGCAGCCCTGATGCTGACGTTTGCATCGCACCGCATCGAACCCTCTTCCATTTTGCAGTCCGAGATGTCGATATAGCGGAGTATGCTGCGCAGCCTCTGCAAAAACAGACGGGCTTCTTCGGCCGAGCGAATATCCGGTTCGGTGACGATTTCGATCAGCGGAACCCCGGCTCGGTTGAAATCAACGCGGCTGTATGCAGAAGTCAGGATGTCATCTCCTGCGTGGAAAAGCTTGCCAGTATCTTCTTCCAGGTGAATCTGGTGTATGCCGATTTTCTTTATTTTGCCATCAAGATTGATCTCGACATAACCTCCGGTGCCCATGGGAGAAAAGAACTGGGATATTTGGTACCCCTTGGGCAGATCGGCGTAAAAATAATTTTTGCGGTCAAAGGTGATCTTTTCCGCGATCCGGCAGTTTAAAGCCAGCGCCGCCTCGATGGTATACTCTACAGCCCGCTGGTTCAGCCGGGGCAGGGTGCCGCCGGGCAGGCCCAGGCAGGTGGGGCAGACCTGGCTGTTTGGTTCGGCCCCAAAAGCCGTGCTGCAGCCGCAGAAAAGCTTGGTGGTGGTGAAAAGCTCTACGTGGACTTCCAGTCCGACCACGGTTTCCATATTCTGCAAAACAAGCACCTCCAGTTACATGGAGCCCGGCTCAGGGAATTTAAGCGGTGAGCGCCCTTTTTCCAACCGCAGGGAGGCCCTTAAAAGAGCGGTTTCATCTCCTGTTTCGCCGATAAGCTGCAGCCCGGCCGGCAAGCCGTCGTCGGTATAGACCGGAAAGGTCAGGGCGGGCAGGCCGGCAAGGGCCGGGGCTGCCGTGTAGAAGTTGGCCGGGTCGAGCAGATGGAAGGCGTCCAAGCTTCCCCCGGCCAGGGGAGCCGCAAAGGGAGTGGTGGGGGTTAGCAGGAGATCGTATTCCTCCAAGCAAGCCGCCAGTTCATCCTTGATGCGCGTGCGCATGCGCTGGCTTTTCAAGAAGTGCTTCCGATAATATTTTTCTGAAGAAACCAGGGCGCCAAAGCCGATGAACTTCTTCAGCTTGCTGCTGAACGCTTCGCTGCGGCTGACGGTATACATCTCCTGCAGCGAAGCGGCGCTGCCGCGGCAGCCAAAACGCACGCCGTCCATGTTGGCCAGGTTGGAGAAGGCTTCCACGGCGCTGATGACTGCCGCGGCCAGGGGGGCTTCGCGGAAATGTTTCAGCTCGACAAAATCGACTTCGATTCCCATCGCTTTGATCTGTTCCAGTTCAGACTGAAAGCAATCTTTCACTCCATCTTCCAGGCCAGAGGTCCGGTCCCAGCTCTCCGGGACCGCCGCTTTCAGTTTGCCTTCCCCGCTTTCCAGCAGAGAGGCGTAGGGCGGTGCTTCTGCTTTTAGTGAGGTGGGGTCGCGCGGATCGGGACCGGCTGCAGCTTCCAGGGCTAAAGCCAGGTCGGTGGTTGTTCTGGCTGCAACACCTACCTGTTCCATGGAAGAAGCATAATCGATGACCCCGCTCCTGGATATTCTGCCGTAAGAGGGCCTGATGGCGAGCACGCCGCAAAAAGAGGCCGACTGCCTCAGCTCACCTACAGTGTCGGTCGCAAAGGCAAGAAGAGCCGAGGAGGTTGAGACGGCCGCTGCAGCGCCGCTTCCTGCCGTCCTTTCGGCCTCCCAGGGGTTTTTTGCCACCCCGTAATGAGAACTGTTCCCCGAGCACCCAAGCCCGAACTCCTCCATGTTTGTCTTGCCGGTGATGAGCGCGCCCTTTTGTTGAAGCGATTCCACCAGCCGGGCGCTGAAGGGGGGGCGGTACTCCGCCAGCATTTTTGAAGCGCAGGTGGTAGGATAAAATACGGTACAGATATTGTCTGCCAGCACCGCCGGTATCCCGGCCAGGGAAGGGCGCTCCCCACGGGCAAGCCTTGCGGCCAGTGCTGCCGTTTCCTGTTCAAGGTGTTGTTTGTCGAATGAGATAAAGACATTTAAATCCCGGCCTTTTTCGTGCAGGTCGTAGAGGCTTTCGGATACCGGTTTGAGCAGGCCGGAATCATTTGTGACCTGGGCGGTCAGTTCTGCTGCCGTGATATCGCGTAAATTCACAGCGAAGTCTCCTTTCCTTCAAGAAATGGGGGACTGCCCCGGGGCATCACTTGCCAGATCGGGCAAGACGGGTTTCCCCTGTTTTTGGCGGAGCCTTTTGGAGCAAACCGCCGCCCCTTACTCTTCGATGATGCGGGGGACGCGGAAACAGCTTTCGTCCGCATCGGGGGCATTTCCCAGCGACAATGACAGCGGCAGCGAGGCTTCCTCGGTATCTTCTCGCACGGTGTTGGGCTGACTGTGACCGTAACAGGTGGCCTGCAGGGTGTCCAGTTCGCTTTCCGGGATGGAGTCCAGTTGTTCGAATACAAGCCGGGAATGTTCCAGCAGTTCATTGGTTTCCTCGGAATTCAATTTGACCCTGGCATCCCAGGCAGCCCGTTCCATTTCACTGCTGTTTGGTTTCAACGTATTCACCCTTTCTGCCTGTTTTGCAATTTAAATTATATCATTAGGGCCTTTAGGATCAAAGCCGTCGAGGCGGCTCCTCCTTGCGCTGCGCTCTCAATCGAGAGCGCAGGGAAAAGGTTTCTTTATTTGCCCTCCCAAATACCCTCATTTTTGCAGCGCCCTTCAAGCCGGGCGATTTTGTCTACTATACTTCCTTTTCCAACAGACTTATTCCTTCCAGCACAAAGAAACAAATTCGCCCGGATGCATCTTGCGCCGCATGGTTCGAAGGCTCTCCTTTTCGTAATGGCAGCTGCCCCGGCGCTTTTAAAGGGAAAGGTTTTGGGCTTGATTTTTAAAACCTGCACAGGTATAATGAATATGCCGAAGCCTTGCAAAACGGGGCTTCAGCCTCACGCGGGAGTAGCTAGCGGCCTGGTGGCGCTCCTGGACTTCAAATCCAGTGGTGGGTGCGCTCCATCCACGGTGGGTTCGATTCCCATCTACTCCCGCCAATCTTAGGTTGGTGTTGCGATTGCTCGTTTTGTGCTGGCTCAAGGGCAATCGCATTTTTTATTGTTGTGGTAGCTTAAGTGAATAACTTTAACTGCCGCAGGGCGAAAGATCATGTCGGATGCCGGCAAACATTTGGCTCAAAAAAAATTAAAATACATGTAACTTTTTGCGTGTTACTGAGTCTATATTAATAAAAAGTAGGTGTTAAGCTTATGAGCAAAAGAGATAGAAAATCTGAAATGCCCTCTTTCATTATTGGTTATGAAGATTATCTATACAGTATCGCATGCCGGCTCACCAAAGATACGGAAGATGCGCGCGATCTTCTGCAGGACACGCTCCTGAAAGCATTAGAGCACGGGGAAACCTTCCGCAACGAAGCATCCATAAAAACCTGGCTATCAAAAATTCTATTTAACACATTCCTTACGCAAAAAAGAGAAAAGCAATATCACACGTCAACCATACTGGATTATCTACCGGCCCCTGACGGAACTGCCAACCCAGAAAAAACTGTTGTAAAAAGAGAACTGGAATCGTGCATCAGGCACCTTCTCACGTACCATCTTCCCCGGCGTTACAGTGCGGTTTTGGTGATGCGGGATATTAACGGCCAGTCCTATAAAGAAATCGCGGAAACGCTTGATGTTTCCCTGGCTACTGTGAAATCTCTTGTCTACCGCAGCCGCCGGGCGTTTCGCCGCACCCTTGAAAGAAGTGGCTGCTATGCGTATGTGAAAGATTATAGTTGTATTTGCGACGGTGTGACAGAAGACGGTGTGACAGACGAGGCTTTGTCATTTTTCAGGTGTTGGAAAAAATGAGGGACAGTTGATTGTGAGATAAAACAATCCAAACAAGGAAAAGAAGCTAAGGACTCAAAGGATTTTTTTCTGGTTATTAATGAAATTACTCCGTGCATGACAGGTGTC
>PWTK01000112.1 GCA_003563895.1 Syntrophomonadaceae bacterium
ACGAGGCCTGTATATTCAAGGCTTTAGATGGACTTCACAAGATAATGTGCTGAGGATCTGTTAAATGACCATATCATGAGGCTTTTAAATCGGAGTTCCTGATTAAGCTTGATAGCCAGATTTTATTATGCCACAGCCGGCAGCATGAACAATTGCCGGACCCTGGACGAATGCCGGTGCCGGGAAACGCTGCCCGCGGCCCGGGCATCCCCTGCGCCTGAAAGGTCGGGGCTTCCCCAAACCTTCCACCGCTGCCCAAGAAAATTCGCTTCGCTCATAACATAACGAAAACAGCTTTTTCCTGCTCCCCCAAAATTACCATTATTTAGAGGTTTTATAAATTCCTATGCATAAATCAATTACAGCCAAATCAATCACACCCAAGTCAATTGCCCCTTAATTTTTGTTTCCAACTGTGCTATAATGAAAGCGTCGCCATCAAGGATTTTCCAAAAAGTCTGCTTTGAAATTAGCGCATCACCATTTTCAGGCTTCTGATGGTGAAGCGAAGCTTCATGATGGTCTCATTTTGATTCAAGTGTTGCTGTTCAGCGAAAACAGCTTTTCTCCTCCCGAATTCAAGAAAAATCGCTTCGCTCATAACATAACGAAAACAGCTTTTTCCTGCTCTCCCAAAATTACCATTATCTTAGAGGTTTTATAAACTCCTATGCATCAAGGAAATGGAGAAAGAAATGAAACAAGAAAAAAAGAGCATTTGAAGCGTTTAACAATACTTGTAAATTTAGCCTGTAGAAATGACGGGAAAACCAATAAGTCGTCGCTGCGGAAAGCAAGCATGCGGTAGGTTTCAAGGCAGCCATTGAGGCGTATTATTTCAAAAAGCTCATTTTCCAACCCGCGGCAGCGCAATTAAAACGCAGCGTTATGGCGTGTGCTTGCAAAAGCCGTCTTATTTGAAACCCAGCGGAAATAAGGGGGGAGAACATGGGACCCATCACCCATATGATGGTCGGGGTGGGGGTAGGTGCGCTTTCAGGGCAAACGGTCACACCTTACAACCCCATTTACTGTGCGACAGTGATGGGGGCGCTCACACCGGACTTGGATATCGTTACCATGCTGAGAAGCAACCTCAATCTTATCCGCCATCACCGCGGGGCCACGCACTCCCTGGGCGGCATCATTGTGCTGGCAGCGATTATTTCAGGCATTCTCTACGTTGATTTCGGCGGGTCCATCCTGGTTTACTTCTTATGGGCCCTGGCCGGGGCCCTATCCCACATCTTGCTGGATTACCTGAACTCATACGGCACACGCCTTCTCTGGCCCTTTTCTTCCTATCCTTTTGCCGGAAACCTGCTCATGTTTAAAGACCCCTGCCTGACGGCCTTTTTCGTCCCCATCCTCTTTTTCTACCGCTCGCCTTTCTGGCCTGCGGTGGCCGCTTTTGGCCTCGGGCTGATCTATATCCTGCTGCGCTGGAAAATGCGCACCCGGGTGGAGGGAATGCTGAAAGAAAAGTACGGCCTCTCTCCCGGCAGGGAGAAGCTGGCCGTCATGCCCGCCCTGAACGGGGCGGGTAGCTGGGATTTCCTGATCGAAGGGCCGCGGGAGATCATGCTGGGAACGCTCAATTTCTTTGGCGGCAAGATCGAAAATATCCGTTCGCTGGAGAGAAAAATCCACACGCCATTGATTAAAAAAGCCCTGCATTCAGTGCCCGGCCGACTTTTCCGGCAGTTCACCTCCTATTATCACATTCACTCCTGGGAGGAGAAGGAAAAATATTTCGTCAAACTGATGGACCTGCGCTACAAAAATAAATCGGACTTCCTTTACAAGGCCACTCTTGTCTTCGACAAACAGCATTCCCTGGAGGAGGCTTATTTCCACCGCCTCAGCGAGGCCGTTGAAGCCATCCCTGTGAAAAACGATGACGGGGGAACTACCTCCGCCACGTAACCGAAGTTCTCAAACCCCCGGACAAACAGAAAAGGCCCCGACCTGCGCCGGCGGCCTTTTCTGTTTGTCCCATCTTTTTGGCGGCCCGCCGCCGGGCGAAAAAGGCTGCAGGGAGTGGGGGGCTCGCGGGGTGGAGGGTTGACGGCTCCCTTTTTGCCAATTGGCACTTTTGGGGAAACCAGCGGCAATCCTCTCTTCACCACCGTTCCCAGGCAGTCGGCTGCGGTCAAGGGCTGCTATTCCATTTCCTTTTTTCTTTTGATAAGCTTGTAAAGGGAGAGCACAAAAAAAACGATCATCGCCAGGTAAAAGAGGGGAGTCAGCAGCAGGATGGGTGCGAGCAGCAGTGCGAGCAGCAGCATCCCCAGCCCTGCAAAGAACAGCAGGTAGTAGCGGAGTTCGCCCATGCGGGGCCAAAAAATGATCACAAGCAAAATGAGGATGGAAACGATAAGATCCATGCGCAAGATCCACCTGCCGCGGGTTTAATTTCGCTGCACCCTCTCCACCAGCACGCCTTTTCCTTTGCGGCCGGCCATCAGGGAGCGAATGGAGTGATGAATCCAGGTGGCGCTGATCACGCCGTAAACCACGTTGGCCGCCAAAACGGCCGTCCAGGCGCCCAGCGGCCCTATTTCCAGCACGACGGCGATCACATAGGCCCAGGTTAACTGGACGCCAATAAACCGAACCAGGACGTTCACCAGCGCCGGCTTGCCGTTGCCCATGCCCTGAAACGCCGCATTGGCCAGCATCCCCACCGCTAAAAAGGCATAACCGATGGCTGTTATGCGCAGGTATTGAACGCCGAATTCCAACACTTGGGGATCGCTGGTGAAAGCCCTCATCAAGTAAGGAGCCATGAGGATGACCCCCAGCCCGAAGGCCCCCATGGTGAGAAAAATAAAATTGCGGCCCTGGAAAATAATCTCTTTTACCCGGTCCAGCTTAAAGGCCCCATAGTTTTGCCCCACCATGACCACGGTCCCCGCGGAAAGCCCGACAAGAGGCAGAATGACCAGGGCTTCCAGCCGGAAGCCCACCCCGAAGGCGGCAACCAGGGCTTCCCCCTGCGGCATCAGCATGAGAATGCGGTTAAACAGGAAAAGCGAGATGGACAGAAACCCCTGGGTGAGAGAAGCCGGAAAACCGACGGCGATGGTGTCGCGCACGTAACGGAACTGGAAAGAAAAACGACGAAAATCCAGGGTAAAGATCCCTTTTCCACGCCGATAATAATCGAGGGCGTACAGGCACCCGATCAACCAGGCCAGGGCCGTCGCCAGCGCCGCTCCCTGGATCTCCAGGCGGGGGAAAAACCACGGGCCGAAGATGAAAAGGGGGTCCAGCACGATGTTGCTGATGCTGGAGATCAGCAGCATGCGCATGGAAATGCGGGTAAACCCTTCACCGCGCAGCGTGCCTTCCAGGACATGCAGGAGGTACTTGGCCGTGGAAGCCAAAAGCAGAATGCTCACGTAGGCCTTGGCCATTTCTGCAACCGCGCCGGAGGCGCCCATGAAATTGATGACGGCAGGAGCCGCTGCGTAGCCGACCACCGTGATCAATAGCCCCAGGCCCAGCGCCATCACCACCCCGTGCTTGGCCGACGCCGCGGCAAAATCTCTCTCCCCGGACCCGATGCAGCGCGCCACCAGGGAGCTCACGCCAATGGTCAGCCCGGCCCCCAAAGCGATCAGCAAGATGAAGATGGGAAAGGTAAACCCCATCGCCGACAGCGCTTCACTCCCCAGGCGCGAGACGAAAAAGGTATCCACCACGTTGAACACGGTGAGGGAAAACATGGCGATCAGGATGGGATAAGAAACTTTCAGCAGCGCTGGCAGAATGGGCGCATTAAGCAGGTCAACCTCGGGCTGTTTCTCCGTCCTCCGGGAATCTTTTCTTTGGGCTCCGGACATGAAAATTATTCCCCCCGATACTGGACAGCCGCCACTCTTACCATTATCCCACCCCCATCCCCTCCTGTCAACGCGGAAGAAAAGCCTTCTTCCCTTGACAAAGGAGGGCCGGGAAATATATTATTAACAGGTAAAATAATTGCATCGGTGAAATTTTTGCCCTGCTGATCATTGCTTCGCAAAAAACGCATCATACAAAGGAGGGACTTCCTTCGGGCTTTTTTTCAGGAAAAAGGCTCGACAATAACATGGAGAACAGGACAAACGCCTTAGACCTTCGCCCGATCCTGCAGCCAGAAAGCATCGCCATCCTGGGAGCGACGCCGGATGCAAGAAAGCCAAACGGAATTCCGCTTTTCATGCTCCGCCAGTATGGCTATGCGGGAGAAATCTTTCCGGTCAACCCGAATTACGGCGAGATCGATGGACTTCCCTGCTATCCCAGCATCTTCGAAGTGCCTTCTGAAAGCATCGATCTGGCTATCATCGGCGTGGCGGCCGCCAGCACGCTGGAAGTCCTTCAGCAGTGCGCCGCGAAAGGGGTCAGGGGGGCGATAGTCTTTACCTCCGGTTTCGCCGAAGCCGGGGAGACGGGGAGCGGCCTGCAGGAAGAGATCTTTCGGCTCTCCAGGGAAAGCGGGATGCGCATCCTCGGGCCCAACTGCGTCGGTATCATCAACCGCTCGCATAAGCTGTGGGCCTCTTTTGCCATGCCTCTCCTTTACCACCACCGCTACTATGAGCAAGCTTTTCACCTTATTTCTCAAAGCGGCTTTTTCGGCCAGACGATGTTCCAGATGGCCGCACGCGAAGGCCTTCTCTTCGACCAGTTTATCAGCGTGGGAAACGAAGCCGACCTCGCCCTGCCCCACTTTCTGGACCACATGGCCGGTTCTCGCCCCGGCCAGGCGAATATTATCGCCTGTTACATCGAGGGGCTCAAGGAGAAGGACGGTGCCCTCTTTAAAATAAGCGCCGAAAAAGCGCTGGAAAACGATAAGGTTGTGGCCGCCATCAAAGTCGGCCAGACCGAAGCAGCCGCTCGGGCGGCTTCCTCGCACACGGCCGCCCTGACCGGGTCCGATGAAGTGTACGACGCCTTTTTCCGCCAGAAGGGCATCATCCGCATGCCCGGGACAGAACAGATAATCCCCCTGTTAATCATCGCCGCTGCCGACAGGTTTCCTCCAGGCAAGAACACGGCCGTCATCTCCGACTCGGGGGGCGGTGCCGTGCTCCTGGCCGAAAAATGCCAGCTCTACGGCCTGGAGCTGGCGTCCTTTCAAGAAGAAACCACCGAGAAACTGCAGGCCCTTCTGCCTTACTTTGCCGCCGCGAACAACCCGGTCGACCTGACGGCCCAGATCTTGACCCAGCCGGAGATCCTCTATCAAAGCCTGGAACTGGTGGAACGCGATCCCAATGTTGATCAATTGGTGCTGAATTTTGGCATAAACCCCGCTGGGAGCGGGGATGAAATGGTGCGGAGCATCGCCCAGATATATGCAGGGAGCGACAAGCCCATGATCGCCATCTGCTGGCCCTTTGGAGACGAAGCGTCTATCATACCGCTGCTCGAATCCCTGCGGAAATCCGGCCTCCCGGTTTTCCATGAAATGGACGACTGCATCTGGGCCCTGGGCGCGCTCAACCGGCGGCAGGAAAGGATCAGGCATTACCAAAAGCCGCCCTTTTGGAAACCGGGCGCGGAACAAAAGCGGGCGAGGGAGTTGCTGCAGGAGTATCGCCGGAGCCTTTTGCCGGAACACCTCAACGCCCCGGCAGAAGTCAAAGCCGGCACCCAACTACAGGCTCAGGGGGAGAAATCCTTTTCCGTCAGCGAATACCAGCTGAAAAAGATGCTTTCAGCGTACGGCATCCCAACGGCGCCGGAGCGGCTTGTCCACAACAGTGAAAAGGCCCTGCAGGCAGCTGAAGCGCTGGGTTACCCGGTGGCACTGAAAGTTGTTTCACCGGCGGTCGCGCATAAAACGGAGATCGGTGGGCTGAAGCTGAACCTGGACAGCGAGGCTGCCGTAACAAGCGCATTTGACGAGCTTGCCTCCAGGCTGGAGCTTTCCGCATCGGGTTCCCCCGCCGAGGGCATCCTGGTCCAGAAAATGCTTTCCGGCGCCGTTGAAGTCATCGTCGGCGTAAAAAAAGACCCCGTCTTTGGGCCTGTCATTCTCTGCGGCCTGGGGGGGATCTTTGTGGAAGTCCTCGAAGACATTTCCCTGCGGGTGGTTCCCATCTCCCGCCAGGACGCCGGGGAAATGCTGCAGGAGCTGCGTTCATTTGAAATTCTCCGCGGTGTCCGGGGGAAAGAGCCGGCCGACATAGAAGCGCTGATTGACGTCCTGTTGAACGTCTCCCGCCTGGCGCAGGAAGTCGAGGGCCTGGAAGAGCTGGACATCAACCCGTTAATGGTTTACCCCGAGGGTCGCGGGGCGACAGCGGTAGATGCCTGGGGCATTTGGAGCTCCGCCCCCGACGAAAGCGGCACACCGTGATAAAGGTCCGATTGGGGTATCCGCTTAACCGGAGTTGTGATATACGATTGGCATGGATTACCCCCCCTGATGGCGCACACGACCCGAGGCCCGCAGGTGGGTTTCAGGCTTGGTTCACAGACCGATGCAGACCGCCTGGATTATCTGGACCGGCTGCGATGGACCAGGGGCTTCGTCTGCCAAACCTGCAGCCATAATGGGAGTTTGGGGCTGGGATATTACCACTCAGTCCGGTTGAGTGGATTCCCCAAAGGTGCGAAATACTCCTGCACGACAAGGCTGTTCAAATCGATGGAGTGCAGGCAGGGGGTTCTTTTCATCCGGGAGAGCCGGGAGCGCCTATCTTCTCCCGGCCTCCCAAAAGCGGGTCCATTTTCACACGAGACGATGCAGCTATGAGCCTGCAGGCCTCGCCTGAGGAGCTGAGGCTCAGCGCCCGCAGGGGCACTTGGAGCCGAAAAGGCGATCGAAAAAACCCTGTTTTTTGTAATTTGCCAGCTCCTCCGGAGCCCTTTCGCGGATGAGCTCATAGCAGCGGTTGCAGAGGGATTCTCCCACCGCTTCGATCAATTCTTCCGGAAGGCCCTTGGCTTTGAGCTTTTTCTTCCGGGAGGGTACTGCAATCTCGGCTTCATTTACCGCATCATCCGCGGCAACCACCAGGCCCAGTTCACCTTTGAACGAAGGGGAATCCACCGTGGTAAAACTCAACCCTTTTTCCCTGGCTTCCCGGATATATTCCGAGGCCGCTGTCAGCTCAACCGCCCGGCTGACCACCAACTTCGATGCCCGGGGGTGGGACATGGCTTCCAAAATTTCTGGATAGGTACCGTTTCCTTCTACCTGCTCCACCGTTAAGGCCCGGATGAGCCTCTCCCGGAACTCTCCCAGGTGGTGCTGTCTCTCTTTCCGGCGCAGTTGAAAAGGGCCCCGCGCCCCTGCCTGCAGGGTCTTTTCCAGCTTGCTTTTACCGGACCATTTTTGCAGGGCTTCTCTTTCCACTGCTTCCCCTTCACCTGCGCCCGCCGTATTATTTTTGCTTCCACCCGCCAACCTTTCCGAGTTGTTCTTTCCCTTTTTCGGCATTTTGTTCTCGATCCGCCCTTTGTCTTTTCGCTTTGAATTTTTTTCGGCTCTAAAACACCCGCGGACAGGATTTTATCCCTGTCCGCCTGCAGGTGGAAATCTCTTCCGGCCGCTGCCGGGTTATTAACCCTGGTTTTCCCTGAAACCGCATGCCGGAAAGGGTTGCCCGCCCTAATTCGCGGGGTGGGCTGGTTCTTCAGCGAAAGATTAAACGAATTCTGAACCGTCGCCGGCCATGGAGGCAATTCCATCGTCTCCCTTTTTAAAAACATGGATACACATCCTGCGGGGGACTGCCCCCTTGCCTTCGCCTCGCTGCGGTGACGCTCGAACTAGCTCCATGGTGGTGCCAAGTGTATTTTCCGCTGTAAACCTGGAAAGGTTTTTGCTGAAAATGCTTCGCCCCCGACGTTATGCCGCAATAAGGATGGCCCACGGAACCAGTCAACCTGCCGGCCATGGCAATGCAGGCTCTTTTCCGGTCCGAAGCGGTTGTCAACTCTTCCACTTTTCCGCCGCCTGGATCCGTGCCAGGGCCCTGAGCAGGGCGCTGTTGGCCCGCAGCACGTCGATGCCGGGGTCTTCCTCTCTCCTGGAAAGGCGGTCTTCGGCCCTTTTTTTGGCCTCGTAAGCCCGCTCAACATCGATCTCTTCCGGCAGTTCGGCCGAATCGGTGAGCACGGTTACCTGGTCGGGCTTGATCTCGGCGAAGCCTCCTCCGCTCACGGCTATGGGGTAAAAGATATCGCCTTTTCTCACCCGCAGGACGCTCACTTTGAGGGGAGTCACCAAGGGCGTGTGTTCATATAAAATGCCCAGCTCACCTTCAACGCCGTGCGCGATCACCATCCTCACGCTGTCGTCATAAACCACGCGCTCCGGGGTAACAATGCGCAGCTGTATCTCCTTGCTCATACTCTTTTCCCCCGTCTCTTCTCCGGGCTCCTCAGGACTTCACTTTCCTGGCCTTTTGCAGCACTTCATCGATGGTGCCGACCATGTAGAAGGCGTCTTCGGGCAGATCGTCATGGTCGCCATCGAGGATTTCCTGGAAACCGCGGATGGTGTCCTTGATGTTGACGTACTTCCCTTCGATGCCGGTAAATTGCTCGGCTACAAAGAAGGGCTGCGAGAGAAACCGCTGGATGCGCCGCGCCCGGTTCACGATGGTTTTGTCCTCCTCGGAGAGCTCTTCCATGCCCAGGATGGCGATGATATCCTGTAGTTCCCGGTAGCGCTGCAGCACCTGCTGTACTTCCCGCGCCACGGTGAAGTGGTCCTGGCCGATCAGGTTGGGGTCAAGCAGGCGGGAGTCGGAAGCCAGCGGGTCAACGGCCGGGTAAATCGCCATTTCCGCAATGGCGCGGTCCAGCACAACGCTGGCGTCCAGGTGGGCAAAGGTGGTCGCCGGCGCCGGATCGGTCGGGTCGTCCGCCGGGACGTATATGGCCTGGATGGAGGTAATGGAGCCCCGGTGGGTTGTGGTGATGCGCTCCTGCAGCTCTCCCATCTCCAGCTGCAGGGTCGGCTGGTAACCCACCGCCGAAGGCATTCTCCCCAGGAGGGCGGAAACTTCCATGCCGGCCTGGGAAAAGCGGAAAATGTTGTCGATGAAAAGCAGCACGTCCTGGCCGGCTTCGTCCCGGAAGTACTCCGCCAGGGAGAGGGAAGCCAGCCCTACCCGCAGCCGTGCGCCGGGGGATTCTGTCATCTGTCCGAAAACCATGGCGGTGTTGTTGATCACACCCGATTCCTTCATCTCCAGCCAGAGGTCATTGCCTTCCCTGGTGCGCTCGCCAACACCTCCAAAAACAGAGTACCCGCCGTGCTCGTAAGCCACATTGCGGATAAGTTCCATAATGACCACCGTTTTCCCCACGCCGGCACCGCCAAAGAGGCCAACCTTTCCGCCGCGGGCAAAGGGCACCAGCAGATCAATTACTTTTACGCCCGTTTCCAGCATTTCGGTCGCGGGCTGCTGGTCTTCAAAGGAAGGCGCCGGCCTGTGGATGGGGTACTGGTCATCCCCTTCCACGGGTGGGCCATCGTCTATGACCTGCCCTTTCACGTTGAAAACCCGGCCCAGCGTCGATTTTCCAACCGGTACGGTAATGGGGCTTTCCTTGTTGATGGCTTCCATGCCCCTCACCAAGCCTTCGGTCGGGTCCATGCTGACACAGCGGACTGTGTTGTCGCCCAGGTGCTGGGACACTTCCAGGGTGAGATCCAGCCCTCGCTCTTCCACTTCCACCTTGATCATGTTATAGATGGCCGGGAGATGGCCTTCGGGAAAGGCGATGTCCACCACCGGACCGATAACCTGGGTAACTCTTCCTTTCATAGCCATTTCTAAACTACTCCCCCTTCCTTCACGCTCCCATATATTCCGGCCGCAAGGCTGCCTTTACGATCTGCCCAGCGCTTCTGACGTGTTGACGATTTCCAGGATCTCCTGGGTGATGGCCGCCTGGCGGGCCTTGTTATACTTCAGGGTCAGTTCGTGGATCATGTCCTTGGCGTTGTCGCTGGCCATTCTCATGGCGGTCATGCGGGCGCCGAACTCCGAGGCTTTGGCCTCCAGCAGGGAGGTAAAAATGAGGCTGTAGAGAAAGCGGGGCAGGAAAGCATCAAGTACGGCGGCCGGTTCCGGCTCAAACCTGTAAAGGTAATCTTCTTCCCGCTCCGCACCTTCCGTCGTTTCTTTTTCTTCTTTTTTGGCTTGTCGCTCTTCCTCGTCCCGGGCAGCTGCCTCTTCCCGGAAAATGCCACTGCTCATGGGCAGAAGCGGTTGGCATGTCGGCCGCTGGATCATGGGATTGACGTATTCGTTGTATACGGCATAGATTTCGCCGGCCGTGCCGTCCAGGAAAAGCTGCTGCAGGTACGCGCCCATCTCCTGGGCGCGAATAAAGGCCGGGCGATCTTCGATGTCCAGGTATTCCCCGATGATGTTGTAGTCGCGCCGGCGAAAATGTTCCCGGGCCTTGCGGCCGACCGCCACGATCTGCACCTCTTCCCGGGGCAGGCCTTTCGTTTCCTGCATGGTGAGGCGCAAAACGTTGGTGTTGTAGCTCCCGCACAGCCCCCGGTCGGAGGTGAAGACCACGTAACATTTCTTCACCGATTCGGGGGGTTCCATGAGCGGATGCCCGATGTTTCCGGAATAGAGCAGCACGCGACCGATGGCTTCTTTGATGCTGCCGGCATAGGGGCGAGCGGCGGAGGCCCGCTCTTCCGCCCGGCGCAGCTTGGCCGCCGCGACCATCTCCATGGCCCGGGTGATCTTCTGGGTGCTCTGTACGCTGCGGATGCGCCTTTTAATTTCCCGCATTCCTCTCAATCTTCATCCCACCACCTTTACGAAAAAACCCGCTGCTCCGGCATCAGGCCGAGGCCTTCTGCGTCTCATCAAGCCCTGCACTTTCCATAAAGCGCGCTTTCTTGAATTCTTCAATCGCGCCCTGCAGAGACCGCTCCGCCTCGTCGGTGAGGTCGCCCGTCTCTTTTATGGTCTCCCCTATTTGCGGGTGCTCGCTGTCCATGTACTGGAAAAATTCCTTCTCGAACTCCTTGATTTTCTCGCCGGGAACATCGTCCAACAACCCGGTGGTCCCCGCGTAGATGATCATGATCTGTTTCTCTACCGGCAGGGGGGGATACTGATCCTGCTTCAGCACCTCCACCAGCCGTTCCCCGCGGAGAAGCCGGTCCTGGGTGGCCTTGTCCAGCTCGGTCCCGAACTGCGCGAAGGCCTCCAGTTCCCGGTACTGAGCCAGGTCCAACCGCAGGCGGCCCGCAACCCGTTTCATGGCCCGGTTCTGGGCGTTGCCGCCTACGCGGGAAACGGAAAGACCCACGTTGACAGCCGGCCGTACGCCGGCGAAAAACAGGTCCCGCTCCAGGTAGATCTGCCCATCGGTAATGGAAATGACGTTGGTGGGGATGTAGGCCGAAACGTCCCCTTCCTGGGTCTCGATAATGGGCAGGGCGGTAAGCGACCCGCCTCCCTCCTGGTCACTGTATTTGGCCGCGCGTTCCAGCAGCCGGGAGTGCAGGTAAAAGATGTCGCCCGGGTAGGCCTCCCTGCCCGGAGGACGGCGCAGAAGAAGGGAAAGCTCGCGGTACGCGATGGCGTGCTTGGACAGGTCGTCGTAGATGACCAGCACGTGTTTGCCGTTGTCCATGAACTCTTCTCCCATGGCACAGCCGGCGAAGGGCGCCATATAGAGCATGGGGGCCGGCTCGCTGGCCGTGGCGGCGACGATGGTGGTATAATCCATGGCGCCTTGCTCTTCGAGCACCTGGACGACGCCGGCCACCTTGGAGCGCTTCTGCCCGATGGCCACGTAGATGCAGTAAACATCGGAATCTTTTTGGTTGATGATGGCATCCACCGGGAGGGCCGTTTTGCCGGTTCCTCGATCTCCGATGATCAGCTCCCGCTGGCCCCTGCCGATGGGGATCATGGAGTCGATGGCCTTAATCCCCGTCTGCAGCGGCTCTTTCACGGGCTGGCGATGGGTTACGCCCGGCGCAATCCTTTCAATGGCCCTGCTGGAATCGGTCTTGATGGGGCCCTTGCCGTCAATGGGTTCACCCAGGGCATTGACGACCCGGCCCACCATGCTTTCTCCAGCCGGAACTTCCGCAATGCGCCCGGTCCGCCTTACCGTATCGCCCTCGTTGATCTTCTTGTAATCCCCCATGACCACTGCTCCCACGTTGTCCAACTCCAGGTTCAAGACCACGCCCATGACGCCTTCCTGGAACTCCAGGAGCTCCCCGGCCATGCATTCCTCCAGGCCGTAAATACGGGCAATCCCATCACCCACATAGATGACCGTACCCACATCGACCATTTCAAAGCCCTTTTCGTATCCTTCGATCTGCTTCTGCAGCAGATTGCTGATTTCATCAGGCCTGATACTCATATCTTCGCATCACCCACTTTTCATCGTGTTCTTCGCCCGGACAAGACCGGACCCCTTTCCTTTCGGGGAGAAGTGAGCCTTGTCGAAAACCGGGCTCAAAAAGATTCAGCGATCAGCCGCTGGTAGAGCCGGTGCAGCTGGCCGGTGACGCTGGCATCGAAAACCTTTTCGCCCAGCCGGATGACAAAGCCGCCCTTCAGCGCGGGGTCAAGCTGCTCCTCCAGCTCGATCCGCTTCCCCGTGCTTTCCTGGAGCAAAGCAGTGAGCTTCGATTTCTGCTCTTCTTCCAGGGGCATGGGGGTGACGACCACGGCCGTGGCGATGTTCTTCGCTTTTTTCACCATCGTTCTGAACTCTTCTTCGACCAGGGGCAGCAGGCTGAACCTCTTTTTTTCCACCAGGAGCAACAAAAAGTTTTGAAATTGCGGCGCATAATATTCAGAGATTCGCTGGGCCGTCTCTTTTTTCAAGTCCAGCCTGACCGGGTAATAGAAAAGAAAGTTTTTGATCTCCTTGTTCTCTTCCAGAAACGCATTCAGGTGATCAAAGTGTTCCTGCGCTTTCTCCAGAGTTTCATCGCTCGCCAAGGCATTGAACAACGCCTGCGCGTACTTTTTGGCGATCCCTTTCGGCATCATGAGGCGCTTCTCACCTCTTCCAGGTACCGATCAACCAGCTGTTTTTGAGCCGCCGCGTCAATTTTGGTCTCGATGATCCGCTCGGCGATCCCGACCGAAATAAAGGCCAGTTCGTCTTTCAGCTCCTTGAAGACTTTTTCCTTTTCGAGCTGCAGCTCTTCTTTGGCCTTGGCGATGAGCTGTTCCCCCTGCTCCTTGGCATCGCGCTTGCCCTGTGCAATGATCTCGTCGCGCTGCCGGGCGGCCTGGTTGACGATTTCTCGGGCCTCTTGCCTGGCCGCGGCGATTTTTTGTTCGTAATCGCGGCGGAGTTTCTCTGCTTCTTCCCGCTCCCGGGCCGCATTGTTGATGTTTTCTTCGATGGACTGCTGGCGATTCCTGACGAAATTGCTCAAGGGCTTGTAGAGAAAGCGGCGGATGAGCAGGTAAAGCACGACCATGTTAAAAACTTGCCACAGCAGGGTGTAGTTTATGGTGATAATGTCTCCATTTTCCATCCCGATCCCCCCTTCCTTCTAAAAAACAACTTCAAGACCGTGGCACACGCTGAGCCACCGCTTTCTACAGGCCGGTATAGAGAGGGATCAGCGGGTTGGCAAAGAGCAGGATGAGGGCAATCACCAGGGCGTAAATCCCGGTGGTTTCCGCGATGGCGGCACCCAAAAGCATTGTCCTCAAGATGTCCCCCTGGGCTTCCGGCTGGCGGCCGACCGCTTCTGCGCCTTTGCCCCCGGCATATCCCTGGCCAAAACCCGGGCCTATCCCGGCTACCATGGCTGTTCCGGCACCGAGTGCCGAAGCGGCAAGAATCAAAGCTTCACCTGTAATCACGTCAACTCATCTCCTTTAAACAATTTGGTTTTATTTATTCAGAATTCAATACAGGAGCGGATTCGCATACAAAAGGATCAGGGCGATCACCAGGGCGTAAATCCCGGTGGTCTGGCTGATGGCTTGGCCGAGCAGCATGGTTCTGACCACGGGAGGCTGCAGGCTGGGTCGGTGCGAAATGGCTTCCAGCGCCTTGCCGGCTGCATAGCCCTGCCCGACCCCCGGCCCGAAGCCGGCAATCATGGCGATGCCGGCCCCCAGGGTGGAAGCCACCACCACGAGCCCCGCCTCCGGCAGCCCGACAAGCGGGTTGGCATAAAGAAAGATCAGCGCCACCACCAGGCTGAAAATGCCCGAGGTCTCCGTTATCGCCTGGCCGAGCAGCATGATAAAGGTGGACTGCCGAACCATCTTGGGGTTGGTGCCCGTCGATTCGGCGGCCTTGCCGGCGGTATAGCCGTGGCCGATACCGGTGCCGATACGGGCCAGCATGGCGATGCCGGCAGCCAGGGCAGAACCGGCCAGGATGAGCGCTTGCGGATCCTGTTCGGCAAGCCAGTCAAACCCGGCATCCATGATGAACCTCAATACCGCGTACAAATAGTTTCGCCTCCTTTCACTGTCGTCTGTATTGCGACGGCTGGGGCTGCCATTGGTTTATTCCATGGCCAGGGTAATGTAGGTCATGGTCAGCATGACGAAAATAAAGGTCTGGATAAGGCCGGCAAAAACATCAAAGTACAGGTGGCCGACGAGGGGGAAAAGCATCGGGAGAAACATGTAAATCATGAGCATGATAACCACGCTGCCCAGCATATTCCCGAAGAGGCGGAAGCTGAGGGAAATGGGCTGGGCCAGTTCGCTGATGAGATTCAGGGGAAACAGAAAGGGAAGGGGTTGGAAAAACCCCTTGACATAGCCGAACTTTTTCGCCTTGAAGCCGAAAAACTGGACCATGAAAAAGGTCATCAGCGACAGCGCAAAGGTGGTGTTTAAATCGGCGGTGGGCTGCCTGACCGCTACCAGGCCGGTCAGGTTGGCCAGGGCCAGGTACAAAGCCAGGGCCAGCATGTACGGGGCAAAATAGCGCTTGTCCCTGCCCATGGTGCTGTCCCCCAGCCAGTGCACCCCCTCCAGGATCAGCTCCACGATGAGCTGCAAAGCGCCGGGAACCGCCTTCAAACCCCGCACGACGAAAATAGAGAAAGCAACGAGTATCGCCATGATCGCCCAGGTGGTCACCACGGTGTTGGTGATGATCGGCTGCCCGTCGATGGTGATGTAATTCCTGATGGCCATATCCGTGATATCGATTCCGTTCATAAGTTACGGCAGAACACCTTTCCCCCCTTCTCATTGAAAAAACGCTTGCTCCTCGCTATGTAAAACTACCCTTTCAGGTTTTCCTCGGGTTGAACCGGCGCCGAAAGATGTCGACGAAATTCCCGCCGAGGATGACCGCCTTGGGGATGAGCAGCCCCACCACCGCCCATACGAAATTCATGTCGGCCCTCTGTATGGCAATTAGCAGCACAACAAAGAAAAGGGCGTAGCGGATGAAATAATGAGCCGTCACGAAAACGCGGGCCCGGTGGGGGTTCATCTGCACGGATTTTTCCAGGGTGGATGCCAGCAAAAAAAAATTCAATGCCGCCATCAGCGTTCCAAAAGTGAGCCCATAAGCCCCGGACAGATCCCATCTGGCCAGCAGAAACGCCAATAGGACCGCGTACAGCAGCAAAAACTGCTTCACCAGCTGCACTTTCAGCGATCTCAATTTTTCCATGGCAAACTGCGGATCCTCACTTTTTCAACAGCATTTTATAGGCCTGCATGCTGCCACCTATCAGGCCCAGCAGCATCCCGCCTATGGTGAGCAGCAAGGGATAACCGATGTAACCGGAGAGAAAGCGGCCCACCAGGAGGCCTACCAGGGCCGGACCGATAATGACCAGTCCCAGCTGGCCCACCAATGCCAGCGCTCGTAAGTTTTTCCACATGCTCCCTTTCCTCTCCCCGGCAGTATGAGCCCAACCCTCTTACACTCGCTCAGCTTACCTCGTTTCTAATTCGTCAACGAACCTGAAAACCCTTTTAAACATTTTTTTAAATTAAAAAATCCCGGTTGCCGTATTATTAACACCCGCTTACATTACCGCTCAACAATCGTGGCGCAGCCCTGTCCTCCACCGATGCAGAGCGTGGTTAACCCCAGGGAAGCGTTCTGCCTGAGCATGCCATAGAGCAGTGTCACGAAAATGCGCGCTCCACTTGCCCCGATGGGGTGGCCCAGGGCAATGGCCCCGCCGGTCGGGTTGGTTTTTTCCGGGTCAAGGTTCAGCTCCCGCATCACGGAGATGGCCTGAGAGGCAAAGGCTTCGTTGGCCTCTACCAGGTCCATGTCTTCTATCGTAAGGCCCGCCTTCTGCAAAGCCTTGCGTGTGGCCGGGATGGGACCCGTTCCCATGATGCGCGGCTCTACCGCGGCAGAGGCATAGCTGCGAATGGCCGCCAGGGGCTTCAATCCTAACTCGCCGGCCTTTTCTTCCGACATTAAGACAACCGCCGCTGCACCGTCGTTGATCCCCGATGCGTTGCCGGCCGTGACGGTGCCGTCTTTCTTAAAGGCCGGCCGCAGCTTCTGCAGTGCTTCCAGGGTGGTGCCTCGCCTGGGATGTTCATCGGTGTCGAAAACGATGGGATCGCCCTTGCGCTGGGGGATGTTGACGGGGACGATTTCCTCCTTGAAAAGACCCTCATCGATGGCTTTAATGGCCCTTTCCTGGCTGGTCAGGGCAAACCGGTCCTGCTCTTCCCGGCTGATGCCGAAATCGGCAGCGATGTTTTCTGCCGTTATCCCCATATGGGTATCTCCAAAGGCGCACCAGAGGCCGTCTTTTATCATGCTGTCCACCAACTGCGTGTCGCCCATCCTGCCGCCCCAACGGGCCGCCTCTGTCAGGTAAGGTGCCCTGCCCATGTTTTCCATCCCGCCGGCCACCACCACATCCGCATCCCCCAGCATGATGGCCTGCACGCCCAGGTTGATCGCTTTCAGCCCTGAAGCGCAAACCTTGTTCACGGTATAAGCGGGAACAGTTACGTCCAGCCCTGCCTTTAAGGTAGATTGGCGGGCCGGATTCTGACCCAAACCCGCTTGCAGCACATTCCCCAGGATGACTTCCTCCACCAGGTCTTTGGAAACCCCCGCCCTGTCCAGCGCTTCCTTGACAACAATTGCTCCCAGTTCCGTAACCGGCACAGCATTCAGGGTTCCTCCAAAAGTGCCTACCGCGGTGCGAACAGCCGATACAACTACTGCTTTTTTCACAATACAGCCCTCCCGCAACTTTTTTTAAAAGCTCATTTTAAAAGATGCATTGTTGACAGCGCAATTGCTTTCAAATGCTTTTTTCTTGTTTCATTTCTTTTCTCATTTAAAATTCGGGTGGATAAAAGCTGTTTTCGCTGAACATCAACACTTGAATTAAAATGAGCTTAATTAATGTTCCAGCCCGTGCTCCCCGCAAATAATCGGGACAGCACGGCCGGGTCTTCAATTCCATTCCTTAACCTTTTGAAATGCTCCCTCCCGGGCCGGCCCTGGGGGGCGCGGCCTTGAGGCCGGGTCGGCATCGCCCTGGGCGGACGCCCTTGCCGCCGTTCGGCGGCGCTGTTACCGGGGCAGGGTCCGCCGGACCACCCCTTCCTCCCTATGCGCGCCGGGCCTTTCAACCGCCCGAGAAGCACACCGTGGAGCCCGTGTTTTTCGCCGACAGGCTGGCGCTGGTGCCCTCGCTTATCCCCCCTTTTTGCGGAAACGCGGCAGTGCACCCGCCTTTGGCCAGGGCGCCGTTCTCCGCCGCTCCATCCCTTCGGCTGCCCGGGCTATTTTCCAAAACCCGTCCCTTCCTGCTCTTCTTTCAGTCCGACCACCGGCACCCCTCCGCTTTCAAAAAACTGGCGCGCCAACTCGTCGGGATAATCCTGCTGCAGCACAATTTTTTTCACGCCCGCGTTTACCAGCATGCGGGCACAGAGAGAACAGGGATGGTGGGTACAGTATAGAATAGCCCCCTGAATGGATATGCCGTGCAGGGCTGCCTGGATGATGGCATTTTGCTCCGCATGCAGGCCGCGGCACAGCTCGTGGCGCTCGCCCGACGGTATTTTTTTCTCCTCGCGCAGGCACCCCGTCTCCAGGCAGTGAGGAAGCCCGCTCGGAGCCCCGTTATACCCGGTGGTGAGGAGTCTTTTCTCCTTGACCAGCACCGCGCCTACCTTTCTCCGCAGACAGGTCGAACGCCCCGCCACCACGGCTGCAATTTCCATAAAATAGCTGTCCCAGGAAGGCCTCACTGCACACCCACATCCCCGTCGCCCGGCAAAAAAGAGATGCCGGCAAAAATTTTCTAGAAGCGCAGCGCCGCCCGAGAACCTGCCAGCATGATTTGCTCCCCGGGCATTGGCGAGCCGGTTTTGCGTCACAAAAGGAAGCGGTTCACCTGGCGCTGAACCCCGGCCTCCGATCAATCCGTCCCATAAAGCCTGTCGCCGGCATCCCCGAGCCCGGGCACAATAAAGGCGTCGGCGTTGAGTTGTTTGTCAATGTCTCCCAGGTACACTTCCACATCCGGGTGCATTTCGCACAACGCATCGATTCCCTCCCGGGCACCGATAAGGGTGATATACTTCACCCGGGGCGCCCCCCGCTCTTTCAAGGAGTTCACCGCGGCGATGGCCGTCCCACCGGTAGCGATCATGACATCCAGTATGAAGCACTCCCTCTGGTCCACGTCCGAAGGGAATTTGCGGAAGTACTCCACGGGAGAGAGGGTCAGTGGATCGCGGAAAAATCCCAGGTGCCCCACCTTGGCCATGGGCACCATGCGCAGCGCGGCATTCAACATGACCAGGCCTGAACGCAGAATCGGGATAAAAAGGACATTGGTGTCGGAGAGCACCTTCCCCTTCCCCAGGCTGACCGGGGTCCTTACCTCGACGGTGGTCAGTTTAAAAGAGCGCGTGGCCTCGTAGAGGAGGAGGATGGTGATCTCCTCCACGATGCTTCGGAACTCCTTGGTAATGGTTTTTTCCTGCCTGCAGTACGTCAGCTTGTGCTGCACCAGGGGGTGCTGGATTTGAAAAACATTTTTCATTGCCGGCATTCACCGCCTTTGCTGAAATGAAAAATCAGTCTGCAGCGCCCTCGTAAAGAGGGAATTCCACGCAGAGCTCCTTAACCTCTTTTTTCACACCGGCCAATTCCTCGGGATCGTTTTTCCTCTCGATCGCCCGGTTGATCAGACCGGCTATGACCTTCATTTCATTTTCTTTCATCCCACGCGAAGTCAAGGCCGGCGTTCCCAGCCTGATGCCGCTGGTAACCAGCGGGCTGTTGGGATCATAGGGGATGGCGTTCTTGTTCACGGTAATGCCCAGTTCGTCCAGCAAATTTTCAGCGTCCCTGCCGCTGATGTTTTTGCTCCGCAAATCCAGCAAAAGAAGGTGATTGTCGGTCCCCCCCGAAACCAGGTCAAAGCCCATCTGCCGGAGGCTTTCGGCCAGCACACGGGCATTCCGGACCACCTGAAGTTGATAATCCCTAAACCCTTTATCGGCGGCCTCCTTGAAGGAAATCGCCTTCGCCGCAATGACATGCATCAGGGGGCCGCCCTGCAGGCCGGGGAAAACGGCCTTATCGACGGCCCTGGCGTATTCCCGGCGGCAGAGGATCAACCCGCCCCGGGGGCCCCTTAAGGTCTTGTGCGTGGTGCTGGTAATGAATTCGGCATGGGGCACAGGCGAAGGGTGCACCTCCGCCGCCACCAGCCCGGCGATGTGGGCCATATCGACCATCAGGGCCGCACCAACCTCCCTGGCAATGGAGGCGAAAGAGGCAAAATCGATGGTCCGCGGGTAAGCGCTGGCGCCGGCCACGATCAGCCTGGGCCTGATTTGCAGCGCAATTTTCCTGACCTCATCCATATCGATGTAGCCGCTGGCGGGATCCACGCCGTAGCTGTGAAAATTGAAATACATCCCGGAAATGTTCACGGGGCTTCCGTGGGTCAGGTGCCCCCCGTGGGCCAGGTCCATGCCCAGGACCACATCTCCCAGCTGCAGAAAGGCCAGGTAAACGGCTAGGTTGGCCACCGCCCCGGCATGGGGCTGGACATTGGCATGCTCGGCGTCGAACAGCTCCTGCGCCCTCGAGCGTGCCAGTTCCTCCACCACATCCACGTACTTGCAGCCGCCGTAAAACCGCTGCCCCGGGTACCCCTCGGCATACTTGTTGGTCAGCACCGAACCCTGGGCGTGGAGGACGGCTTCGCTGGTGAAATTTTCCGAGGCGATCATTTCCAGTTTCTGCTGCTGCCTGCGTTTTTCATTCTCTATTGCTTCCGCAATTTCCGGATCAATGCGGCGGAGCAGCTCGTTTTCCCTAACCGGCATACCCCGGCCCGGCCTCCATGGACCCGGGCCTGCACCACCTTTCTGTATAAAATGAAGTATACGAGGACTATCGGAACATGTGGCCCTTATCAGGGAGATATTTTTGTGCCGTTTCTTTCTTCCTCCATCTTTTTGATTTTTTCAAGCCGCTTGCTGTGCCGGCCTCCCTCAAAGGGAACGGTCAGAAAAACCTCAACGACCTCCCGGGCAAGCCCTTCCCCGATCACCCTCGCCCCGAGGGCCAGGATGTTGGCGTCGTTGTGGGCACGCGCACAGGCCGCCGAAAAAGTGTCGTGGCAGAGAGCAGCCCGTATCCCTTTCAGCTTGTTGGCGGCGATGGCTGTCCCGATGCCGGTGCCGCAAACGATGATTCCGCAATCGAATCGGCCTTCCTGGACGGCCCGCGCCGCCTTCAGGGCAAAGTCCGGGTAGTCCACCGCCTCCTTATCATCAAAAGCTCCGCAGTCTTCGACCTGGAAGCCTTTTTTTTGGAGATGTTTTCTGAGGAGTTCCTTGAGCAAAAACCCGGCGTGGTCCGAAGCCAGAACGATTCTCATCCCTTGATTCCTCGCTTTGCGTTGTTATTAAATAATTCGCTTTTTTCGAAAGTTCTCCTGCTGCTTTCCCCCATTCATGCAAGTGAATCTTTTAACTTGGGGATCGCCTGGCGCAATTTCATTTTTATTGTTTGGGCCGTTTCCCGGTACTTTTCCAGCCCGGCGCCATAAGGATCGGGGACATCGTCTCCATCATTCCCGCAATATTCACCCAGCGTCCATGTTTTGCCCGCCGCTTCCGGATAGCGGAGTAAAATGAGGCGTCTTTGTTCTCCGGTCATGGTCAAAATAACCGCGGCTTCCTGGATGAGATCCTTTTTGATCGTTTGCGCCCGGTGATAGGGGAGTTTCGCCCCTTCTTCTGCCAGTACCGTTAACGCGTTCTTTGAGGCGGGCATCTCCTCCACCGCGTCCGTACCGGCCGATGCTGCCTCTACTCGGGGGTTCCTTTGGTTCTCTTCCGCACCGCCCATTTCACGCCACATTTTTTGGAACAGCCCCTGGGCCATTACACTGCGGCACGTGTTTCCGCTGCAGACAAACAGGATTCGCAGCTGCTCCCTCATCCAGCTCACCTCCTCGCCGGTTTTTGCTTGTCGCTTCGTCAGCGCGAAGAAGCAGGCACCGCGGCAGGCCGGGCCGGGATTTGCAAAAAGGGAAAACGGCCCGGCCACCTTCGCCGAGGCAGGCGCGGGAATTATCCCCTCCCGGGGAAAGGCTCCGGGAAAACGGCACCGTTTCGCAGGAAACCCCTTTATCCCTCCGCATCCCATCGGAGGATCCCGCTGGCGGCTTTACGCAGCCTGTTCATGATGGCTTTCCCTATTTCGCGGTCATCAAACCCTTCGGCCACGATGGCTTCAACGCCCTGGGCATCCAACCCCCGCAGAGCGCCAAAAAGTCGCTCTGCCAGGCGCTCCGGCTCTGCCCGGGAACCCAGCACGACAATGCACGTGCCGGCATCTTCCAAAAGAGCAGGGGGCAGCGTTTCATACATTTCCCGGGAAATAAGCAAGCCCAATTTTTTGCCCTGCCCCAAAAAACTTTCGCCCAGCGCTGCGATTTGCTGCCGCTGGTATTCCTCTTTCCCCTCCACCAAAAGGAGCGGGGACCGGGTTGCGTAGTGCCTGTATTTCATCCCCGGGGAAAGGGGGGCATCAATCGCATCCCCCGTTCCTGCAGGCCCTTTTCCCTCCGCCGTGGCATCCAGGACTTCCGCTTTCAGTTCCGCGCGCAGCGCTTCAAGGGTTACGCCTCCGGGGCGAAGCAAAACGGGGGGCTCGGAAAGCAGGCTCAAAACGGTGGACTCCAAACCCAGCGGGCAGGGCCCGCCGTCCAGTACGGCATCGATTTTCCCTGCCATATCGTCCAAAACGTGGGCGGCCCTGGTGGGGCTGGGGCGGCCGGACAGGTTGGCGCTGGGCGCGGCCACGGGCACCCCTGCCGCTTTGATCAGCTCCAGGGCCAGCGGATGCGCCGGCACGCGCACGGCCACGGAAGAGAGGCCGGCCGTTGTGATATACGGGACCACCTTTTTTTTGGGCAGCACCAGCGTCAGGGGGCCCGGCCAAAAGCGGCGCGCCAGTATTTCGAAGCTGGGCGGGGCTCCGCTCACAACCCGTTTCACCTCTTCCGGCCCGGCCAGATGCACAATGAGGGGGTTATCAGGAGGTCTGCCCTTGGCCTGAAAGATTTTTCCTACGGCCCCGGGGTTTAACGCATCCGCTCCCAGCCCATAAACGGTTTCCGTGGGGAAAGCCACCAGTCCACCTCTTCGCAAAATACCCGCCGCACAGGAAAGGGCTTGCTTTTCCCTTCCCGCTTCCAGCGCGTTGAGGAGTTTTGTTCCCGAAATCGTTTTCCAGACCACCGCTTGTTCAGCCTCCCGTTTTCTGCCACAAGTATATCATACTTCTTCTGTTCCCCCCAAACCTCCTGCGAAAGCGGGCATCAATGCGGCCGGCTTTTCAGGAATTGATCGTTTCACCTTTTTTGATATCTGGTATAATAAGAAAAACACTGCCGCACTCGAAAGGAGAGGAACCATGCATCAGCATACCCTCCGCCGGCTGCTGGAAGAGCTCCGCCAGGGGAACCTTTCGGTGGAAAAAGCGCTGGAACACCTGCGGAACCTGCCCTATGAAGACCTGGGGTTTGCCAAGGTAGATCACCACCGCCCGCTGCGCAAGGGATTCCCCGAAGTGATCTACTGCCCCGGCAAAACGACGGCACAGGTTTTAAGAATCATGGAGGAACTCGTTTCCTATCCGGGAAATATCCTGGCCACCCGGGCCGAAGAAGCGCTTTTTGCAGAAGTGTCAAAAATATTCCCGGAAGCCCGCTACAACCCTCTTTCCCGCAGCATTGCCATCTGCAGGGACGACCGGATCTACGGATACGGCACCATCCTGGTGATTTCCGCAGGGACCTCAGACATCCCGGTAGCGGAGGAAGCCTATGTCACCTGCGAGATCATGGGCAACAGGGTGGAAAAAATTTATGATGTAGGCGTAGCCGGCATCCACCGTCTGCTGAGCCATGCGGACAAAATTCACTAGGCCAGCGCCATTATCTGTGTGGCCGGCATGGAAGGCGCCCTGCCCAGCGTGGTGGGAGGGCTTGCGGGATGCCCCATCATCGCAGTCCCTACCAGTATCGGCTATGGGGCTCACCTGGAGGGGATCGCCCCGCTGTTGACCATGCTTAACAGTTGTGCCGCGGGGGTTTCCGTGGTCAACATCGACAACGGTTTCGGGGCTGGGTACAGCGCCGCCCTCATCAACCGGGCCCACAGCTGTCCCCAATGTGGAGGTGAACAGGGCGCATGACGAAAAAAGAGCTCTACCTGGAATGCTCCGCCGGGGCCGCAGGGAACATGATCGCGGCCGCCCTCCTCGACTGCGGCCTTTCCCTGGAAAGCTGGAAAAAGCGGCTCCAGCAACTGCCGCTGGGCGGCTATGAGCTCCTGGCCCACAGGGTCGACAAGCAGGGCATCAGCTCCCTGCAGGTCAAATTCAAAGCCGAAAAGAACCAGCCGGAGCGCCGCCTCCCTGAAATCGAAGGGATCATTCGAAACGCCCCCCTCTCTTCCTTCGTCCGCGAAAAAAGCATTTCCGCCTTTCGGCTGCTGGCCCGGGCCGAAGCGAGGGTCCACGGAGTAGCTGTGGACCAGGTGCATTTTCACGAATTAGGCGCCGTGGACGCCATACTGGATATTGTGGGCAGCCTTTTAGCCCTGGAAATGCTGGAGATCGACCGCACCAGCGCTTCGGCGCTGCCGCTGGGTAAGGGGTGGGTAGATACAAGCCACGGCCGCCTTCCCCTACCTGCGCCCGCTACAGCGGAAATCCTGAAGGAATGTTCCATCCCCTGCTACGGCATCCCGGTAGAGGGAGAAACGGTCACCCCCACAGGGGCAGCCCTGCTGGGCACCATTAGCCTGGATTTTATCAATTTCCCGCCGCTGCGCATCGAAGCCATTGGCTGCGGTGCGGGAGAAAGGGAACACGAATATCCAAACATTCTGCGGGCCTTCCTGGGAACTTCCCTGTCGCCCGGCTGGCCCGCTTCAGGAGGGAAGGGGTGGGAATGGAGGGAGACGGAGAGAGAAGGGACCGGAGAAAACGGTTCGACAGGGTCCGAGAGGACCGGCAGCCCGGGAACAGGCCGACTCACGGCAGAACCGCTGACAATACTGGAGGCCAACATCGATGATCTCAACCCGGAGATCTACGAACACGTGATGGAGCAACTTTTCAATGAAGGTGCGCTGGATGCCTACCTCACCCCCATACAAATGAAAAAAAACAGGCCGGCCATCAAGATCACCGTCCTGTCGCATCCCCATGATGCTCATCGGCTGGGGCAGGTGCTGCTCCGGGAAACTACCACCCTGGGCTACAGGAGATACTATGCCGAAAAAAACATGCTTCCCCGCACGCGCTTCACCGTGGAAACGCCCTGGGGACCGGTTTACGTCAAGGCCGGGGGGGAACCGCCTCACTATGAAAACATCGCCCCCGAATACGGGGACTGCCTCAAGATCGCCCGGGAGCAGGGAGTGCCCCTGAAAAAAATATACCAGACCGTATGGAAAATACTGGGCGGCATGGCCAGCAGCGGCTGAGTGCGGGCTGAAACAAACGCCGCACCGGCAAATGAGGTGGTATTTCTCCGGCGTTTTTACATCGCCCGGCCGGCCTGAAGCGAAAAGGCACCAGCCCTGCCCGCCGGGAATGGGTGCAGACGGAAGCGTCCTAATCCTTTTCCTCCAGGGACGAGTTCAGATCCAGGGTAACGTAGGTAAAACCCCGCTTTTGCAGGGCAATAGCAATTTCCTGGCGTTTTTCGACGGCTTTCTCCAGCATATGGCTCTCCGTTTCCAGGCGGGCAATCTCTCCGTGAAAACGCACCTTTAGTTTTTCGAAACCCAGGGAGCGCAGGTATTCCTCCGAGTGTTCGACCTGTTCCAGCTTGGGGAGGGTAAGGGGCTCGCCGTAAGGGAAGCGGGTTGCCAGGCAGGGCGCAGCGGGCTTCTTCCAGGTCGGTAGGCCTTCCTTCCGGGAAAGGGCGCGGATCTCCTTTTTCCTCAGGCCGACTTCCTGCAGGGGAGAGCGCACATTGTATTCAAGCGCCGCCTTCATCCCCGGGCGCATCCTCTCCTCGTCATCCCGGTTGCTGCCGTCAAGCACCAGCTGCAAACCCTCTTCCCGGGCCAGCCTGCTGAAACGGCCGTAAAGCATCTGCCGGCAGAGGTAGCACCGATGAGGGGGGTTCGCCCTGAATTCCGCGTTCTCCAGCTCTTTGCTCTCCAGCAGCCGATGCTCCGCCCCCAGCTGCCGGGCATACTCTTTGGCCTGCTCGATCTCCTTCAGGGGATGGAGCGGGGAGATTGCCGTTACCGCCAAAACCCTTCCCTGCACCGCCCCTAACGCCTTGGCCAGCAGGTACGTGCTGTCCACTCCGCCGGAAAAAGCCACCAAAACGTCTTTCATCTGCCCCAATATGCTTATTAACTGCTTTTCTTTTTCCTGCGCTGCATTTACGTCCATCTCTGGGAAACTCCCTTCCTTAAGACTGAATATTTTGAATGTGTGCTGAGAAAAAGCGGCCAAACCCGGGGGACCGTCCGCGGCCGGCACTCCACATGATGCCCCGGCGATTAGTGCGGGTCATCTCCGCCTTCTTCTCCGCTTTCCGGTCGTGCATTTGCTCCGCCGGGCCACTTCTTCTCCAAAGCCTGGCAGCGGCTGCAGTACCCGTAAAAATGCAGGTTGTGGTTGATGATGTGAAACCGGTATTGCTGCTCGATGGTTTCTTCCAGCTGGTGCAGCAGGTCCTCTTCCACTTCGAAAATCTCGTAACAATGCACGCACACCAGGTGATGATGGTGATGGTCTTCCAGGCCCACTCCCCGCTGGATCTCGTAACGGTTTCGCCCGTCCCCAAAGTGCATCTTGTGCAGCAACCCCAGTTCTTCCAGCAGATCCAGGGTGCGGTAAATGGTTGCCAGGCCGATTTCCGCCCCCTTTTCCCTGCTGAACTGAAATACTTCCTCGGCGCTCAGGTGTTTTTCCCTGTGCTCCAGGAAAATTTGCAATATCATTTTTCGCTGTGGGGTAAGGCGGTGCTCTTTAAAGTGCCTTTCGATTTCCCGCATTTTTCTTTCCACAGAACAACCCCCTTGTTGGGCAACACATCCATCAGAGGGCCTCAATGCTCACCCAGGACAATCTGGGCCAGGTTAGTCGCGTGGTCGGCAATCCTTTCCAGATTGCTCAGTATATCCAGGTAAATGACTCCGGCAGCGGGTAAGCATTCGCCCCTGGTCACCCGGTCGATGTGGTTGTTGCGCAGCTGCCTTTCCATACTGTCCACCACATCGTCTTCCAGCACGACTTTCCGGGCCAGCTCCTCGTTTTCTTCGATAAAGGCCTTGATGGCCTTTTCCATCATTTCGTCCACCTTTTCGTAGAGGGAGTAGACCTCCCTTTTCGCGGTATCCGTAATATTCAATTTCTCATCCAGGGCCATCTCCGCCAGCTCCAGCACGTTCTGTGAGTGGTCCCCTATACGCTCCAGGTCGTTGGCCGCGCTCATCAAACCTGAAACCACCGCGGTCTGCTGGCGGGTCAGGGAGTGCTGGGATAGTTCCTGCAAAAAGAGATAGATCTCCGTCTCCAGGCCGTCGATGAGCTCTTCTTTTTGCATCACCTGGTTGATCTTTTTGCGGTCATTTTTGTGAAAGACGTCTATGGCCTCGCCCACCATTTCCTTGGCCACGGTGGCCATACGCGCCATCTCCTGCCGGGCAGCCTTAATCCCGGCTTCCGGAGCCTTGAGGATCCTCTTGTCCAGGTACTTGGGGCCGAGTTCGACCGCCACTTCTTCCCCGGGGACCAGGATTTCTACCAGGCGCACGAAAAGCTTGAAAAAGGGGAAAAACACCAGCGTGTTCAGCACGTTGAAAAAGGTATGAGCGTTCGCCGTCTGCCGGGCAACGGTGTAACCGGTATCGACGACCAAATCGGTAAAAGGGCCCAGAAAGATCAGGATCACTCCGACCCCGAGCAGGTTGAACAGGATATGGGCAGCGGCGGCCCGCCTGGCCGACAGGGAAGTCCCCAGCCCGGCGATAATTACGGTGATGCAGGTGCCGACATTTGTGCCCAGGATGAGCGGAATGGCCGCTTCCAGGGTTACCAGTTCCTGCAGCGTCAGCGCAATGATGATCCCGGTTACCCCACTGCTGCTTTGAATGGCGGCAGTAAAAAGGGAGGAAAACAAAATCGCCAGCAGGGGATTCTCGGCGAACCGCACCAGCAGCTCCAAAAACATTGGGCTTTCCCGCAGGGGGTGCATCGCCTCGGACATGGTCATCAAGCCCAAAAAAAGCAGTCCAAACCCCAGAATTGCCTGTCCCAGGTAACGGTAAAGCTTGCGCCGGCCGAAAAAATTTAACAGTCCGCCCACGCCGATGGCGGGGAGGGCCAGGAAGTCCAGCTCAAAAGAGATGACCTGGGCTGTGATGGTGGTCCCGATGTTGGCGCCCATGATGGCACCGACCGCCTGAGAGAGATTCATCAGGCCGGCGTTAACAAAACCCACCAGCATCACGGTGGTGGTGCTGCTGCTCTGCACCAGGACCGTCACTACGATACCCGTCAGCACCCCGATCGCCGGCTTGGTGGTTAAAATCTCCAGGATACGCCTGAGTCTGTCCCCCGCCACTTTCTGCATACCTGAAGCCATCATTTGGAGGCCGAAGAGAAAAAGCCCCAACCCCCCCAGCATCCCAATGACGACAAAAATGTCCATTACTACATAGTCCTCCTGCGTTATATCTGATGAACCTAATGAGTAATTCTCTATTTATGAGGCATATCCTTTTTCAGAAACCCACCCCGTGCGTATTCCCACAATAAAAGTTAGTGAATTATTTCACTATATGATGTAAACTTTTTTTTAGTTTAGCACATTTAACGCCCGATGAAAATAATGAAAAACGATGAAAAACGATAAACACAATACCGAATTTTACAAAGGGCTCGCCTGGCACTCCTTCCCAAGACATGTGGGCAGAACCTTCTGCAGCCATGGGCAAACCGCACGCACCCCAACCCGCTTAAGGAGAACCCCTGTTAATTGTCAAAGCTGGGGCTGAATCGCCGCATGATTGATGCGCAAAGTAAAAAACCAGGCTATCAAAGATGCTCAGGATGACAATGAAAGAAATCCCGCAAAAAAAGTGGTTTAAAAGGTCACGCTTACAAAAAGGCCTTGATCTGCTAAAAAGCTGTATTTGGGGGCCACTCAACAAGAATTCCCTGAGTTAAGTTGCCCGTCATGAGTAAAAATTGGCCCCTAAACCCAGGTATGTTATAATAATCTCAGGTTCAGCGAGAAATACTTTCAATTCCGGGCAGCGCGGGCAAACGCGCCGGCTGGTTTGCAACCAAGTGCTCTCTGACACAGATTAAGTGCTCTCTGACACAAATATCGTTGCGAATGGGAGCTGTTAGAAGCAATGATTTTCAGGCAAAAGGCGAGACTTTTCGTGGAAAAAACAAGTCACCGTAATGATGTTTTGAGCCCCAAAGCCCTTTTTACGGTCTTGGGAGACAGAAGACGGCCCAACCTGGAGGAGGACAGCGTATGACAGACCTGGTGCGTTTTGGGGTGTCCATCGGGGAAAAATTGCTAGAAAGATTTGACAGTCACATCGTGCAAAAAAAAGGCTATGCCAACCGCTCGGAAGCAATACGAGACCTGATACGCAATCAACTCGTAGAGTCGGAGTGGGAAAGCGAAGAGGAGGTAGCCGGAACCATCACCCTTATTTACGACCATCACGTGCGCGGGTTAAGCGAAACCCTTCTGGAAACACAGCACGATTATCACCACCTCATCCTTTCGAACATGCACCTGCACCTGGATCACCACAACTGCCTGGAGGTGCTGGCCGTTAAAGGGATTGCCAACGAAGTGCGGCCTCTCGCCGAACGCCTGATCAGCACAAAGGGCGTCAAGCACGGGCGGCTCACCATCACGTCCACAGGCAAACACCTGGGTTGATGGAGAAATGCCGTAAACCGGCGGGTCTCTCAGGCGGAAGAGGGGGAACAGCGGCACCGCAGGGCGGAGGGTCCTGGATCGGTGGGGCTGAGGAAAAAAAACGGGGCAACTATGCTCCAATGCCCCTTCGCACTTCTGAACATAATTATAGCTGCAAGCGTGGTCCACCGGAGATGACTAATATTAAATGAATACCAGGCACAATAATGATTGTCGTGCGATACAACATGTCACTGGTTTTATGTTTTAGAGCAGTCAGCAGCAGCCTGCGGTCGAATCCCTGCACCAAACGGGGCCATATTGCCGGTCATCGTGTAAGCTCCGCTGCTTTTTGATTTTTCAGGCTATCGGGCTTGCTCAGGATGACAATGAAAGAAATCCCGCAAAAAAAGAGGTTTTAAAATGTCACACTTACAAAAAGGCCTTGATCTGCTAAAAAGCTGTATTTTAGGGCCACTCAACAAGAATTCCCTGAGTTAAGCTGATAATCATGTTGATTTTTTTGAAACCGCCACTTCGAAATCCAGCATCCAGCGCAACGGTCCAACAGAGCCCGGCTCCGGAAGCGGCGGACGGCAGGGAAAAGCAGGCCCGCTGTTCGCCCTTATTTTCATGGTCCCTTCAGGCCTTTCGGGTATGCCGCTGGGAAATCTCACGAATGCGTGACCTTGCTTTTCCAGGGCGCAGGCGGCCGTCAGCCCGCCGGCAGTGCCCGGTCCAGGGTGAATAAAAGCACCCGTTCCGTGCCGGCATAATCCTTCTTAATGGCTACTTCCCATTCCGCCGGGATTTCCTTCGCCAGGGAGATGACAGGCACGGCTTGGCCCTGGCCGATTTCCAGGGCCAGCAGGCCGGGGACAAAAAGCCTGCCCTGGATGCCGGAAATAATCGTGCGGAAAGCGTCAAGGCCGTCTTCCCCGCCGTAGAGCGCACCGGGGGGTTCTTTCTTGACTTCCTGGGAAAGGTGGGCGAGCATCTCCAGGGAAATATAGGGGGGGTTTGAAATCACCGCATGGAAACGCTCCCGCACCGGTACGGCCTCCCAAAAGCTGCCGCCCAGCAGCCGCAGCCGTTCCGATACGCCGTGCTGCTCCGCATTCCTGGCGGCAAGGCGCAGGGCCTCCTTTTCCAGGTCTACCGCCGTCACTTCAGCCCCGGGAAGGTAGTAAGCCAGCGAAATGGCGATATTTCCGCAGCCCGTGCCCAGATCCAGCAGCCGCAGCCCTTCCCCGCGGGAAGAATCGGAGTAATGGTCTTCAACCCACTTGATGGTCCACTCCACCAGGTGCTCCGTTTCCGGCCGCGGGATCAGCACCCCCGGATGAACAATAAAGGAAAGGCCCATGAATTCCTTCCGGCCGGTCACATATGCCAGTGGCTCCCCCTGTGCCCTTCTCTCCAAAAGGTTCCAGTACTGCTGGCGGCCCAACTCCGACAGCCGCTCCTCCCCCCGGCAATAGAGATATATCCTTTCCCGCTTCAGCAAAAAAGAAAGGAGAAGCTCCGCTTCACTGCGTGGATACTCCAGTCCGCAGCTGCGCAAAAAATAAGCAGCCTCACGCAGGGCCTGCTTGATGTTTATTTCCATCGTCTACACCCGCACAGTTGATGGTTGCTTCTTCCGGGTTTTTCGGACGGGAGTTTCGACCCCCTTACTGCAGGCACCGCTACAGTGCTTCCTTAAGTTGCTCGGCCCTCTCATGGGCCGTTAAGGCTTCGATCAATTCCTCCAGCTCCCCTTCCAACACCCGGTCGAGCTTGTGCAGCGTCAGCCCGATGCGGTGGTCCGTCACCCGGTTCTGCGGATAATTGTAGGTGCGTATCCGCTCGCTGCGGTCCCCTGTACCCACCTGGCTGCGCCTCTTTTCCGCCTGTTCTTTTTCCTGCTCTGCAATGAGCCGGTCCAGAAGCCTGGCCCGCAGCACCCTCATCGCCTTCTCGCGGTTTTTGAGCTGGGATTTTTCGTCCTGGCAGGAGACGACCGTATTGGTCGGGTGGTGGGTGATGCGAACCGCAGAATGGGTGGTGTTCACGCTCTGACCGCCGGGGCCTGTAGCACAAAAGGTATCGACCCTCAGCTCCTGCGGGTTAATGGAGAGTTCCACTTCTTCGGCCTCGGGCAGCACGGCGACCGTTGCCGTCGAGGTATGGATGCGCCCCCCGGACTCGGTGGTGGGAATGCGCTGCACGCGGTGAACCCCGCTTTCAAATTTTAACCGGCTGTAGGCGCCTCTGCCCTTGATGGAAAACACGATTTCTTTGACCCCGCCCATGTCGGTCGGGTGGGAATCCAGGATTTCTGTGATCCACTGCCTGTTTTCGCTGTAGCGCAGGTATATGCGCAGCAGGTTGGCGGCAAAAAGAGCCGCCTCTTCCCCGCCGGCGCCGGCCCTGATCTCCATGATCACGTCTTTTTCATCGTTTGGATCCCGGGGTATCAGCAACCGTTTCAGCTGCTCCTCTATTTTTTCTTTTTGCTCCTGCAGCTCGGCGATCTCCTCCTGCAGGTACGCCTGCATCTCTTCATCCTGCTTTTCCTTCAAGAGTTCCCCGGCGGCCTCAATATCCTGCGTTACCTTTTTCAACCGCCGGTATGTCTCGACCGTTTGTGAAAGGTCCGCATGCTCCATGGTGAGTTTCTTCCATTTTTCCTGGTCCTTCATCACTTCCGGATCGCTCAGCTTCTCTTCCAGGAGCTCGTAATGCTCTTCGATGGCTTTTAATTTATCCCACATTCCGCGACCTGTTCACCTCCTTCAACCGGCTCCTCCGCTGCACGGCTGTCGCCTGCGGGGGAATGTTCCTCCTCGGTCGGCAGAACCGCTTTCAGGGCCCTGAGGGCCACTTCCATCTGTTCATCGCCCGGCACCCGGGTGGTGAGCTTCTGCAGCCACAAGCCCGGCTGCGAAATGAGCCGCGTCAGGAAATTGTCTTTAAGCCCTGCAAATCGGATGGCTTCGTAAGAAATGCCGGCCACCAGGGGCAGCAGTGAAAGCCGGAGCAGGATGCGCTGCCAGACCCCCGGCCAGCCAAAAAAGGAAAACAGCAGGATGCTGGTCACCATGACAATCAGCAGGAAACTGGTCCCGCACCGCCTGTGCTGGGTGCTGAAGCGGCGGGCATTCTCCACGGTCAGAGGAACACCGGACTCATAGCAGGCTATCGCCCGGTGTTCGGCCCCGTGATACTCGAAAACCCGGCTCACTTCCCCCCAGCGCGATATCAGGTAAACATAGCCCAAAAACAGCCCCAATCGGATGCCGCCTTCCCCCAAGTTTAATAAAAAGGGGGCTTCCACGTTCTGGCGGAGAAAATTCATGAGCACCGTGGGCAGCAGGATAAACAGCCCGATCCCGGCCGCCAGGGAAATAACCAGCGTCAGGGGCAGTTCCCACCCCTTCAGCTCTTCCTCTTCTTCCTCCAGCACCTCCTCGGCGGAGGTGGAAAGCGACCGAAAACCCAGGATGAGGGCTTCTACAAAAGCCAGCATTCCCCGCAGCAGAGGCCATTTTAAAATGGGATAGCGCTCTCCCAGGGATTGGAAATCCTTCTGCCTGACCACGATGCTGCCTTCACCTTTATTCAAGGCGATGGCGACCGCAGAGCGGTTGCGCATCATCACCCCTTCGATCACGGCCTGCCCGCCCAAGTGGACGTTTGGATTGTTTTTCTTCATTTCGGACACCTGTCCCCGTTTTCGTGCGCTGCACAAGAGCAGCACCGATTTTCTCCTGGAAAAAAACAGGGCTTCGAGAAGCCCTGTTCGCAGTCGTTTAATCTTCCTGGCTATTCCCGGCCGTATTTGCGCTTGAATCTCTCGACACGCCCACCGCTGTCCACGAACTTCTGTTTACCGGTGAAAAAAGGATGGCAGTTGGAGCAAATCTCTACCTTCAATTCTTCCCTGGTGGATCCGGCTTCAAACGTGGTGCCGCAGGCACATCGAATAGTGGTTTTCACATACTCGGGGTGGATCTCCTTTTTCATCTCGGGCTCACCTCTTTCCTTCCTTGCTGGTTCCCTTCATCGGTTTAATGCACGATATATCATAACACAAAAGCAAGGGGCTTGGCAACACCAAATAGCGCGCGCAGAATGGGGGTCTATCCCGGCAACCCGTTACAGGTTATGCAGGTTTTTTAAGAAAGTGGCGTTGTCTTTGGTCCTTTTCAGCCTTTCAATGAAGGCTTCCAGGAATTCGGAGGAGGAGGTGATATTCATGGAGCGGCGGAGGGCCCACATAAGCTCAAGCGTGTCTTTGTCCAACAGCAGTTCCTCCCGGCGGGTGCCTGAGCGCGTGATGTCGATGGCCGGGAAGATCCTCCGCTCGGCCAGCTTGCGGTCCAGGTGGAGCTCCATGTTGCCCGTTCCCTTGAACTCTTCGTAAATCACATCGTCCATGCGGCTGCCGGTTTCCACCAGCGTGGTCCCCAGGATGGTTAAGCTGCCCCCCTCTTCGATGTTGCGGGCCGCCCCGAAAAAGCGTTTCGGTTTGTGAAAGGCGGCCGGATCAATGCCGCCGGAAAGCGTCCTGCCGCTGGGTGGGTTCACCAGGTTGTAAGCGCGGGTCAGGCGGGTGATGCTGTCCAAAAGGATGACTACGTGCAGTTCCTGTTCCACCATCCGCTGGGCCCGTTCCAGCACCAATTCGGCCAGCCGGATGTGGTTTTCCGGTTTCTCGTCAAAGGTAGAGCTGAGCACCTCTCCTTCCACCGAACGCTGCATATCCGTAACCTCCTCCGGCCTTTCGTCGATCAAAAGGACGATCAGCCGCAGAAACGGGTAATTTCTCGTCAGGCTGTTGGCGATCATTTTCAGCAAAAACGTTTTCCCCGCCTTGGGAGGAGAAACGATCAGCCCGCGCTGCCCCTTGCCGATGGGCATCATCAAGTCGATAATGCGGGTGGCGTACTCTCCGGAGTCCTTCTCCAGCTTCAGCTGTTCATCGGGATGGATGGGGGTTAACTCGCTAAAAGGGGGACGTTGAGCGGCCTTTTCCGGGTCTGCGTTGTTCACCAATTCCACGTGCAGCAGTGCGTAATAGCGCTCGTTTTCCTTCGGTGGGCGCACCCTCCCAGAAACCAGGTCGCCGGTGCGCAGCCCAAAACGGCGGATCTGCGAAGCGGAAATGTAGATGTCGTCGTCGTGGGGGAGGTAGTTCACCCGGCGGAGAAAGCCGTACCCGTCCGGCATGATCTCCAGCACGCCTTCCGCAAAAATAAAGCCCTCCGACTCGGTCTCCTGCTTGAGTATCGCATAGATGAGATCTTTTTTCTTCATGGAGCTTACGCCCTTCAGTTCAACTTCCTTCGCCATGCGCTGCAGCTCTTCCAGGTTCATGGTTTCCAGTTCGCCCAGATTCATAAGGTCCCCCACTTTCTTCCTTAATTCAACTTCGGTAATAGAGAAAAACAAAGGTGAACAGGTAAATCCCCAGGGCGGAGTTGCCCAGCATGGCTATACTCAATAACGCCGTTAAAGCCAGCCTCTTTTTGCGGACTGTCACCAGAGGGCCCGGCCCCTGCACGATATCAATGAGGGCAATGATCGTCAGATTGAACAGCACGCTGCCGAAGATGTTCCCGCCGGCCAGGTCGGGAGCATCGATTACCACCGCCCTGCGCGAGGTGACCAGCTCCGGCAGGGAAGTAGCCAGGGGCAGCAGCAGGGCTCCCGCCCAGGCGCTGCTGAGGCCGAGGCCCGAAGAAATTTTTTCGGCGTTTCGGGCCAGCTGCGTTCCCGCCAGCAAGATGGCTGCCGCGCTGATGATAAAGAGGAAAGAGTTCTCCAGCATTATGCCCTGCACGCCCCACATAACAAATTTTTTGCGATTTGGCCCTCCTGCTAAAACTTAGTGCACAATAACATCATAACAGTGACGCATTATTTTACACAAAACCCTTTATTGTACCAGTATCATTAGTTTCCAAAGAGACATCCATGAAGCTTCGTTTCACCATCAGAAGGACGAAAATGTTCCCTTTCAAACAGGAAATTCATAGCGGCGGAGTTGCATTTTCAGGGTAGTTTCCAAAGAAATATATGACATTATGTTTGTGTTTAAGAAGCACTTAGGCATCATTAACCCTGCAGGGACTGCATCATCCGGCCATTCCCGACCGGTATTTTCCCGCACCTGCCCACGGCGGGAACAATCAACTAGATGCTTTCACTGCTCCGGCTTTTCCCCCAATCGGCCAGAAATTTTTCGATCCCGCGGTCTGTTAGGGGATGGACGGCCATCTGCTGCAAGACGGAAAAGGGTACTGTCGCTATGTGGGCGCCCGCTGCCGCCACCTCGTGGACGTGGCGGGGATGCCGGATGCTGGCGGCAATGATCCTGGACTCCAGGCCCTGCACCTCAAATACGTCCACCATCTCTTCCACCAGCCCGACCCCGTCCCAGCCAATGTCATCCACTCGCCCAATAAAGGGGCTGATGTATGCCGCGCCTGCGCGGGCCGCCAGCAGGGCCTGGTTCACGGAAAAAACCAGCGTCACGTTACAGCGCACCTTATCTTCTCCACGCCCCAGTTCGTAAACTGCCTTCAGGCCTTCGCCTCCCATCGGGATTTTTACCACGATGTTGGGCGCGATGGCGGCGAGGCGGCGGGCCTCTTCCACCATCCCCCCTGCCTCGGTGCTGAGCACCTCTACGCTCACCGGGCCGCCCTCAACCAGGCTGCAGATGCCCTTTACCAGTTCGTTAAAAGGCTCCTTTTCCTTGGACATGAGGGAGGGATTGGTCGTCACGCCACCGATGACACCCCAGGAAGAAGCTTCTTCAATTTCTTTCAAGTTCGCCGAGTCCAGGAAAAACTCCATTGCTCTTCCCCCTTCTCAGTTGGTAGGCACAGATGCCTGCTTCCGCTTCGCCGAAGCAGGCAGAGAGCTTTTCATATTTCCAATTCACCGCCCGGCCCGCCCGCGGCAGCGCTATCCGGGCAGGGATGACACCTTTTCTTCCGGCCAACCCCTTTACCGCTGCCCCTTCCAGATACTTCACTCGAACAATACACACCGCAGAAACACCCGAACGACTCCGGTTGGCAGAGGGGCGGCACCCCATGCGGCAGACCCCCGGGGTGCAGGCACAAATCTTTTTCTTAGATTTATCTTGCCTCCCGCGCAGGGGAGCAGAGATGAAACAAGGACAAACCTCCGTGATGCGGGTTTTTCCGGTCCTTTTCCGCTCCAAGGAAATAAGCAGGTGTTCCCGCATTCAGGTGGGGCTGTTGCCGCAAATGGGCGGGATTGAGGTGAAAGCATTTCCGGCAAACTCTCCGCTGAAGCAGCCCACCCAGCCTAGAGGGGCGGCACATCGGTTATGCTTTCCAGGGCCTGTATCAAGAAGGGAATGACGAAAACAATCGCCAGCAGCAGGAAAAGAATGACGGCAACCAACAGCGCAATCAAAGGCATAAAATAGACGAGCAGCGCGCGCGCAGAAGAGAACCCGTGAACGACTTTCAAACCGTACACTTTGAGCAGGAGGGACCATAAGAAAGCGCCCAGGACAAAAATACCCATCAGGTCGATCACTGTGTACCTCGAGATCAGCCCTCCCAGGGCGACCACCAGGTAAGGGAGTTGAGCGTATCCGAGCACCGCTCCCAACTTGTAAGCCGACCCCGTGCCGCCAAATAGGGTGGCCACAAAGTTCAGCACGGCCACGCCCAGCAAAAACAGAAGCGGCCCGAAGACGATGTGCAGCAGAACCGTCAGAATTGGAAATGCGCGGGACAGGGCTTCCAGCAGTTCCATGCGTACCATGGAAGCCAGATCTGGAGGGAGATCCAACAGCCCGTTCACCTGCTGGGAGAGGTGGATGCTGCTTAGTGATACCACAAGTGCAACCATCAAGTAAACGAGCAGCCCGTGCCAGAGGCTGTTGTTTTTCGCTACCCGGGAGAGACCCTTGCGGGGATTGAAGAGTACTTCAGAAAAGTCTTCAGGAAAGCTTTTCAGCATAGGCTCTCCTTTCCAGCGCTGAGAGAGCAGCCCGCTGGTAAATGATGTAAGAAGAAGGGTGCGGAAACAATCCGGGATCAGGTGCTTTGATGCAGAAATTTTCCTGTCTAAATCTTATTCTCCCTGAAGGGAGTTTAATCCTGCCTCCCCTCCCTTAAATAAGCCTCTTTTTCATAACCGTGCAGCAGGGAGCGGCCGATAAAATCCCGGAAGAGCGGATGGGGCTTGTTCGGCCGGGATTTAAACTCTGCGTGGAACTGGGTGGCGACAAACCAGGGATGGTCCTGCAGCTCGATGATCTCGACGAAACGGTCATCGGGGGAGGTGCCGGAAAATAACACGCCGAACCTTTCGAGCAATTCCCTGTAATGATTGTTGAATTCATAGCGGTGCCGGTGCCTTTCGTAAACGAACTCTTCCCGATACGCATCAAACGCTCTGCTGTTCTCGGAAAGCTTGCAGGGGTAAAGGCCCAGCCTCATTGTGCCTCCCTTGTAGGTGATGTCCTTCTGGTCCGGCATGAGATCCAGTATGGGGTAAGGGGTTTCGGGATCAAATTCCATGGAATTGGCCTTTTCCAGGCGGCACAGGTTCCGGGCAAATTCAATCACAGCACAGTGCATGCCCAGACAAATGCCGAGAAAAGGAAGTTCCTTCTCCCGGGCATGCTGCACGGCCCGGATTTTCCCCTCGATGCCGCGGCTCCCAAAGCCACCGGGTATGATAATCCCGTGCACCCCTTCAAATGCCCGTTCCAGTTCCCCGGGGAGCATCTCCTCCAGCTGCTCTGCTTCAATCCAGCGCATCTCCACGCTGGCATCGTGATATATGCCGGCGTGAGAAAGGGCTTCGATAACGCTGAGATAGGCATCTTTCAGGGCCGTATATTTGCCCACCAGGGCGATGGTGACCTCGTCTTTGACGCTGTTGAACTTCCACACCATCTCCTCCCAGCTCTGCAGGTCGGCCTCATGCATCTCGAGGCCGAGTTTCTCCAGGGTGATCATGTCCAGGCCCTCTTCTTTTAAGAAGAGGGGCACCTGGTAAATGTTCGGCACGCTGCGGTTTTCAACCACTTCACGCGGCTTGATGTCGCAGAAGAGGGCGATCTTGTCCCTGATGTCCTCTCCCAGGGTGTGCTCGGTGCGGCAGACGATAATGTCCGGCTGGATACCGATGCTGCGCAGCTCTTTCACGCTGTGCTGGGTGGGCTTGGTCTTCAGCTCTCCGGACGGCTCCAAAAACGGCATCAGCGTCACGTGGATGTAGCAAACGTTTTCCTTCCCCAGGTCCGTTTTCATCTGGCGGATCGCTTCCAGGAAGGGCAGCCCCTCGATGTCCCCGACCGTTCCGCCGATTTCGCAGATCACCACATCTACCTCGGCTTCCCTGCCCACCTGTTTAATGCTGTCCTTGATCTGGTTGGTGATATGGGGAATTACCTGGACCGTGCCTCCCAGGAAATCACCGCTGCGTTCGCGGTTGATTACGGACCAGTAGATCTTGCCTGCCGTTACGTTGTTGTTTTTGGTCAGGTTAAAATCGATAAAGCGTTCGTAATGGCCCAGGTCAAGGTCTGTTTCCGCGCCGTCGTCGGTCACAAATACCTCGCCGTGCTGGTAAGGATTCATGGTGCCGGGGTCGATGTTGATATAGGGATCCAGCTTCTGAATGCTGACCCTGTAGCCGCGGCTTTTCAAAAGGCACCCCAAAGATGCTGCAGTAATTCCTTTGCCCAGAGAAGAAACCACACCGCCCGTGATGAAGACATATTTTACCCGTCTCATGCAATTCTCTCCCTTGTCCAAAATCGAGTCCTGTCCAAGCTGCCGACATCCCGCCCGCTTAGAGGAGGGCGGACAGGCGAAAGAAATCAATCAACCCTCAAACCGTACCTGCATCAACTGGCCGGATTGCCTGAACAAATAGGCTGCCGCGCTCATTTCGGTAATCCTTCGACCTCCCTCAATCTTCCAGCAAACGCTGCACGAAGCGAGGGAGGGCAAAGGAGCTGCGGTGAACCTGGGGAGTGTAGTATCTGGTATCCTCAACCACACAGGGGTTTGCCGGCTCGAGGGGGTCGTACCGCTTCGAGCCGAGCATAAAGCTCCACAGGCCGCTGGGATAGCTGGGGACGGAAGCCAGGTAAAGGTAGCGCAGGGGAAAGATTCCCTTTATGCGGCGGTAAACCGTGCTGATAAGCGCAGCGTTAAAAAAGGGAGATTCTGTCTGCGCCACCATCAGCCCGTCTTCTTTTAGTGCCCGGAAGGTACTTTCGTAAAAAGAGGAGCCAAAAAGCCCCACCGCCGGCCCAACCGGTTCGGTAGAGTCCACGATCACCACGTCAAAAAAGGAGCGGTGCTGGCGGACAAAATCCACCCCGTCCGAATACTCGATCTTCACCCGCGGATCTTCCAGGGAATCGCTGAGCTCGGGCAGATAACTCCTGGACGCTTCCACCACCCGCGGATCGATCTCCACCAGCGTCACCTCTTCCAGCTGGGGGTGTTTTAACAATTCCCGGATGGTACCTCCGTCTCCTCCGCCCACCACCAAAACGTTTGCCGGTGAGGCGTGGGTCAGCATGGGCACGTGGGCGATCATCTCGTGGTAAACGAACTCGTCCATTTCGGTCGCCTGAACCATGCCGTCCAGCACCAACATGCGCCCAAACCGGAAGGTATCCAGCACCGCCAGGTCCTGGTAATGCGTTTTCACCCGGTAAAGGGTTCTCTTCACCTTGCAGGAGAGCGCCACGTCCGGCGTTTGTTTTTCCGTAAACCAGAGCTCCATGGTTCACCCTCCTGAAGTGACCGTTTTCTCTTGATCCGGGAAGCAGACACCAGGTGGAAAGAAAAGCAGTTAATTAAAAAGCGGCTTATTAAACTCCAATGTTGATATTGTCTTTAAATGGATCGGGGTTATTGCTGCATAACAAAGTTGTTGCTGCATAACAAAGGAATGAAGCGGGTAATGAAGCAAATTGATCATCAACAATGGTTTTTAAAATGGCCGTAAAGGTTATCCCTGAAAATGATGTTTTCCTTCCAACCCATTAGCAGTATGCTTCAAAAAACCGCTTCTGCAAGAGCCGGAAGACTGTTCAAGTTGGGTGAAATACCGGTGTTACAGAATATATGCCAAACAAATGGCCGGCCCCAAAAAGCGCGTTCAACGGCAAAAAGAGTTACGGGTCAAATTCTCGTCAAAAAGGGGTTATAGCGCTTCTCTTCCCCTACCGTGGTCGAGGGGCCGTGACCGGGGAAAACCTTTGTGTCATCGGGATAGACCAGGATTTTTGTTTTAATGCTTTCGATCAGCTGCGAAAAAGAGCCCCCCGGCAGGTCCGTGCGGCCGATGGATCCGGCAAATAGCGTGTCCCCGGTAAAAATGGCGCCGCCATCCTTCAAGGCGAGGGAGATCCCCCCCGGCGTATGGCCGGGAGTTTCAAGCACCTTTAAATCCAGCGTTCCCGCTGTTAAGACATCCCCCTCGCGCACCGCCTGGTCGACGGGGGCCAGCTTCCCCTGTCCCATAAAGAGGGCCAGGGTAGCCTGCGGGCTGCGGTAGAGGGTCTTGTCCGCTTCGTGCCCCACCAGCGGGACTGCAAATTCCTTTTTCAATTCCGCATTGGCGCCCACATGGTCGATATGCCCGTGGGTATTGATAATAAATTTTACCGCCAGCTCCAACTCTTGAAGGCGCTTGATAATGGAAGCCCCTTCGGAGCCGGGATCGATCACAAACCCCTCCCGGGTTTCCGGACATCCCAGCAGGTAGCAGTTCGAGGCAAAAGCGCTTACTTCCATTCTTTCCAGAATCAATTTGCCGCCCTCCCTGGGCCTCAAAAACACAAAAGGGCTTATCCCCCTTTGCCTGAGAAGTTTTTCTGCACCTGTTCAGGGGTCAAAGTTTGTGGGGAGCGCTGCCGCGCGGACGGTCCGAGCGTCACCGCACCGAAGCGGGGCAAAGGGAGATTCCCCCGAAAGAGGTGTGCCCTCCATGCCCTGAAATAATGACATTCTTCCGTGGGAGGTGTGTCCCCCCCTATCTTGAAAAATGACCTGAAAGATGACATTCCTCTGAAGGGTTGTGTACTCCCACCTTGAAAAATAACCCCCCGCAGAAAGTGTGTCCCCATACCTCAAAAAGGAGAAGATGGAACGGCCCACTGTGGCACGCGTATTATGCCTGGCCAGTTTCGTGCTTCCATGATATTTTCAGGGCACACCCGTCAAGCGGATTTGGATTTCAGGTTATCTATTTTTATTATACATCACAGCCTTGTTTCCCTTTTTTTACGTCAAATTTCATCCCGATTTTGTTTTTGTGCACCTTACCTTTGACCAAAAATCACGCCGCGCAGTTCGCACCCGGGGTCCCCGCAGTTTTCATGGCTCCTTATAACAGAATCAGACTATCAGTTTACTCAGGATGACAATGAAAGAAGTCCCGCAAAAATAGAGTTTTAAAAGGTCACACTTACAAAAAAGGTCTTGATCTTCTAAAGATGTATTTGGGAGGCCACCCAACAAGAATTCCCTGAGTTAAGTTGATAGTCATGTAACAGAAGTGTTGACAGCTTCAAATGCTCTTTTTTCTTGTTTCATTTCTTTCTCCATTTTCTTAATTCGGGAGGATAAAAGCTTTTTTCGCCGAACATCGACACTTGTATTAAAAAGAGACATTTTCAAAAAGTCCCCTGTATACCCAAATGCTGAAACTGCGAGGAATAGATTGTGGTTCTTACTGCGCAAAAAAGTAATAAAACGGGCAGTGAAGCAAATTGGTTCCATGAACTATGCTTTTCAAAAGAAACAGCCGGGAAGCTTCGCTTCCCCATCAGATGGGGGAAAATAGGCCCACCCCGGGCAAAGAGTCAATCACAAGCGACTTGCACTTTCAGAGTGGGCCCCGGCCCCCCTAAAAGGGGGGGCACCATCAGAAGGATGAAATGGAAGTGCCTTATTTTCAGAGCAGCCTTCGAGAAAATTGCCCCCCTTGCGGCCTATTGGTTTTCCACCTCGTCCAGGCAGGACCTGATGTAGTTTTCCATCTGCTGGAATTCAATCAGGAAGGCGTCGTGGCCGTGGGGAGACTGAAGCTCTTCGTAGCGGGCATCCACCCCGCAGCGCCTCATTTCAACCCCCAGGCCGCGCACCTCCCGGGGATAGAAAAGAATATCCGAGCTGATCCCCATCAAAAATACTTTGGAGCGGATGCGGCGGAGCGCCCCTTCGAAGGAGGTACAGCCCCTTCCCAGATCGTGAAGATCCATGGCCTTGCTCAGATACAGGTAGGTGTTCGGATCGAAGCGGCGGGTCAATTTCTCGCCCTGGTGGTCCAGGTAGCTTTCCACCGCGAACGGCTCAAAAAAGGCAAAGGGGTGGGTCTCTGCGGCCCGCTGCAGTGCCCTGCCGAAACGCCTCTCAAAGGATTCGTTGCTGCGGTAAGTGATGGTGGCAATAATCCGGGCCAGTGACAGCCCCTCGTGGGGAAAATCTCTGCCGTAATAACGGCCCTTCTGCCAGGCCGGGTCGCTCATGATCGCCCTTCGAGCCGCCTGGTTAAAGGCTATGCCGATGGGCGAAAAGCGGCCTGAACAGGCGACAGCGATGGCGCTTCCCACCATGTGGGGATACATTGCGGCCCATTCCAGCGCCTGCATTCCCCCCATGGAACCGCCTGCTGCGGCAACCAGTTCTTTCACCCCCAGGTGATCCAGCAATCTCTTCTGGGCCCGCACCATGTCCTTGATGGTCACCACCGGGAAATTCATGCCGTAGTGCTGCCCCCTTTTGGGGTCAAGGGAGGAGGGCCCGGTTGTCCCGTAACAACCTCCAAGCAGGTTGCTGCATATGACGAAGTAGCGGTCCGTATCAAAGGCCCTGCCGGGGCCTACCAGCGGCTCCCACCAGCCCCTTTCTTTTTCCGGCCGGGGCGGCTCGCCCACCAGCGACCCACCCGTCAGTGCATGGGCGATATAGATGGCATTGTTTCCTGCAGAAGAAAGCCTGCCGTAAGTCTGGTAATTGATTGTCACGGGGCCCAGGGGCACCCCGCTTTCCAGGAAAAAATGATCCGGCGGTTCGGCAAAACGGAATGTTCTCTCCCCCTCATAAGCGGGATAGAGGCTTTCCAGTTGGGCCGGGAAAAACGGGTCCCTCTCGTTCAGCATGTTCACCTCTCAACACCTCCCGGCTGCGCTGCCAGGGCTGCTTGCAGGTCGGCGATCAGGTCTTCCGGATCTTCCAGCCCGATGGAGAGCCGCACCAGATCTTCCGTCACTCCGGCTTCCCTCCGCTCTTCCTCCGAAAGCTGCTGGTGGGTGGTCCCTGCAGGGTGGATCACCAGGGAACGGGCGTCGCCCACGTTGGCCAGCAGCGAAAACAGCTCCAGCGCGTCTATAAAACGTCTTGCCCTGTTGATGCCATCTGCACCATCTGCCCCCGCCAGACCAAATGTCACAATCGAACCCGGCCCGCGAGGGGTTTGGCGCTTTGCCTGGTCAAAGTAAGGGTTGCCCGAAAGACCCGGGTAGTTAACCCACTTGACCGCGGGGTGATGATCCAGGAACTGCGCTATGCGGAGGGCGTTTTTGACGTGCTTCTCCATCCTCAGCGAAAGGGTTTCCAGGCCCTGCAGGAACAAAAACGCGTTAAAAGGGCTCATGGCCGGTCCCAAATCGCGCAGCATCTTCACCCTGGCCCGCGCGATAAAAGCCCCCGGGCCAAATTTTTCCGCATAACTCACCCCGTGGTAAGAAGGGTCGGGCTCGACCAGCGCCGGATAGCGCTCGCGGTGAAGTTGCCAGGGAAAGCTGCCCCCGTCAACGATAAGGCCGCCCAAGGAAGTCCCGTGGCCGCCAATATACTTGGTGGCCGAGTAAACCACAATGTTTGCTCCCCACTCCAGGGGGCGGTGCAGGCAGGGGGTCAACAGGGTGTTGTCGACGATCAGCGGTACTCCCACCTCGCCGGCCAGCGCAGCCAGGCCTTCCAGGTCCGGCAGATCCAGCCGGGGGTTGCTGAGGCTCTCCACATAAAAGGCCTTGGTACGCTTCCCCACCAGCGGCGCGAAGTGCTCCCGGTCGCCCTGGGGCGAAAAGTGCACCCGGATGCCCATCTCGGGCAGCGTGTGACGGAAAAGGTTGTAGGTGCCGCCGTAAAGACCGGTCGATGAAACAATCTCATCGCCGACCCGGCATAGGTTCAAAACGGAGAGGGCTACGGCAGACTGGCCGGAAGCGAGGGCCAGCGCCCCCACCCCATCTTCCAGCGCGCTGATGCGTTCCTCCAAAGCTCCCAGGGTGGGATTCATAATGCGCGTGTAAATGTTTCCTTCTTCTTCCAGGGCAAAAAGCCTTTCAGCGTGCGCGGCATCCTGGAAAACATACGACGTCGTCTGGTAAATGGGCACGGCCCTGGCACCGGTAGACTTGTCGGGACCGCCCCCCACATGCACGCTTTTCGTATCAAAAGCCGCCTTTCGCAAATCCATTTCGACATTCCCCCTTTTTTGCTAATGGTTCCTTCAGACACAGACGAGACGAAACCGAACGACTGCGAGCTTGCGTGCGCCCTCAAGCGTTCCCTGCTGAAAATCTTACTTCCGCTGCAGGCCCGAATTTGACGGGCCCCGCCGGTCAGGGAAACAGAATCGGCGCAGGAGCGGCAGCCGGCGGCTGTCAAGCCAGGTCCTATACAAAAAAACCCTCTTCCGCGATTTCAGAAGAGGATCGATCTCTTTTGTTATCCCCTCCTTATCTTCCAGGATTCCATCCTGCCGGAATTGGCACCGAATCAGGTCCGGTTGCCGGGCTTCACAGGGCCGTTCCCTCCGCCGCTCTGGATAAGGAAAAACCTTATTTTTTGTAAATCGTTATCGTTCAACCGTGCAGCACGGGTTTTTGAGGTTGGCTCTTTTTAAAGGCATTGTTGATAGCTTTAAAGACCCTTTATTGCTTACCTCATTTCGTTTTCCATTTTCTTGTTCGAGGACACAGCACCTAAACTCCAAACAATATCAACACTTAAATTGAAAAGAGACATCCATGAAGCTTCGCTTCACCATCAGGCGGATGAAAATATACCCACCCCGGGCAGCGCGTCAATCAAAAGCGTCTTGCATTTTCAGGGTAGCGTTGAGGTTAAACAGCTGCAGCAATTTTAACAGCGAGTTTGGCTTTTTAAAAATCAATATGGTTGATGTTAACCTATAATTCACGTTTTGTCAATATTTATAGTGTATCCTGTTATAATTATTTTTTCAGTAATTAATATGGTTTTAATAGTATAAATGGAAAGCTTATTGTTTTTAAAGAGGCCCACCGAAAACAGCCAACATTTTTCCATTCCTTCAACCGGCCCTGAAATATAAAACCCTTCACCGACAATTGAGCCTGCTATGCCTCTGGCGGCTTCGTCCTCATGTATTCCCTTTCCATATCAACAGCAACAAAAGATAACCACTGCAAGCGACTTCATGAACTGAAATCTTGCGATATACGCTTCAACATCCAAAAGGCAAACAGCAAAATGAAAGGGGTGGCCAGGTGGGTGAGGGTAAAAAAACCTGCCCCCCAGGACTCGTTTACGTATCCCCAAAGATAGAGAGGGTTTTCCCGGAACGTTTCTTCAATAACCCCTCTCAAAAGGGAATAGTAGACGACAAACCCCCAGAAAAGCATGCCCGGTTTCTTTTCTATCTTGCTGGCCAAGATATGGTGGACAAGCAGACAAGCCAAGCCGATAAGGGAGCCGTAAACCTGGGCCGGGTGACGCTCAAAAAACAAGGCTGCCGCAGGCCGGCCCAAAATTTCCTGGTTGAAAATATTGGCAATCCTTACCAGGGTGTAACCGATGCAGATTCCCGGAACAGCCAGGTCGAGCAGGATCCCCATCCGGAGACGGCGGCGTGCCGCAACAATCCAGGCTGCCGCCATCCCCCCCAGCAGCCCTCCGTGGAAGGCAAGCCCACCGCGGTCGATGCGTATGGCCTCCAGGGGTTGGTGGGCGAAGTCGGAAAGGTTTGTCAAAACATAAATCAGCCGGGCCCCTGCAAGTCCCCCGACCACCACAAAACACACAATGTCCACAGCGCTTCCTCATTTAACCCCTCTTTCACACCATTTTTAATCAACAAATAACAACCTGTAAGAAAAGAAAGCGCCATCATAAAGCCGTACCAGTGAACGGTAAAAGGCCCCAGCGAAAACATTATCGGATCGATCCCCTCTATATAGATGAGCGCTCACCTCTTTTATCAAATATTACTAATTCAATTGCTATTATAACATTTATATACATTCATTTTAACCTGCTGCCTGGCTTAAAGACAAGGCCTGCTCGGCTTTTCGTTGTATGGGTAGTCGGTTAGCTCCACCCAACTATTCACAATACGTTGTATCCAATGCATTTATCATTTTCGGTGGCCGATTGAACAAATTCGGCGTCCATTAAGTAATAATTCTACATATTTCTGATAGGAATTTTGGGGGTCAGCTCCCATTCTACGCTCTTATGTTCTGCAATGGAAGACTTTCGCCTGGAGCGTATCATAGGTGGAGCTAACCGACTACCCCGTTTCGTTGTATTTTTGCCCGGCTTTTTTCAAAACATCCCGCCAGCAGCACAATTATAATGCCACACCTTTTCCTGTTGTGTGGTATAATGTGTGATATAATGAACGAAAAGCAAATGCTTTTTCCGGGGGGTGTATTTTTCTTGAAGGAAAATTTGTTGGCAACCATCGGCCAAACACCGCTTGTTCGCATCCAGCGGCTTTGCCCGAATCCCCAGGTTACCATGGCCGTTAAGCTGGAAGGGGCCAATCCCGGAGGCAGCGTGAAAGACCGCATCGCCTATTATATGATCCTTATGGCCGAAAAAACGGGGCAGCTTACCCGCGACAAGATCATTTTGGAGCCTTCAAGCGGCAATACCGGTATCGGCCTGGCTTTGGTAGCCGCCGTTAAGGGCTACCGGCTGGTGATTACCATGTCCGAGTGGATGAGCGAAGAGCGCCGGAAGACCATGGAAGCGCTGGGAGCGGAGATCCTGCTGACTCCCGGAGAAGAGGGGACCGACGGGGCCATCGAAAAGGCTTATGAAATCTACAGCCAAAACCCTTCCCTCTATTTCATGCCCAACCAGTTCTCCAACCCCAACAACGCTCTGGCCCATTACGAAACCACCGCCCTGGAGCTGTGGGAGCAGACCGACGGGCGGATCACCCATTTTGTGGCCGGCATGGGAACCACCGGCACCCTGATGGGCTGCTCCAGGAGGCTGAAGGAATTCAACCCGGAGATTCAGATCCTGGGCGTGGAACCTTACAAGTGCCACAAAATACAGGGGCTGAAAAACATGCAGGAAGCCATCGTTCCCGACATCTACAACCCCTCCTGCCTGGACCAGAAAATAAATGTTTACGACGAAGACGCCTTCCAGATGGCCAAGCGCCTGGCCAAGGAAGAGGGCATCCTGTCGGGCATGAGCGCAGGGGCTTCCTTTCATGTGGCCTACGAGCTGGCCCTAAAGCTGGATGAAGGCTTCATCGTCACCATCATTCCCGACCGCGGTGAGAAATACATGTCGACCCCGCTCTACTGCCTGGAGCCCTGCGAACACCGCAGCGAAAGCTGCCTTCTGCGCGATTTCTTTTCTGCCTCGGGCAGAGGTGAATTTGATGGCCCAACATAATACTGAGTTCGTTTTTTATCTGCCCACCCGCGTGGTCTTCGGCAGCACTGCACTGGATCAACTGGTCGGGGCATTAAAGGAACTACCCGCTTGGCGGGTGCTGGTCGTTACCGACCCCGGCATCATCCGGGCTGGACTCCTGGAGCCGCTAACCCGGCGCTTGGAAAAACAAGGCATTGCTTACGAGATCTTCAGTGAGGTGGAACCAAACCCCAAAGATTACCAGGTCCGGCACGGTGCCCAAAATGCGGAGGCCTTCGGCGCCCAGGCCCTTGTAGCCCTTGGCGGTGGAAGCCCCATTGACTGCGCCAAGGCGATGGGCGTGCTCATGGCCCATCACACCCGAGACCTCGCTCGCTTTTACGGGAAAGATGCCGTCTATCAACCTTCGCCGCCCCTTTTTACCGTACCCACCACGGCCGGCACGGGAAGCGAGGTCACTTTCTCCTCCGTTATTACCGATACCTCAGAGAAAAGCAAGTTTACCATCAAAAGCCCTCTGCTGGCGCCCAGGGCGGCTTTCATGGACCCGGGGCTCACCGCGGGGATGCCCCCCGATCTGACCGCTTATACCGGCATGGACGCCCTGACCCATGCCGTGGAAGCCTACACCGCGAAAGCGGCCAACCCTTTCAGCGACCTGTTTGCGCTGCGGGCGGCAGCGCTCATCGGAACGCACCTCTACCGGGCCTTTCACTGCGGCAGCGACCCCGAGGCCAGGGCGGGGATGTTGCTGAGCAGCCTTCTCGGGGGCATGGCGTTCAGCCAATCCGATGTGGCCTCCGTGCACTGCCTGGCCGAATCCCTGGGAAGCGTCAGCGACGCCCCCCACGGTGCCTGTAACGCCGTGCTGCTTCCTTACGTGATGGAATTTAACATGCCCTGCTGCGTGCAGAAATATGCCGATATTGCCCGAGCGCTGGGTGTCAGCTTTAACGGCGAAGAGGAAGGAGCGCGGGCGGCGGTGGTTGTGACGCGGGAAATGGCCCGGGAACTCCGGCTCCCACCGCTAAAGCAGCTGGGCATAAAAGAAGAAAGCTTGCCGAAAGCGGCGGAGCTTTCGACAGGCAATATTTCCACCAAAAGCAATCCCCGCCCCATGGGGCGGGAAGACTACCTGGATATCTTGAAGAAGGCCTACGGGTCATGAGGAGCTTTCAACATGCACCGCGCTGCCAAGGCAGGCTTATGCCCCTGCCGGATGCACCCCATGGAAAAAAAGAGGCGCCGAGGGGCCCCAGTTTTTCTTCACTATTTTTGAAGAAACGCGGTGCAGTATATTTTTCACCAGGTTGGCTATCCAGTTCATATCTGAGCAGCCGCCAATATTCTTGGCGTCTTAAGTAATCAGAGATCGTTTTTCTGTCCCCGTTTTTACAGACGCTCAATCTCTTTTTAGCGGTGATACGGCTCCCCCCGGAGGATTTTAAAGGAGCGGTAAAGCTGTTCCAGGATAATAATGCGGGCCAGGCGGTGGGGAAAAGTCAGTTCGGACAGAGAGAGCAGAAGATCGGCCCGCTTTTTGATATCCGGCGCCAGGCCCAGCGGTCCCCCGATCACGATGTCCAGCTTGCCCTTCCCGGCGTTCAGCAGCCCGTCCAGGTAAGACGCCAGCCCGATGGAGGTCATTTTAAGCCCTTCGGATGAGAGCGCCAACAGGTGGGCTTCATCCCGCAGCTGCCGACTGATGGCCTGGGCCTCCTCTTCCAGTGCCTTGCGAATGGCGGCTTCTCCCCCACCCTCCTCTTTGGCCTCGGCCAGCTCGGTCGTCTTGAGCCGGGCATACGGCCTTAATCGCTCCTGGTAATGGGCCGCACCCTCCTTGTAAAAAGGTTCTTTGATTTTTCCCACAGCGATAAGATGAATATTCATATTCCACCCCACAGCAAAGCTGCGGAATAACTTACCGCAGCTTCCCTTTTCCGACAGCACCGACGGAGCCGTTGGTGCTGATTGCCCTGCCGAAACGAACTCGGAACGGGTGAATCCCAATGCAAGCCTCTCGGGCAAACCTGCCGGCCCGGCTGGCAGCACACCTGCCAGTCGTTTCAGTTCGTTTGCTTCCCGGCCGGCGGCAGGGGACACAGAGCCCATTGGCTCATCGCGATCGGTTTGATTGTTCAAACGCTCCCCGGTGCAGCTGAACTGGCGCCGGCTCACGCTCTATTCCGCTTTGCCCAGCTCCGCCTTTTCCAAGCCTGAAAGATCCTCCAAAAGAGAGGGAAGCACACCCGTGATCTCCCCCCGTTCCTGCAGGCTTTGCACCAACCTCTCGCGTTTTTCGCCCACCACCAGCGCCGGCACCGGATTGCGGGTGTGGCCTTTTGTGGTCAGGTTTTCCAGGTTGCCGTGGTCGCTGGTCAGCAGCAGCAGCTTTTCCGATATATCCATGTGCTCCACCACTGCACTCAAGAAGCTGTCCAACGTGGCAATCACGTCCCTCGCCATCTCTTCGTCTCCATCGTGTCCGGCGAGGTCCGTGAGAAAGTGCTCATAAAGGGTGAGATGATAGTCCTTTGCCAGGGAGACCAGGCGCCTGCCGGCTTCCCGGGGCGTAATGAGCGGGACGTCGTACTCCATTTTTTGCAGGTAGTGATGCGTGATATCCATGTAGACCGCCCGGCCTTCTTCCAGGTCTTCCAGGGTGCGAAAACAGTTCCCTCCATACAGGTTGATGAGCGTGGAACAGGAAAAACGCCTCCCCTGGCCTTTCTCCAGCAAGTCGAAAAATTCCGGGCGGTACGCGTTGGCAAAGGTTCCCCGAAGGCCTCTGCCCTTCAGCTGCCGGAACATCCCTTTGCCGGCCAGGATTTTTTTAAGGCTCTCGGTGGGAAAGCCGTTCAGGTGGCGGTTAATGACCTGTGCCGCATTCACGCCGGTAAAGAGAGCCGTCTGCCCCGTCGCACTCTGGGGCAACCCCTCCACCCCCAGGGTGGCGTCCAGCCCCAGCAGGGATGCGATTTCGTAATCCTGGCCGGAAGCGGCGGCGGTCAAGGGGCGGCCCCCCAGTATTTTTTTTAAAAAAACCGTTTCGGTCGTATAAAAGGGGTTGGTGTGGTCCTCGGAACCAAGGCCCACACCGTCCACAAAGATAAATATGATGGACATGATGCTAAACTCCTCTAATATTCTAGCTCTTCGGGCATCTTATCCAGGATTAACGTCAGGGCGATCTCTTCGCCGGCACGGTTGACGGTTACCTCGATTTCCTGGCCAGCTTCCATCTCGAGCAGCTTCTGCTGCAGCGCCGCCACATCTTCGATTCTTTCGCCATCCATACGGATAATCACGTCCTGGACTTCCATGCCTGCCTGCTGGGCCGGCCCCCCGCTTACCAGGTCTTCTACCAGCACCCCGTAATCCAGGTCAATGTTCATTCTTTCGGCATCCAGCGGTGTAAAATTGCTGATATAGACGCCCATCCAGGGCCGGATAACCCGGCCTTCCTGGATCAGTTCGCTCGTAATTTCCTGGACCGTGTTGCTGGGGATGGCAAAGCCCATTCCTTCCACCCCGGGGAGCGTAATCTTGGCCGTGTTGATCCCGATCACCTTGCCGTCGATATTGACCAGGGCCCCGCCGCTGTTGCCCTCGTTAATGGCCGCATCCGTCTGCACAAAGGTAAACTGCTGTCCCTGGATGTTCACCGAACGTTCGGGAGCGCTGACGACGCCCAGGGTGACCGTTTGCTGAAATTCTAGCCCCAAGGGATTCCCGATAGCGATGGCCGGTTCTCCGGCGCTCAACTCGTCCGAATCGGACAGCTCGATGGCCGGAAGGTCGTCTTTGTCAACGCGCAGCACGGCCAGGTCGGTGGGCGGGTCGGCCCCCACTACCTCTGCCGTAATTTCTTCTCCCGTCCCCAGGGTCACCACAATTTCCTGGGCATTCTGGATCACATGATAGTTGGTGACGATGTATCCGTCGCTGTCGATAATGACTCCAGAACCGGCAGCCCGCTCCTGCATGCGCCGCTCGCCCCAGATATCCTGCACAGCGGCATAGTTGCTGATCCCTACGACGGAAGGCTTGGCGTCACTAGCCGCCGCGACAACGGCTTCGTAGTACTCGCGCGCTTCCGGAGACACCTCTGGGGCTTGCTGGACATTGTCTTCACCCACACCGATCTCCGGCGCAGGCGCGTCAGGTGCGTCTTCGTTGTTCAGGATAGCCCCAAAGACGCCCATGAAAAAAAACAGCAGGACCGCCGTCAACAAGGCCCCGACCGCACCCCCCAGCAGTGCGCTTTTGAATGAGGAACGCCGGGGACGTTCTTCAAAGTCGCTGTAAAAGTTTCGCATAACAATCCCTCCATAAACAAACGGTCCGGGAACCCACTCGCACGGGGTCTGCCCCTTTCTGCCAGGGGCCGCTTGATCGCTGCAGGCCGCGGCGCAAAAGTGTCAGGGTCCAAAAACGCCGGGTCCTCCCGCAAAACCCGTCTTTGTTTCTTTCTAGTGTATTACATTTTTCCCGCCAAGTAAAGAGCCCCCTCACACCTGGCCTGCACTCCGAAAATAAGCGCCAGGCGCCGCAAAATAGTTTCGTGACAGTTCGTGACTGGAGATTCGTAACAGGGGACGGTTCTTCTGTCATCTTTTTTCTGACAGCGTTCCGTGACAGGGGACGGCAGGCCGTGTGATAAGCTGCAGCAAAACATGCAAATAAGTCAGCGCCTTCGTCACAGGGGAGGGGAACAAGATCGAAAATTGCCGTGCGTAGAAGTACCAGCAGCGTGTGAACTGAGCTAGGGGCATTAATGGCGCAAAACACACTAAGAAAAACAACCCCCAAGGGAATCACGGATAAGCTGGACCGCCAGGCCATTTTATTCTAAAGGAATGAAAGGGATAAATTAAACCGCCCCTCCGTTCAATAAAAGCTGAAGTTTGACATCCGAACATTTTAACGAAAATTTTACTGCATCTTAATAGGGCAGCAAGGAAAACACGTCGAAAAAAAAGCCGACAGGTGCTTTTTAAGCACCTGTTTATTATTTTCATATATATCTGCTCACCGGGGGAGATTGGAATGCCCAAACCAAAAATCTTTCCTGCAGCACTCCCAGTGGTTTTGTTAACCGGGGCCCTGTTGTTAACAGGTTGTGCGCAGGAGCATGGCTTAGCCTGGACACAGCCAGTGCTCCAAGGAACTCTTGCCAGCATGAGGGCTGTACCTGCTGTTTTGCATTTATCATCGGCTGCAGGGAGTATCAGGCAAAGACAAAACCGGGGCCTCTGAGTGCGCACTTTAAGGAAGATGGCATCAAAAATTCCCGGCGTTCGATTCAGCTCAACCTCGCCAGGCTTCTCCAAGCCGTTTCTCCCTTCCGGGCGAAGCGGGCAAATTATTTCCCGGGAAATAATCACTCCGTCTCGGCAAGGCGTTCCAGGTTTACCCCCAGCTTCCGAAAGCGGCTTTCAATACTTTCATATCCCCGATCGATATGTTCGAGCCCGCGCAAATAGGTCTCCCCCTGTGAAATCAATCCGGCGATGACGAAGGCCGCCCCTCCTCGCAGGTCCATGGCACTGATGGGCGCGCCTGTCAGTTGTGACCCGCCTTCAATGATGGCCGTCCTGCCCTCCAGCTTGATTTGAGCGCCCATTTTTTTCAGCTCTTCCACGTGCCGGAAGCGCCTCTCGAACACATTTTCAGAGACGATACTCGTCCCCGGGGCCCGTGTTAAGAGCACCATCATGGGGGGCTGCAGATCGGTGGGAAAGCCGGGGTAGGGAAAGGTCTTGATATCGGTGGGCGCCAGCCCGTTGGGAGCCTTGATGCGGACCCAGTCCGGTCCCACTTCCACGCCTGCACCCACCTCTTTCAGCTTGGCGATCACCGGGTCCAGGTGCTTCGGGATAACCCCTTCCACCAGCGCGTCCCCGTAGGTGGCCGCGGCGGCGATCATGAAGGTGCCCGCTTCGATGCGGTCGGGGATTACGCAGTGCTCGACGCTGCGCAGCTCTTTCGCGCCTTCGATCTTGATCACGTCCGTGCCCGCCCCCCTGACCTGGGCGCCCATGGCGTTCAAAAAATTGGCGACATCCACGATTTCCGGCTCCTTGGCTGCATTTTCGATTACGGTCTTGCCCTCCGCGCGCGAAGCAGCCAGCATGATATTGATGGTGGCCCCCACACTTACCACATCCAGGTATATGTAAGCGCCCTGCAGTTTCTTCGCTTTGATCTTTACAATGCCGTGCTCCAGCTCCACGGTGGCCCCCAGCGCAGTAAACCCCTTTATATGCTGGTCGATGGGGCGCGGGCCAAGGTCGCAGCCCCCCGGCATCGGAATTTCCACTTGCAAAAACCGGCCCAGCAGGCTCCCCATCAGGTAGTAGGAAGCTCTGAGCTTATTGATCATCATGCCCGGCGGAGTGTGGCTGTTGACGTTCGTGGGGTCGATCAGCAGGTTTCTCTCGTTCGCTTCATCTTCAATGACATCTGCTCCGAGGGCTTTGAGGATTTCGATAAGCTTGTTGATATCCGTGATTCGCGGCAGGTTCGTAATTTTGACCGGATTGTTTTCAGCCAGAACGGATGCCGGCAGAATGGCAACGGCGGCGTTCTTGGCCCCGCTCACATTGATGCGACCGGAAATCCGCTGCTGTCCATTGATAACCAGTAGTTCGGACAATCAAGAAGGGCCTCCTTTCCTCTGCTGGGTGTTCTGTTGGGCGTTCATCTTTCCAGGTGCCCGGTAAAAGCATTGATATAGAATACTTCGCCATTATCCAGGCGAATCCTCCATACGGGGGGAATTTCCCAGCGCTGGGCATCGTACTCAGGGCTGTAATACCCCAGAGACATCTCTTTCACCGCTGTCGGGGTCGGCGCTTCCCCGTAGCCCTCTAGAAAACGCAGTAAAGCCGCCAGGGGGGAGATCACCTCCCTTTCACCTTCGGCCAACTCCAGCGGCGCGAGGGGGAAAAAACGCGCCGTCCACTCGTGCTGCCCCACCTTTGCCCGCAAGTAACCCGCAAAAAGGGGAACCTCTTCGTGTTCCTGGTGGTAATGCAGCACCAGCTCCTCTTCCCCTTCCTGCTTGTAATCAAAAACAAAGCGCTCCAGGAGAACCGCCTCTTCGATAAACTTTTCTACGGCCGCTTCCGTCTCTTCCAAAGCCGCAGCAACCTCGGCATCGGGATCCGCCCGCTTTTTTATCTTGATAATCCCTTCCTGCTCAAAGGCGATCTCCAGGCCGTTCAACTCGAAAACCTCTCCGCCGTTTTCAGTGTTTCCTGCAGCGAATGCTTCCCATTCGGTTAATCCTTCGCCTTCAGGGAGGCCGGCTGTGAGAATTTCTACGATCTCTTCCGGCCCATAATGCTGCGGTTCCACCACCAGGTGGGCCATTCTTACCCTTCCCTGGGGAAGCGGGTCATTCAAAACCAGGTTTGCTTCGGACAGCGCTTCTTCCAGACGAGAAGCATCCCCTTCTCCCAGGAAAGGCGGCAGGTGTCCCCCCTCTTCCTGCCACAGCTGGTGAAACAAAAACACGTTCAGAATTAAGAAGGCACAGATCAGCACCGTTTTTGCCCTGGAAATATCCACCAGTCCCTCACCTGCCTCCCCGCTGCCGTATCCCGGCAAAAGACTTGATCCGACCTTTCTATCCTAACCGGACTGCGCCCCTCAATCCCGGGCACCGCTCAAAACTTCCAGCGTCGACCAGTGCAGGTAAATCGTCTCCATTCCTTCAAACGCTATCTTCCACGCCGGCACCGCCTGTTCAGTGCGCCGCGCCTGATCCAGCAGGTAAACGGGGCGAAGGGCGTGCAGGACGAGTTCGTTTCCCTCCAGCTTATCCCCATGCTCAAGAACGGCACGGCAGAGGGCTTCTTTGTGGGAGCGAAAGAGCTGGCGGTCAGAGGTCTCCTCACCGATCTCGTAGAAGTATCGCCGGTAATAGGTGATCCCCTGCTCAGTCAGGATCATTTCATCGATACCTCCCTCCCCTTCAAAGGGGAGTCCCCGGTAAAACAGGCGCCATTCCAAGCTGTAAGATCTCCCCCGCCGTTCCGCTTTTACCAGGTACAGCTCCTCCTGCCATCCGCCGTAAAGGCCCAGGCTTTCGATCGCCTGCTGCAGTGCGGCGCTGTATGAAATCTGTTCCCCCCCATGCTCCAAGCGCGGGGCGGCATACTCCATGAGCCCGTGGGGATAAACCCGCAGGCCCCTCTCGCCGTCGGTGAAGTACCGTGCCCCATCGCGCTCTTCAATTTGGCGAGCCATGGACATATCGTAAAAGAACGCCCTCACCAGTTGTTCCTTGTCGATGCTTCCCGCATTCACGCCCACCGGTGCGGCCCAGAGATCTCCTGCCGGGGCGTATAGCTCACCGGGCACCGCGATCTCCAACACCCGCGGTTGCTCGGTTCCACCCTCCCCTTCACCGTCCAGATCGCCGACCGGCCCTTCCGTTTCCTCTTCCTCTTCTGCCGCAGCCCCTCCTTCACCTTCATTCTCCGCCTCGGGAATGTCCTGCCCTTCAACGGGATCGTTTTCGTAAAACTCGCAGGATTCGCCATGCAGGGCCAGGTAAAAGGTGTCGGATAAAATGTGTTGAGGAGCGCCATCCTGTACCTCCAGCATTTCCAGTAAGTCATCCTCTTTTTCAGGCGGCACCGGCACCCAAAAAATTTCCTCCCCTTCAAAGCTCAGGTAATACTGCCCTTCTTCCTGGAACAAAATGGCTACATCGATGGATACGTCCTCCAGGCCGCCCTGCATGGAAAAGAAATCGGCCGGCACCGGGGGATCGAAAATAAGGCGCAGCACTTCCTGGAACTCTCCCGGGGGACGTTCTCCCAGTGGAACGGGGTCCAGCTCCTGCAGGCCTTCGCTTTCGAGAAAGCTCCTTTGGATTTCCTTGATGCCCTCCCACAGTTCGAGCATTCCCTCATCGCCCCGGCGCACCAGAAGGGGCTCCTCTTCATGGTAAAAGAGTGCATGGGAGGGCTGCAGAATCTCTTCATAAGCCGGAGGCGGGGTGAAGTACATGCGTTCATAGCGGGGTATCGCTCCTTCTTCCAGGGGCGGCTTGCCGAACCAAAGCCGGTAGGTGAGGAAAATGCTCAGCCCGATCAGCGAGATGAGGAGGATAGATTTTAGTATTTCCCTGGACATATATCGATCCCTCTTGATTTTTTTTGGAGACAGCCCCGCTCCGCTCACCCTTCTGCCCTCTCCTGGCCCGTTTCAAAATGGCCTGTACGGGGCAGGCAGAAGGTGACGGACGTTCCCCTTTCCGGTTCGGGCTCCATCCCGATGGTCCCGCCGTGCGCCTCGATAATTTGCCTGGCAATGGGAAGCCCCAATCCACTGCCGCCCGATTCCCTGGAGCGCGTTTTGTCGACCCGGTAAAAGCGCTCAAACACCCGGTCGATCTCTTCCTCCGGAATGCCCACCCCCGTATCGCTAATGCTCACGCAGACCCGATCCTTTTCCGGCACCACCCGCACCTCAATTTGTCCCCCGTCGGGGGTAAACTTGAGGGCATTTTCCAGCAGGTTCAGCATCACCTGGCGAATGCCGTCCCGGTCGAGCAAGAGGTGGCAGTCGGCGTCTTTGGGATATACGGCCTCGAGCTCGATTTGCCGCGCTGCCGCTTCCAGCTCCACCTGTTCCATGCTCTCCCGGACCACCAGCATCATGTCCACCTCTTCTTTGCTCCAGCGGGTTTCCTGGTAGTCCATCTGGGAGAGGAGCAGCAGGTCGCGGACCATCTTCACCATACGGTCTGTCTCCTTTTCGAGCACCCGCAGGAAGCGGCCCCTTACGTCCGGGTCCTGCTGGGCACCGCCCAGAAGCGTCTCCACGTAATTTTTGAGCGTGGTCAGGGGGGTCTTCAGCTCGTGGGAGACGTTGGCCACGAACTCCTGCTGCATGCGGACATAAATTCTCTCGCTGGTAACATCGTGGATGACCACCAGCAGGCCCTGTTCTTCCCCGCTTTCCTTGAAAGGGGCAAAGTGCAGCTGAAAAACCCTTTCAGGGGAGGTGTCAAAATGGACTTCCTTCGTGTAGGGAGTGGAGCGACGCAGAATCTCTTCCAGTTCATCGGGCTCGATAAAAACGCTCAGCACGCTCTTACCGGAAACCCCGAAATCTGCCGGGCTGCCGGCCCACTGCATGATTTTCCGGGCTGCCGGGTTGACGTGGATGATTTCCTGCCGTTTGTTCAGGGCCAGGATGCCGTCGGTCATGTAATTCAGTATCGCTTCCACCTTGGTTTTCTCCGCCGAGATCTCTTCCAGGGTATCGTGCAGCCTCGCCGCCAGGTAGTTGAACATCTCCCCCAGGTCCCCGATCTCATCATCGGACTTCACTTCAATGGCCTGGGAAAAACCCCCCCCGGCCATGGCCGCCGCTCGCGAGGTCACCTCTTTAATGGGCGCGGTAATGGTACGGGTGATCAAAAACCCGATCACGATGGCGATCCCCAAAACAATCCCCCAGCCGGTGATCAGGATAAACTTGATCTCTTCCAGCGTATGGTAAATGTGCTCCAGGGAGCCCCGCAGGAAAACCACGCCCACCACGCTGGAGGCGTTTTTGACCGGATACGCCAGGTAATAACTCCTCATCCCGGTTTCGGGGTCAACGCGAATGTTTTCCACCTGGCTTCCGGCCAGGGCCATCAGGATATCATCCTGGACCACCCGGCCTCCCTCCACGAAGTGAGGGCCTCTTTCCGGTCCGGCCAGCAGCCTGCCATGGCGGTCCAGCACCAGCGTCTCCGTTTCAGACATCCCGCTGCTGAATTCCGCGATGAGAGAAGCGATATGCTCGCCCTGCTGCTGCTCTTCCTCCACCAAGTAGCGGCGAAGGAAGTTGCCCATAAGCTCAGCCTGCGCCTCCTGGCTGTCGGCAAAGTTTCGCAGGTAATAATTCTCCAGGGAATTCACCAAGTATACCCCGCTCAGCTGCATGGCAAAGAGAATGAGCAGGGAATATAAAAGAACCACTTTGCCCTGCATGCGCAAGCGCATGATCACGAAATCCTCCTTACGTAATAGCCGGCTCCGCGCTTGGTGCACAAATAGTGCGGCGAGCCGGGATCGTCCTCAATTTTTTCCCTCAGCCGCCTCACCGTCACGTCAACCGTTCTGTGGTCCCCAAAATAATCGTAGCCCCAAACCTCTTCCAGCAGCTTTTCCCTGCTGAACACGTATCCCATGTTCTTCATCAAAAAGGCCAGCAGGTTGAATTCCCGCGAAGTCAGATCAATGGGGCTGCCGTTTTTAAAAAGTTCCATCCGCCCCATGTCCAGAACCAGCTCGCCGCAGGTGAGGCTCTGGGGAGGTTTTTTCTGCATTTGAGACCGGCGAAGGGTGGCGCGAACCCTCGCCAGAAGCTCCCGGATGCTGAACGGTTTGGTAACGTAATCGTCTGCGCCCAACTCCAGCCCCAGCACTTTATCGATTTCCGCCTCCTTGGCCGTGAGCATAATAATTGGCACGTCCAGCTTCTGTCGAATTTCCCTGCACACCTGAAAGCCGTCCACCCGCGGCAGCATAATATCGAGCACGATCAGATCAGGCTGGTCCTCGAAGGCCAGCCGGAGCGCCTCTGCACCGTCATAGGCAACCCGCACCTGGAACCCTTCCTCTTCCAGGTTGTATTTTAAAATATCCGCGATGGGTTTCTCGTCGTCGATGACGAGGATCTTTCCCCTGTCCATTCGTTCCTTTTCGCTGCCTCCGCATCAGGAAGATTATAAAACTATATTCGTTTACATAACTTCATTTCCCTGCCATGTTATGAATTTGTAGGGGCAGAACGCAAAAAAAAGTGGCCTCTAGGGGCCACTTAAGAAGATATATTTTAAGAGGGGGTCAACTCTTGACAAAATCATAGCAGAGCCATGTTACAGCAATATTACAAAACAATCATTTTCCGGTTACAAATTAATTTTTTTCCCGAATTTTTACCCTCTGCTCGCCCTGTTTTGCAAATTAATCGGAGAGGAAGCGCTGCAGCGGGGTTCGCGCGGTGCCGGAGAGAGGAAACACGCCCGATCTTCCCGGGGGAGACCCAGATATCCGTTTAACCCTACAGCGAAAATTGCCGCCAGCGGGGGCACAAAGACGGTTCGAGTGTCACTGGAGCGAAGCGGGACCAAGAAAATTCGCTTCGCTCATGACATAACGAAAACAACTTTTTCCTGCCACCACCAAAATTACCATTTTAAAGGTTTTATAAATTCCTATGCATCAGGAAAATTCGCTTCGTTCATGACTAAAAGAGCTTTTCCCTGCCTTCCCAGCATTACCAATTGTTGGGAGTTTTATAAGTTCCTATACGTCAAGAAAAAGTTGATACGATCAGCAATGCTTTTAAAAAGGGTAAGACAAATAATAACATTGGCTTGCTGAAAAAGTATCGCACCGGCGGGCCGCTCAGGGAGCTCCCTGGATCATGCTCCTGCCCAGTGCACGCGCCTCCTGCAGCAGCTCCTCCCGCCGCCTGATTTCTCCAGCTTTTTCCAAGCCGCGGGCCAGGATTTCACCGGCAAAGTCCACGTTAAGCGCATCGAAGTAATAGCGTATGGTAAGCCTGGCACACTCGAAAAGGCGTGGGCCGCGCGTGGCCCCGACGGCCAGCAGGTATCCCCGGCCCTTCTCCGGGCCCGGCGGGGCTTCCAGGTAATACTTGCGCGCCCACATCGCCTGGGAACGATCGATCACCGCTTTGGCAACCCCGGAAATCGCGTAGAAATAAATGGGCGTGGCCAGCAGGATGTGCCCGGCCTTTTCCAGCAGGGGGTAAAGCTGCTGCATGTCGTCATTAATGACACAGCGGCCCTCATCGCTGCAGCCATCACAGGCCTGGCAGCTGCGAACCTTCAGGTTGTTGAGGACAATCATTTGGGTTTCCCCCCCGGCTTCCCTGGCGCCTTCCAACACTTCTTCCAGCAGAATGGTTGAGTTGGCCTCTTTCCGCGGGCTTCCGGCCAACCCCAAAACAAATCTTGCCTGACGCATTTTCTTTTCCCTCCTTTTTGAGAATCGAAAGCCGCTTCCCCCTACCGGGAAAGCGGCTTTTTTGTTTGCGTACTTTTCCGACGGCTGGCATGGAGATTGTTTGCCTGACCTGAAAGGTTAAAAGAAATTAATCGGGTTAAGGGCCGTGCCGCTGCTCCCTCCCCGGCGGACCTCAAAGTGCAGGTGCGCGCCGGTGCTGTTGCCGGTGGAGCCGATCCGGCCGATCAGCTGCCCCCTTTCCACCGTTTCTCCCACGCGGACCAGGTTGCTGGAGTTGTGCGCGTAGCGCGTATAGTAGTTTCCGTGCCGGATGACGAGGGTGAGGCCGTAGCCGCCGTCCCACCCGGAAAAAACCACCACTCCGCTGTCGGCCGCCAGGATCCCGGTCCCCGTAGGAGCGGCGATGTCGATCCCGGCGTGAAAACGACCGTTGCGCATTCCAAAGCCGGACGTAAGCCGGCCCCCTCCCTGAACGGGCCAGGTATATGTGCCGCTTCCCCTGGTGGGGATTTTGGCGGTTCCCTTAACCACCACCCTGGGGCTGGGCTCTTCGAGCACGGTTTCATCAATTTTTTTGCGTTCAATTTCTTCACCGTTTTCGCGGGTGATCCGGTAGGTCACTTCCTTCAACCCATTGCTGCCTTCCGCCCCCACCCGGCTCCTTTGATACCACATGCTGCTGTCGTATGTATACTCGGTGCCGTAGGGTACCTCTTCCTCCACCTTCGCCCGCTCGACGGTGATCACGTTCACCAGGGGCTCCGCTGTGATATTGAGGCTCAGCTCCTCCCCTTCCCTGATTAGATCCCCGACCAGTTGAGGGTTGGCTTCCTGCAGTTCCTCCACGGACAGGTCGTACGCCCGGGCGATCTCCCACAGGGAGTCTCCCCGGGAGGCCAGGTGGGTTTCCCGCGAGGTCGCTTCCTGCAGCAGGAGGTTCGCCACCAGCTCGGCGGAACGGATCTCCTCCGGGTAACAGTAATGAGGCTTTGCCCTCACCTGCTCCTTCAGCCTGATGCTTTCCAGGGAAACCCTTTCCTGTTCCTCTGGAACGAAAGCATCGCCCAGCAATTTCAACACTTCGGCCGCTTCTTTATCGGAGTCGAGGGGATAAATCTCCTGGCCATTAACGAGAAGCATGCGCGCCTCCACTTTGTAGCTCACCAAGCGCTGCAGTTGGGCATACACCTCGTCCCGCTGGTCCTCTTCCATTGGCCGGAAAACTTTTTCCACTTCTATCTCGGCCTCGAGCATCACGGGTTTCTCGTGGTGTTTTCTGGCCTCTTTTTCCAGCTCACCGAGAACCTCCTCCAGCGCTTCCCTCTCGGATAAGAGGCCCACTTCAACTCCTCCAGCATAAACCGCATAAAAATAACCTGTCAGGTGCAGGTAAAGGCTCAATGCACCCCAGAGGGGGACGGCGCTCAGCACCAGGAACAGGAGACAGGCGAACCGCCTTTCCCTCCGCAGGCTTTGATATATATTTTTCAGCGAGCGCAGCAAAACCACCTCCAGAAAATATTGAGACTTGTTAAAAAGTGTTAAGATGTTTTAACAGTAATTTTAGTAATTCACTCTGGAAGGCGATTTCCCTGCCGGAGAAAAAAATATTTTATTTTGGTTTTTCAGACTATCGAGTTTGCTCAGGATGACAATAAAAGAAGTCCCGCAAAAAAGAGGTTATAAAAGGTCACACTTACAAAAAGGTTTTGATCTCCTAAAGCTGGACACAGCCAGTGCCATAAAATTGAAATTCAAAATGACCCCTTCTAAACGTAGCAAACATCATTGTTCACGCGATCGCAAGAAAAGTTTTTGCCAAATTTACAAAGAACTTGAGAATTAAGGGTCTAAAGCTGTGTTTGGGAGGCCACTCAACAAGAATTCCCTGAATTAAGTTGACCAGTCATGTTGGTTTTTTCGTTTCTGTCGGCACCAGTGGGTTTGAAGGGGTTTGCGAACCTAACCACCCAGGGGGAGGTGGCCGGCTGCAATGGTTTGGTCCCGCCTGGGCCCGACGGATACAAGCGCTATGGGGACATTTATCACCTCTTCAACGGCTTTCAAATATTGTTGAGCCTGGCGGGGGAGCAGCTCCATCCGACCCGTTTCGGTAACATCTTCTTCCCAGCCCGGCATGCTTTCGTAAACCGGATCGCACTTTTCCAGGATCCCCAATCCGGCCGGGAATTCTTCCAGGCGCCGCCCTTCGCAGCGATAAGCCGTGGCAATTTTCACCTCGTCCAGCCCGGAAAGCACATCGAACAGCGTGATGGCCAAGGAATTGAAACCGTTAATGCGTGCCGCATGGCGCAGGGCCACCCCGTCCAGCCATCCGATGCGTCGGGGCCGGCCGGTAGTGGTGCCGTATTCCCTGCCCCTTTCGCGGATCCGGTCCCCGATGATGTCCTTGAGTTCCGTGGGGAATGGCCCGTCTCCCACCCGTGTGGTGTAGGCCTTGGTGACCCCCATCACCCTGCTCACCCGGGACGGGGCCACGCCCAGCCCGGTGCAAATTCCGCCTGCCACGGGGTTGGAGGAGGTTACGTAAGGATATGTTCCGTGATCGATGTCCAGCATGGTGCCCTGGGCGCCTTCAAAAAGCACGCGGGCGCCCCTGTCCAGTTCGCGGTTTAGCAGCAGCGAGGTGTCGGTCAAGTATGGTAGGAGTTCCCTGGCCGCGGCAAGGCACTCCTCCTCAATGCGGTTCACGGTGAACCCCTCTTCTCCGTAGACACCGGCAAACAACCGGTTTTTAACCTCCAGGATAAAAGCCAGACGCAGCGCGAATTCTTTTTCGTCCAGCAGATCACCGGTGCGCAGCCCTTCGCGGAAGTATTTGTCCATGTAGGCGGGGCCGACCCCCCGCATGGTGGTCCCGATCTTTTCTGCGCCCCTTGACTTTTCTTCCAACTCGTCCATTTTCTTGTGGTAGGGCATGATCAGGTGAGCCCGATCGCTGATAAATAACTTTTGGGGAACGATCCCGCGTCCCTGCAGAGCTTTCAACTCATCCAGGAGCACCGGGGGATCCAGGACCATCCCGTTTCCCAGGATGCAGGTTTTATCGGGATAGAGCACCCCCGAGGGCAGGTGATGAAGCTTGAAGGTATCGTCCTTCACCACCACCGTGTGGCCGGCGTTCGGCCCTCCCTGGTAGCGAACAACCACCTCCGCCTTTTCGGCCAGGTAGTCGGTGATCTTCCCCTTCCCCTCATCGCCCCACTGACTGCCGACAACGGCAAGCGTGTTGTATCCCATGGGCACAACCACCTCTTTGTTCTGGTCTTATTATTTTGAAATCGGCTGGGAAGCGGCGCGGCCGGAGATCTCGCTGGCCACGTGAAGGCCTGAAGCCGAGGCCTGGACCAGGCCCCGCGTCATCCCTGCGCCGTCGCCCACCGCAAAAAGGTCGTCAATTTCCGTTTCCAGCCCGGAAGAGACCTGCACGCGGTGCGAATAAAACTTCACTTCCACCCCGTACAGCAGGGTGTGCCTCGAGTAAACGCCCGGGGCAACCTTGTCCAGCGCCTCCATCATTTCCAAAATGGAGCGCAGGTAGCGGTAGGGAAGGACCAGGCTGAGATCACCCGGCGTAGCATCCTCCAGTGTGGGGCGTAAAAGCCCCCTTTCTATCCGCTCCGCGGTGGAGCGCCGGCCCGAAAGCAAATCCCCCAGCCTCTGCACCAGGACGCCTCCGCCGAGCATGTTCGCCAGGCTCGCGATATACCGGCCGTAGCGGATGGGTTCTTTAAACGGCTCGGTAAAATTCTTGCTGACCAGCAGGGCAAAATTCGTGTTTTCCGTGCGGCGAGATTCTTCCTTGTAGCTGTGGCCGTTCACCGTGATGACCCCTTCGCTGTTTTCCACCACCACCTCCCCGTACGGGTTCATGCAGAAGGTGCGTACCTTGTCGTCAAAGGAGGGGGAGTAGTAAATGAGTTTCGACTCATACACCTTGGAGGTGATATGCTCCGGGACGGCGGCCGGCACTTCCACGCGCACCCCGATGTCCACCGGGTTGTAGAAAACCTTCAGGCCCAGCCGCTTGGATTCTTCGTAAAACCACTGGGAGCCCTGCCTGCCGGGGCCGCAAATCACAAACCGCGAACGGTAGGTTTGGCCGTCTGCGGTGCGCACCCCTACTGCCCGACCGTTTTCCACCAGCAGTTGCTCGGCGGCGTTGTTAAAACAAAAATCCCCCCGCCCCTCCAGGTAGCGTCTCATGTCCTGCAAAATTTTATAGCAGTTTTCCGTCCCCAGGTGCCTGATGGAGGCGGGGATGAGCTGCAGTTCTGCGGCAGCCGCCTTGTGGCGCAGTTTGCGCACCGGCCGCTCTTCGGC
>PWTK01000064.1 GCA_003563895.1 Syntrophomonadaceae bacterium
AGGATACCGCAAGGTCAGGATACTGAGGCACTGCCAACCGAAAGGGGCAGAAACAGATAGGCCAGGCCTAAACGATACCTTGAATCCAGAGAGGCCTATAGCATCTACTCGACAGCGAATTATCTTGATTTGCAGCCCACAGCTGCTTGTTGCAATTTGAGGTGGTATTGCTCGAACCGTTGTTATTGTTTGCTGCAGCTGGACATCAACTCATGATGTCCTTATTTTTATCCTTCCCCCCTTCTTTTTTGTCAGGAAGAGAGCTGCATGGAGCATGAAATATCAAGATGCCATGATGGCAACCAGGTTTGCATTTTTTGCTCCATAATACTCCTTGAACTGAGGCAAAAGAATAAGTTATAATGAACTTATTAATATTTAAAAATTCTTATGGAAAGGAGGTGCGCCAAAGTGTTTAAAACAGTCGTACGCTTTCTCATGACCATCATTGGTTTTGTCGCCGGTTTTGAACTATTTAAGGCAGTCATTCCCTCAGTGGTTGAGGCAACGGGGCTGACGGTGCCTCTACCTCAGGATATCTGGCTTCAGATCATGGGCGGAGCCATTTTTGGACTCATATTATATTTTATATCGCCCGCCCTGATCGATTATACCGGCAAGTTGGCCTCCTGGATAGACAGCAAAATGAAAATTATTCCAACCCAGGATATTATTCTCGGTGGGGCAGGTCTGTTAATGGCCCTGCTGATCAGCGGTTTGTTAAGTTTCTCACTTTCCCGCATCCCCTGGGTGGGTCCTTACCTTTCCATGGCGGTGACGCTTTTACTGGCCTACCTGGGTGTAACCTTTGTCCTGAATCGCCGCGAGGATTTTGCTTTTTTGACCTCATTTCTCAGCAGGAGGCCGGGAACCGCCCAGCAGTCGGGCAAGAAAGCCGCTCCGCTCAGCAAAATCCTCGACACCAGCGTGATCATTGATGGACGGATCATGGATATCGGTAAAACGGGTTTCCTGGAAGGGGAAATCATCGTCCCGGGTTTTGTGCTGGAAGAACTGCGCCATATAGCCGATTCCCCGGATCTGTTGAAGCGAAACCGGGGTCGGCGGGGCCTGGACATCCTGAATAAAATGCAGAAAGAGATGGAATTCGACGTCCGCATTATCAACAGGGACTATGAAGGTCTGACCGAGGTGGACAGCAAGCTGCTCAAGCTGGCAAAAGAGCTGGAAGGCTTGATTGTCACAAACGATTATAACCTGAACAAGGTCAGTGAGCTCCAGGGGGTAAATGTGCTCAATATCAACGAGTTGGCCAACGCGGTGAAGCCGGTTGTGCTTCCCGGTGAAGAGATGAACGTCCATGTTATCAAGGATGGCAAAGAAGCCGGCCAGGGAGTGGCTTATCTCGATGACGGCACCATGATTGTCGTAGAAGGGGGCAAGCGCCATATCGGTGAAACTATAGATGTTCTGGTAACCAGCGTCCTGCAAACCGCCGCAGGCCGAATGATCTTTGCCAAGCCCAAAAGCAGCTCCGCTGAAAAAGTGGTTATGAAATAATTTAGGGCGAGGGCACAGAAGGGGGTTGGCTTTCGGTAGTGAGCGAAAAAGGTAAAGCGCCCATATTGATTATTCCCGCTGCCGGCCGGGGCAAACGGATGGGCACAGGTAAAAACAAACTTTTCATGCTGCTGGATGAAAAGCCGGTGCTGGCCCATACCGTTGCCGGCTGCCTGGAGACCGGACTGTTCGATCTGGTCGTTGTGGTGGTGGCGCCGGGAGAAGAAGATCTGTTCAGGCGCTGGGTGGTCACCCCCTTTTTCCATGGGGAAGAGCGCCTCGTTGCCGTGGTAGGCGGTGAAGAGCGGCAAAAGACCGTTTTCAATGGGCTTTTATGGTTAGAGCAGCAGGGGGTGGAAAAAGACAGGGTGGTCTGCATCCACGACGGTGCACGTCCCCTGCTCGATAAATCCCTCGCCTGGCAGGGCTATCAAGAAGCGCTCTCGCACGGCGCTGCAGTACCCGGAATTCCCCTCAAGGATACAGTGAAGGAAGTGGACGACGCGCATAATGTGCTCCGAACCCCTTCCAGGGAAAGGTTGCTGGCCGTTCAGACTCCGCAGTGCTTTCGCTTCTCCCTCCTCTGGCAGGCCCACCGCGAGGCGGAAAAAGACGGGTTTAAAGGAAGTGACGATGCTTCCCTGGTGGAGAGAATGGGGAAGGCCGTCAAGGTTTTCCCCGGGAGTGAAAGCAACATTAAGCTGACCACCCCCCTGGACTTCAAAATAGCCGAAATCCTGCTGGCTTCATCGGGGTCCTCCCGAAAAAATAATGATCGGGGCGGGTTTGGGCGGCTCGATCAGATGCACTGCCGCTGATCGATGCCCTTCAACCCGTTTTTTCTTGTGCGGCGCGTCCCGTGGAAAAAACCTTTTCTCGTGTTGCTGCGTTAACACGTACCTCGAACCGGCTCATGAAAGGAGAGGCCATGTTATATCGGGCGGGGATAGGATATGATGTCCACTCTTTTAAGGAAGGGGCTTCCCTGGTGCTGGGCGGGGAGAAAATCCCCTTTTCCTTTGGGCTGGAGGGTTACTCTGATGCCGATGTTCTCGCTCATGCCGTAATGGACGCCTTGTTGGGGGCAGCCTGCCTGGGGGATATCGGCTTCAGGTTTCCGGCCGGCGACCCGCGGTTCAAGGATATTTCCAGTCTCATGCTGTTGAAAGAGGTCGCCCGCCTGCTGAGAGACTCCGGGTACCGGGTGCGCAACATCGATAGTGTTCTTGTGGCCCAGGAGCCGGTTCTCTCCCCTTTCATTCCGGCCATGCGCAGCAATATTGCCTGCGCCCTGGATGCTGAGCTGGGCTGTGTTTCAGTCAAGGCCACCACCACAGAAGGGCTCGGCTTCGCCGGCAGAAAAGAAGGGATTGCGTGTTATGCCGTGGCGATGCTGCAGCTGCAGGAGGAGGGGCGATGAGTTTTCCTTCGGCTGGGAGGTAGATACTTGGGGTTTGCTTCCAGGCCCTGGCAACTGCTTAAACGTGACAGAAAAACGTGACAGGGGATGGTTCCAATCCCAAGCGCTCAAATCCAGGGTATTGGCTTCAATGGTGAAAGCTGCAATGTATCTCTGCTGGTGAAAAGGAACATGTTTTATTTTCTTGAACGAAGCCTAAGAAGACAAAGTTTCATTTATTGCACAGCTTGGACCGCATAAAAAGATCAACACTTCATTTAAAACAGGCCACAATCAATTTGCTCAATTTCCCGTATCATTTCTCTTTTACGCGGCAACAACTATAATTCATACCAATGATATCGACGCTTGAATATTCATCAGCCTTATCCAAAACAAGCAAACCGCGCCGGATTTCCCGGGCAATAATATGCTGGGATGGGCCAGGAGCGCTGCCGCAAGGCCCGGCACGAAACAGGGGCTTCAATGCCGGCCGAGTTTTCGCAGGGCTGACGCATGACTTTTAAAATACAGGCATATCAATATTTACAGGGATTGCAGCCAAACAGCTTTTCGCGCAATTTTTCTAACAAAGTTTTGAAATATAAAGGGTTTGAAGCATTTTTCATGCATCAGCCCTGGAGTTTTCGCCCAATTGTTGACAGCAAACAGGAAGTAGGGCTATAATAAAATACAACATAAGCGCATAAGACACAGCGATGAAGGGGAGGAGTACGCCGCGAGGCAGCTGCCAGAGAGAAGCCTCCAGGGGCTGAAAGGGGCTTTCAGCAAACTGCGGTGGAATTGCACCCCGGAGTTTTTCTCCGAAAGAAGCATTAGAAACATTTCTCGTCCTTTCAGTAGGAGAATACGGACGCCGGCCGTTATCCGGCAAAAGCGGGGTAGAGGGGTGAGTCTGCCCAAGCAGAGTGGAACCGCGGCCTGGGCCGTCTCTGTTGAGAGGCGGCTTTTTCTTATGCGTTTTTGCATCCTTGGCAGGGAATCGTACTGGAGGTTTCTTGCTCCTTGTTGCGTTTTAAGGCATGATAGCAGATCTCATCCTTGTTTGCCCGGCCCTCAAGGAGCCCGGCGAGGCCGGCAAGCTGCGTGACGGCATGCGTGGCGGAAAGGTTTATGATCTGCGTTTGCAGTTCATACACTACTACACGAAAACCGGGAGGAGGTAGAACGTAATGAAGTTATACAACACCCTTACCAGGAAAAAAGAGCCGCTGGAACCGCTGAAAGCGGGAAAAATCGGTATGTATGCCTGCGGGCCCACTGTTTACGATTATTTCCATATCGGAAATGCCCGGGTTTTTATCCTCTTCGATGTGCTGAGGCGTTACCTCGCCTACCGGGGCTATGATGTGACCTTTGTACAGAATTACACCGATATCGACGACAAGATGATCAATCGCGCGGGAGAGATAGGGATCAGGGTGGATGAGCTGGCGGATAAATTTATTCAGGCCTACCTGGAAGACACCGCTGCCCTGGGAGTCAGGCGTGCCGACCACGAGCCTTGTGCCACCTGGCATATCGCCGACATTATTGCCCTGATAGAAAAGCTTTTTGAAAAGGGTTTGGCTTACGAACTGGAAGGCGACGTTTATTATGACGTTCAGGCATTTCCCAGGTACGGACTGCTTTCCGGCCAGAACCTGGAAGAGCTTGATATGGGGTCGCGTGTAGAAGTAGACGAAAGAAAAAAGCACCCCATGGATTTTGTGCTCTGGAAAAAAGAAAAACCGGGGGAGCCGTCCTGGGAAAGCCCCTGGAGCAGAGGGCGTCCGGGTTGGCACATCGAGTGCTCCGCCATGTCCATGCATTACCTGGGGGAAACCCTGGACATTCATGCCGGCGGGCAGGACCTGATCTTTCCCCACCACGAAAATGAAATTGCCCAGAGTGAAGGGGCGACCGGGAAAACGTTTGCCCGGCACTGGGTCCATGCCGGTTACTTGAACATCAACCAGGAAAAGATGTCCAAGAGCCTGGGGAATTTTCTCACCGTCAGGGAACTCCGCAAAAAGGTGAACCCCATGGTATTGAGGTTTTTTATGCTTTCATCTCACTACCGCAACCCGATTAATTTTTCGGAGGAGCAAATCGAACAGTCCCAGAAAGCCCTGGAACGTCTCAATACCGCGGTAGATAATATGGAAGACCGCCTTGCCCGGGTGGATGAAGCCCCCCCGGACAGGGAGGAAGAAGAGCTCCTGGGCTATCTGCAGGAAAGCCGGGAAAGGTTCATTGATGCCATGGACGACGACTTCAACACCGCCGATGCCCTGGCGGTCCTGTTCGAGCTGGCCAGGAAGGCCAACACGTACCTGAACCGCTCCCAGGGGCAAAAGAAGAACGTGCTTCTGCCGGTGCTGGATTTCTTCCGCGAAACCGATGAGGTGCTGGGCTTTCTCCAGGAGCGCACCCAGGAGGTGCTGGAAGAGGAAATCGAAGCGCTGATCCAAAAAAGGGAAGAGGCGCGGCGCCAGAAGGACTGGGCTACTGCAGACGGCATCCGCGACGAGCTCAAAGTGCGTGGGATCATATTGGAGGACACCCCCCAGGGGGTTCGCTGGAAAATAGCAGTGGAGGACAGTGGATAGGCGATGAGCAAAAAAAATGTGCTGAACAATGGCTATATCGAACTGGTAGAGTGGTTGGGCGGTGACGACGGTGTCATCCGCAATGCCAGGCGCTGCTGGAAAAGTGAATCGAAAGGTGAAGAAAGCGACAACAAACTCATACGGCACTTGCTGAAAAAAGGCCATAAAACGCCGTTTGAGGCGATGGTCTTCACCTTTGATGTGAAGTGCCCCCTTTTTGTAGCCCGGCAGTGGTTCAGGCACCGCATCGCTTCTTACAACGAAGAATCGCTGCGCTACTGTATTGCCGACAGGGATTATTTTGTGCCCGAAGGGATGGAAGGGGAGCCCCTGGATGCATGGAGGGCGCACAACGAAAAAAGCTTTGACCTTTACTTTGAGATGATCGAAAAGCACGCCGTTTCCCGGGAAGTGGCCCGTTCCCTGCTGCCGGTGGGAATCTACACCCGCTTTTACTGGACGATTAACGGAAGCTCCCTCATGAACTTTCTGGCTCTCCGGGCCGACCGCCACGCTCAAAAGGAAATACGACAATACGCTTATGCCATCCTGGATATTGCTCGCCCGGTTGCACCCCGCTGTTTTTCCGCTTTTGAAGAGCTGATCCTGCAAGGCGGCGGCCGGTTCTGAATGATGGGCGGCGAGCAGCAGGTCCAGCTTATCTGGGGGCGGCAGCCTGTGATCGAAGCGCTTGTCGGCGGCATGCCGGTAAAAAGAATCTATCTCCTTGAAAAAGCCCGGGGCGAAGCGGCCTCGATTGTTCTAAAGGAAGCTGCACGCCGGAAAATTGCGGTGAAGAGGATCCCCAAAGAAGAGCTGGAACAAAAAATCAGGGGCAAAAACCACCAGGGTGTCGCGGCCGAAATCGAGCCCTACCGTTACTATGCCGTGGAAGAACTCCTGGAAAGCCTTCGTCCCCTTGAGGCCCCCCCCTTTCTGCTGATACTGGATCACATCCAGGATCCGCACAACTTGGGGGCCATTTTGCGGACCGCTTCCGCCTGCGGGGTTGACGGGGTAATTATCCCCCGCGACAGGGCATGCGGGGTTACGCCGGCCGTTTACAAGGGTTCGGCTGGAGCCCTCGCTTATGTTCCCGTGGCCCGCTCCGTGAACCTGTCCCGGGAAGCGGAGCGCTTGAAAACCGAAGAGTTTTGGGTAGTGGGAACCGACGCAGGGGCGGACACTCCTTTCTACGAAGCGGATTTCGATATGCCCCTCGCCCTGGTGCTGGGCAGCGAAGGGAAGGGGCTTTCCCGCCTGCTGAGGGAAAAATGTGATCTGCTGCTGAGCATCCCGCTGGCGGGGGGTGTGTCCTCCTTGAATGTCTCGGTGGCCGCAGGGATTGTTCTTTACGAGGTTTATCGCCGGCGGAGCGGCGGGTGATGGGGGACCGGTCGCTGCAAACTGTGCTGAAAGGAGGGCCTCTGAAAAGCGGGCCTTCCGCCAATTCACCCAATTCATATTCATGACGATCTGCTTCGTACAGGCAGCAAGAAGGCTGCAGCCTGCTGCCTGAGCGAAGTCGGCGGTCATGTTAAAATACAAAACGGTGGGAAAATGATGTCTTTACTGGTGGTTGACGGGTATAACATCATCAACAGCTGGCCGGAGCTCGAAAGCCTCCGCCTTGAAAATATGGAAATAGCCAGAATGAAGCTGGCGGAAATGCTGGAAGAATATGCGGCGCTGCAGCAGCAGAAGGTAGTCCTCGTTTTTGATGCCTATCGCGTGAAGAAGGGCGTTCCCTTTGCAGGGAGCTTTCGCGGTGTTGAGGTGGTGTTTACCCGGGAGGGCCAGACTGCCGATGTTTTTATTGAGCGCCTGGTGGTGCTTATGGCAGAGGAAGGTTACGACGTGGAAGTGGCCTCGTCCGACTACCTGGAGCAGCGTTTGGTGCTTTGGAAAGGAGGGCGGCGCGTAACTTCGCGGGAACTGCGCCAGAGGATTGAAAGAGCGCGGCGGGAAGCGAAAAAGTTTTCCTTGCAGCGCACCTCTCGCAATGCCCTGGACGAAAGGCTTTCCAAAGGCATAAAAAATAGCCTGGATCGCTGGCGCCGTTCGTGAAGAGTCCGCCTGCAAGCGAGGCCGGGTCACATGGACAGCTGGAGCGGGGAGAGCCACCAGCCGGCTTTTCGTCCGCACGCTTGCCGGCCCCACCGTGCGGCAGAAGGGCCGCAGTGGGGGCGCTCAAAAGCAGGTGACACCCGTGTGATGAACTGTCCGGTGAGAAGGGATACAAACCACAATTTGCCGCGGCGGCAGCGGTAAAACTATTTTTTATGTGCTTGACGCTTTTCCGAGCATAAGATATAATAGCTAAGGAGATGGAAAGAGGGGGCCCAATCCAACAATG
>PWTK01000086.1 GCA_003563895.1 Syntrophomonadaceae bacterium
CCGTGAACTGCGGGCTTTTCAGGAAGACCGGCTTTACAGCATGGAGGAAGCTCTTTTAACAAGGCCCGGCCCGAGGCTGGCCGAGGGCCTGGAGGAGCTTTTTGCACTTCTGCACGGCACTCAGGATTGAAAAATTTCACATTCCTCTTTACTGCGGTGGGAGCTGAGCCCAAGCGGAATTGTCTGTGCGCTGCGGCGAATGTTTGCCCGCGGTGCTGCCGGGGGCAGGGGTACGTTCCGAGCGCCGCCGGGGCAAAGCAGGAGTAGGCGACAACAAACCTCCGCTAGGAGGTGTGTCCCCATAACTGAAAAGATGACACACCCCCGCAGGGGGCTTGTCCCCATGCCTTGAGAAATGACTCAGGTGGACCTGAGTGGACTCGAACCCCTGGCAGTTTCTTTCCCATGCCTCGAGAAATGACACTCCTCTGAAAGAGGCAGGACCCCTTCCTTGAACAGTTCCAAGGAACAGCAGTAGTTGCGCTGCATCAAGAAACGTGAAGTCGGAATATTTGTCCGAGGGCAGGTGTTTCAAGCAATGGCTGGACTGCAGGAGCGGGTGAGAGTAAAGCTTTAATCCCGGGTTCTGTGGGGGTCGGGGTTGGATCCCCCCCGACCCCCACGTCCCCCTGGCTGCCACTGCTTTCTCTTAAGCGCTGCCGATGCCGTGGTCATGCGCACGGAGATTACAGCCCCATGCCGGCTGCCCTCAGCACCCTTTTCAGCCTTCCTGCTGTTCCTTTTTTTTCATTTTGCGTTTTTTCCCTGAGGACACCGCCTTCCATCCCAGGAAACCCACGCCGGCGAGGGGGATAATCAGGGGCAGTGACCCGACGAACCAGATGGTTAAACCGGCGACACCCCTGAAGAGGCGGTTGGGGTTTAATATCATAAGCTCGCCCGCCTGCTCCCAGGAGACTCCGCTATCGCTTAAGGCCATTGTGCGCGGGTCCCGCTCCTCCAGGCGAAGCTGGAAGCTCGAATAGCGCACGCGTTCCCGCAGGTATTGAAACTCTCCCTTCATGGCTTCCAGGTCTCCCCGCACCCGCCCCAGCTCGTGTTCCACCTTGATGACATCTTCTACCGTATCGGCTTTTTCCAGCAGGGCGCGCAGTCGCTGCTCCTGGGCCTCCAGGTTGGCGATGCGCGCCTCCATATCGATGTACCGGCGGGTCACATCGTCCGTGTCGAACTGCTCGTTTCTGATCTTGCCCAGCCCTTTGACCATTTCCAGGGCCTCGTCAAAACGGTCTTCGGGAATGCGCAGGGTCACCGTGCCGGCCCGGCGCTCTTCGGAGAGATTGTAAATATCCAGGGAAGACACGTAGCCGTTCATCCGCTCAGCTTCGATCTGGAGCTGTTTGACGGCCTCGTCCATGTTTTCAATTTCCAGGGAAAGCCGGGCATTGCGGATGACATAGCGCTGTTCTTCCGCAGCGGCCACCTCATCTACGCCTTCGGCCGCCGCATCTTCGGCAGCCCTCCTTTCCCTTTCCGGCACAGGCTCTGCAGCCGGAGCCTCATCGTGATCGCTGACACCGGCATATTCTGCCGGCAACGCACAGCCCGAAATCAGCAAGAGAAGCAGCGCCGCTGCGCCCACCAGCAAGACCGTCCTGCCCTGCCCTTTCCCATTTGCTCCCGGTCTGATCCCATTTTTTTGTTTCATTTTTTTCCTCCAGGCGGTTGTTGGGTTTTCCCCCGGAGCGTTCCCCCCCTTTTTTGCCCTTTTTTTATACAACGCTTCACCGTGAGGAAAAGTTCCCTTTTTTCGATGCTTTTTCAAACGCAATGCCTGGAGACGGGAAAAAACTATACAATTGCGGTGGAGCGTGGTAAAGTAATATATGCCATGAATGAAAATCGCTTGCGCGGTGAAAGTGGGGTTGATTATCCCGGCTTAAAGGAGGGGCGAAATGATGAATATCGGCATAGTGGTTTATTCTCAAACCGGCAACACCTACCATGTGGCCCGGGAGCTCAAGGAAAAGTTTGAAGCGGCCGGACATGCTGCGAACATCGAGCAGGTCAGCGTTACCGGCGAGGCTCCCCCGAGGTCGAAACACGTTCAGCTGGATGTTGCCCCTGCGGTGGAGGGCTATGATGCGCTGGTATTCGGCGCGCCGGTTCAGGCCTTTGCCCTGGCGTCGGCCATGAATACTTACCTGGAGCAGCTCCCCGCGCTTGGCAGCAAAAAAGTCGCCTGCTTCGCCACCAAGCAGCTGCCTTTCTACTGGACGGGCGGAAACCAGGCCATCGCCAAAATGAAGCAAATCTGCCAGGCAAAAGGTGCTGATGTCTGCGGAACCGGGATCGTGATCTGGTCCAAGACGCGCCGCGACCAGAACATCCGCCGGTGCATTGAAAGCCTGGTCCCTCTGTTTTCATGATGCACCTTTCCAGGTGAAGAAATATATTATAAGGGCAGTCAAAAGTGCCGCTCAAAAAGGGCCTGTGTCCTTTGCAGGAGGAGCCGAATGTTTTTGATGCTGGAACAGCGCCGAAAGCTGATTGCAGCTTGAAGCTTTTTTTAGCTCTGGCGCGGCCTGAAGAAAGAAAAATTAACTGATTGCATTTTCATGATCCTGAAAGCAGGAGTTTGGCATGTCTTGCAGAATTTTAACATTTGAGCGAATATCGATTTGGTGATACATTTTCACCTGGCGAGGAGGGAAAACGATGAAAATTTTAGTATGCACGGACGGTTCTGAGCAGAGCCTCAAAGCGGTACAAAAAGCGGCAGACATTGTGGCGGACATTAAAGAAGCGCAGGTTACGATTCTCCACGTAGAGGAGGCTATCTCCCACCCGTACGAGATACCGCGCTACGAACATTCGCCTGAGGGACATAAAAAACTGCAAGAACAACATCAAAAGGTTTTGGCCGATGCTGCCAGGTTGTTCGAGCAAAAAAATATCGAGGCGGATACGTTTTTGAAACAGGGGCATCCCGCTCATACCATTGTGGAAATGGCTTCGGAAGAAAACTATGATCTCATTGTGATGGGCAACAGGGGTCTGGGCGGTTTTAAGAAGCTGGTTCTGGGAAGCGTGAGCAATGCCGTAGTGCAGGAGGCGGAGGTTAGCGTGTTGGTTGTCAAGTAAAGACATCACCGCCGGGTAGAAATTAGGAGGCAGCTCCTTGACCGGGCACCGATAAGCGAATCCCACTAGTCTTAACGTCCAAACAAGTGGGGCTCTTTTTTTAACTCCTCTGAAAATGCAAATCTGCCGTAAATAATCTCTTGTTTGCAATGGATTATTTTCGTCCCTCTGAGGGTGCACCCGTTTGTGGAAGCACGGGGTCTGCTCTGAAAATATAAACGCTCCTTTCTTCTCGTATTTGAAGCTGGTGAAGGGTATTTTCATGCCCCTGCTGGTGAAGCGGAGCTTCAGGAGTGTCTGTCTGCACAACGAGCCTTTTATCTTTTCCTTTGAGGGGTGAAATTATATCAGGCCTGAGCGCGCAAGTTATTTCAGCCAAAACAATCTGAGTTTGCGGTGGCTGCTGCACTTATTCAGATTCTTTCTTCTTTCGGGAAAAAGTGTTATACTAAGCAGGAGTTGTTATACGAGTAATCGGAAAAGTGTTTTGAATTGAACCAAAAAGGCATTTCTGGCTTTGTGGAAGTGCCCTTATTTTTGTGCTGTGACAGGCAGAAAGAAGAAAGGAGAAATAAAATAATGCCGATGTTTGAAGAAATGAGTTTGAGCCAACCGTTAATCCAGGCCGTATCTGACATGGGCTTTGAGGCCGCCACGCCCATCCAGGAACAGGCCATACCGCCTGCCCTGGCCGGAAGGGATCTCATCGGACAGGCCCAAACGGGAACCGGCAAGACCGCTGCTTTTGGTATTCCCATGATAGAAAAAATTGAGCAGGGAACGGAAAGAATAGAGGGCCTAATTGTAACTCCCACCCGGGAACTGGCCGTTCAGGTTGCTGAAGAATTAAATGCCATCGGACAGGGAAAAAGAATTCGTGCCCTGCCGATATACGGGGGGCAGGAGATAGCAAGGCAGATCAGGGCTCTAAAAAACAAACCGCAGATTATTGTGGGAACGCCCGGCCGCTTGATGGACCATATGCGCAGGAAGACGGTCCGGTTGACGTGGGTTTCCACTGTGGTTCTCGATGAAGCCGATGAAATGCTCAATATGGGGTTTATTGAAGATATTGAGACCATCCTTCAGGAGGTTCCGGACGACCGTCAAACCTTGCTCTTTTCCGCAACCATGCCAAAACCCATCCAAGACCTGGCCCGGCGATTTATGAAAAATCCGGAAACCATCAAAATTAAGTCCAGGGAACTGACTGTTCCCAGCACCGAGCAGTATTATATAGAAGTCCACGAAAACCAAAAATTCGATATACTCTGCCGGATTTTGGATATCCATCCTCCGGAAAAGGTCATTGTTTTCGGCCGTACCAAAAGACGGGTGGATGAACTTTACGAAGCGTTAAACAAGCGTGGTTATTCAGCGGAAGGGATCCATGGAGACTTGACCCAGACCAGGCGAGACAGCGTAATGAACAGTTTCAAAAAGGGTTTTACGGAGATCCTGGTTGCCACGGATGTGGCCGCCCGGGGGCTGGATATCGGTGACATCTCCCATATTTATAATTTTGATATCCCTCAGGACCCGGAAAGCTATGTTCACCGTATCGGCCGCACGGGGCGACTGGGCAAAACCGGCATCGCTGTAACCTTTGTTACCCCACGGGAGATGGAACACTTGAGATTGATTGAAAAGATGATCAAAAGACGGATCGTCCGGCAGGCCACACCGACCATGAGCCAGGCCCTGGAAGGGCAGCAGCGCCTTACCGCAGAAAAAATCATACAATCTGCAGAAAAGGAAGATATCGGAGAGTATAAAGAGTTGGCGCAGTCGCTGCTGAACGAAAAAGATTCTGTGACCCTACTTTCCGCAGCCTTGAAAATTTTGACCAGGGAACCCGACACCACTCCAGTGCGCTTGACGGAGGAAGCTCCACTGTATAAAAAAAAGGCGGGAGTATACCAGGGAGAAAGGGGCGCAAGGCGAACCATGCCGTCATCGAAACAACAAAAACACTACACGGGCAGCCGTGAAGACAGGAGAAGCAAAGCTCACCATAAACACGGGAAAAAGGATAAGAGAGACAAGCGCGATACTTGGAGATAACATTTCAATTAGAAAGCGTCTCATGAATAAAATGCCGGACAACCTGGAACTCACCCTTTTCAGCATGCTCCCTTATTTTGTGCACCCCATCGAGGTGTTCTCTTGTTAACCGGTGGTTTTTGCTTATGGATTAACGAGGATTATCCATCTTATACAGGGCTTTTCTTTTAGGAGAAAAGCTGTTAAGAGTCCGGCCTTATCTGTATTTTTTGACCGCTTCGTCTATGCCCGCTTTGATCCCGGTCTGGGATACCAACCGGGGTTTTTTTATTTTGTTTGGCTCATTTAAATTTAAGTGTTGATATTGTTTGGAATTTAGGTGCTGTGTCCTCGAATTAAGAAAATAGAAAACGAAATGAGGTAAGCAATAAAGGGTATTAAAAGCTATCAAAAATGCTTTTAAAAAGAGCCTTTTGTTTCTGCCCTGCTTTTTTGCAGCGTTTCCGGTGGAAAAAGGGAAAAATCCGCCATATAGCCTTTATATTAACTTTAACTGTCGCTTTTAAACGTAAACCCTTTCTCAATAACAAAAATGGACAAAAAAAGACCTCTTTTATACTTGACATATGACCATTATATAAATTAGTATTAAGTTAGCAGTAAGTGTGGCATTTTTTCGGGTCTCTGATTTGACGAGGGCAGCGCCGTCATATCGATGTCTGCTCGGGTGAAAGGATATTTTTGATATTACGAGAAAGGAGGCGGATCGCATGCCCGGCTTTGATGGAACAGGCCCCCGTAGTTTTGGCCCCATGACAGGAGGGGGGCGCGGTTTCTGTGCCCTTCCAATCCAAAGGGGTGTTCCTTATCCTCTGCCGTACAGCCCTGTCTATGCCCGGCCCTTCTACGGCCGCCCGTGCTTGGGGTGGGGCTTTAGGAGAGGCAGGGGCGGCAGGGGCCGCCGTTTTTGGTGGTAACGACAGCTGCACAGCAGCGACCTTCCTTGAGAGGCTGCTCAAATCCCAGCAACAAAAAACGAAAGCAGGAGGGGTAAAAATATGATCATTGCTGTCAGCTCCAGCGGAAAAGACTCGAACTCTCTTCTCGATCCCCGCTTTGGAAGGTGCCGCTGCTTTGGATTTTACGACACGGAAAGAGATGCCTGGGATTTTAAGCCTAATCCCGGAGCGTTGGAGGGGAGCGGTGCGGGGGTGAGAGCCGCGCAGTTTTTGATTGAACAAAATGCCGAGGTGCTTCTCACCGGCGATGTGGGACCAAACGCTTCCCGCATTCTCAATTCCTCGGGAATAGAAATCTATTCCTTTCCCGAGGTGGCCCTGCAGGATGCCCTGAAAGACTTTCAAGAAGGCCGCTGCAGGGCATTTACTGAAGCTGCAGCAGTCCCCCCTGAGAAACACCATCATACCCGGCGCAAGCCGCAGCAGCAGGTTGGATCTTCACCTTCCAGCGCAATCATTGCCGTGGCGACAGACTCCGGGGAAGTGGCCCAGCACTTTGGCCGATGCCCCGAGTATACGCTGGTGGAAATAAAAGACGGCGTGGCTGCGGATGAAAGAGTTATTGCCAGCCCGGGCCACCAACCGGGCTTTTTGCCCCGTTTTCTCTCTGAAAAAGGAGCGAACTGTATTATCGCCGGCGGCATGGGACCCCGCGCGCATAACATTTTTGCGGAACTGGGAATCAGCGCCATTACCGGCGTAACAGGCCCGGTAAAAGAGGTTATCGAACATTATCTCGCGGGCAGGCTGGTGGGGGGAGAGAGCCTCTGCGAACATGGACACGGCGGCGGCCGCGAATGTGACGACCACTGAGAAAGAATGCCAAAAAAAGCCAAGAAGAACAAGACTGAAGAAAGGAGGGAGTGACCATGCCAAGAGGCAGGAACTGGTACGGCCCCGGCTTCTGGAAACGGGGGACTGATTGGGTGCCCGGAAGCGTCGGTTTCAGGGGAGGCGCTTATTTCCACGGCCACCCCTGGGGGTTTCCGCCCCGCTGGCCGGGGTGGGGGCCCTGCCACTGGTTTACCGCCGGTTACGGGCCTTATCCTCCATGGGCGGCGGAGCCGGATCCCCGGGTAGAAGCCCAATTATTGAGAGAAGAGGCCGAGGCCTTGAAAGCCGAACTGCAGGAGATTGAAAAAAGGCTGGCCGAGCTGGAACAAGAGGAAACGGAAGAATAGGACAATTCTCCGGGGGGAGGGCGAAGGCATTTGACCCTCCCCCCGGCGGTATTGTTCCCTATAAGGCTTTAGGCCCTTAAGTCTCAAGTAGGCAAATTGGGCAAAACATTTTTAAGCGATCGAGTGAACGCCGATGTTTACTGTGTTTTGAAGGGGTTATTTTGAAGATCAGTGTTTTATGGCACCGGCTGTATCCAGGCTGGGTTGTTCGCCTATGTTTAATGACCGTGATATGGGGAACCGGCGGCCGCTCCCCTGCTGCGGAATCTTTTAACAAGCAAATGGAGAGATGATCATGATTATAACGGTTGCCAGCGGCAAAGGAGGAACGGGGAAAACGACCATTGCCGTCAACCTGGCCCTGGCCGGGGACCGACAGGGCCTGCAGTTTTTGGATTGTGACGTGGAAGAACCCAATGCCCACATTTTCCTGAAGCCCGTTTTCGACAATGAAGAAACGGTCAGCATTCCCGTCCCGGAAATAGACGAGGA
>PWTK01000010.1 GCA_003563895.1 Syntrophomonadaceae bacterium
CGAAGGAAGAAGCGGGAGAGCAAACGGATGATCATTGAAGCGGAAAACCTGAAGAAAAACTACAACGGCTTCACCGCGGTGGACGGGGTGAGCTTTCACATTAACCGGGGGGAAATATTCGGCTTCCTGGGCCCCAACGGCGCGGGGAAAACCACCACCATCAACATGCTGACGGGATTGGCCCGCATTACCGCCGGCCGGGTGAGGCTTCTGGGGGAAGATTACACCTTCAACCCCAAAAACGCCCAGGGAATGATGGGGATCGTGCCGGACGAAAGCAACCTCTGGGAAGAGCTCAGCGGCTACGAAAACCTCTGCTTCTGCGGCGCCCTGTACGGGGTGGAGAAAGGGATGCGGGAAGAAAGGGCTTCCCGGCTTCTAAAGGACTTCGCCCTCGAAGAAGCAGCTCACAAACCTTTCAAGGCTTATTCCAAGGGCATGAAGAGAAAGCTGACCATCGCTGCGGGCATCATCCACCGGCCCGAGATTCTGTTCCTGGACGAGCCCACCACGGGCATTGATGTGCCCAGTGCCCGGCAGATCCGCAGCCTGATCCTGGAGTTGAACCGCCTGGGAACCACCATTTTCCTGACCACCCATTACATCGAGGAGGCCGAGCGGTTGTGTGAGCGCCTGGCTTTTATCGTGCAGGGAAAAATCGTGCGCGAGGGAACCGTGGAAGAGCTCATGCGCGAAGCCCAAAGGGAAACCATCGTGCATTTTACGCTGGGCGGGGACTTTTCCCACATCGAACAGGACTTCAAGGCCCGCTTCCCGGAGTACGGCATAATCATGTCGGAGGAAGCCGGCATCAGCATCCGCTCCGAGTTTTCCTTCACGCTCCTTCCCTTCATGCATTTTTTCGAGGAAAAGGGCCTCCCGGTGTATGAAGCCAAAATCATCCGCCCCTCCCTGGAGGAGGTCTTTGTAAAAGTCACCGGGATAGAGCTGCAGAAGATGCAAAACCAGAAGGGGGAGGGGGTTCCTGCATGACAGCCTGGATCGCGTTTTCCAGCATACTGATGAAAGATATGCGCAGCTACTACTTGAAACCGCCGAATATCAGCTGGGGCTTGATCTTTCCCATCGCCTGGACGCTCATGTTTTTCCTGCGTTCCCCTGTCGCCCTGGAAGTTCGCGATCTTTTGCCGGGGGTGATCTCCCTCTCCATCCTGTTCGGCACCACCTCCATGCTGGCGGTGACCATCACCTTTGAAAGAAGGAGCCGCTCCTTCGAGCGCCTTCTCCTGGCCCCCATCAGCCTGAACCTCTTAATGCTGGCCAAAACTTCCGGAGCCATCCTGTTTGGCGTGGTGAATGCCTTTGTGCCGGTCATCTTTGCGAGTTTTTTGACCGATTTGACGGGCATCCACTGGCCGATGGTGCTGGGCAGCGTCATCTTCATCGCCATTACCTCCACGTTCCTGGGCCTGTTCATCGCGGTTTCCGTCACCCAGGTGTTTGAGGCCCAGACATTCTCCAACTTTTTCCGCTTCCCCATGCTGTTCCTCTGCGGCCTCTTTATCCCCATCCAGGATCTGCCGGCGCTGGTGCAGCCCCTCTCGTATGCGCTGCCTCTCACCTACGGGGCCGACATCTTAAAAACCGCCATTAACGGCACCGGGCATTTGGCCGTCCCCCTCAGTTTCGCCGTCCTGCTCGGCTTCAGCGGATTCTTGTTCGCCTACAGCATCCGCAATGTAAACCGGAAATGGATCCCTTAGCGCTCTAAAACATAATTACGGTGACGTTTTTTACACAAAAAGCCTCACCTTTTGCCTGAAATTCAATGTTTCTAACAGATCACATTCGGAACAATATTTGTGTTAGGAAGCACTTAGCTTCCGCGTCAACGGCAAAAAATATGTAGAGAAAAATATTTTTCGGAGGAAGGTTATTTTATATGATTGTCGAATGATTTTCATTATAAATGATGCATAAATAACCCGAATACAGGAAATAAACAAACCATCCTCTGCGCTTTGGACTGACGGGTAAGACCGCGGCGCGTCAAGTTACAAGCCCGCCCGAAGAGCTGGTTTGCATGCTGTACGAAGAAGATTTTTCCTGAAAAATAAAAAGACTGGCGCCTGCAGCAGGTCTTCTCAACCATTTCTTTTGAAAGGGGGCTGAGGCGGAAAGGACGGTTTCATTAAAAGCGGTTATCATGTAAGTGCTGGAATTTAAAAAGAGGGGGATAACTGGAATGAGAAAATATCTTTTTGTTTTGCTCGCGCTGGCCTTGGCGGTGGGCGTTTTCGCTTATGGCTGTGCCCCGCCTGAGCCGGAGCCCGAGCCCGATCCGGACGAAGTGGTCGACGTTGAGCAGGACCTGGTCGTTGCCATCGGCGCGGAGCCGGAAAACCTGGATCCGCTGAAGATGATGTCGGCTCCGGCGGCGACCGTCGCCGAGCATATGGTGGAAAACCTGATTTACCTGGACGTAGACGGGGAGATGCAGCCGGCCCTGGCAGAGTCCTGGGAAGCGGCTGAAGACGGCATGTCCTGGTATCTTTACCTGCGTGAAGGGGTGCAGTTCCACGACGGCACGCCTTTCAACGCCGAAGCGGTCAAGTACAACCTGGACCGGTTCTTAGGGGTGGACGACCCGGACAGTGCGGCGGTATTCGCCTTCCTGCTGGGCGAGGTGTCAGAAGTGGAAGTGGTGGATGAATACACCGTGCAGATCCACCTGGAAAACCCCTTCGCACCGATTGTCTCCCACCTGTCTCACTCCTTTATCGGCATGCACAGCCCGGATTCCCTGGAAGCGCTGGATGAAGACGAGTTCGCGGAAGCGCCGGTGGGCACCGGCCCCTTTACCTTCGCCTCCTGGGATCGCGGCAACGAGATCGTCATGGAGCGCAATGATGATTACTGGGGTGAAGTGCCGCAGCTCGATTCGGTGACGTTTAAATTTGTGCCGGAAGGCAGCTCCAGGGTCATCATGCTGGAAACCGGAGAGGTGCATGCCATCATGGCGGTGCCGCCGACCGATATTGATCGGCTTGAGGGAGAGCCCGAGATCGACGTGGTTCACCAGACCAGCGTGCGCGTGCTCTACCTCGGGTTTAACATGGAGGAAGAGGTGTTCGAAGATGTCAGGGTCAGGCAGGCGCTGAACTATGCCGTCGATAAGAATGCCATAATCGATACCCTCTTCCAGGGCGTGGGAGAGCCTTCCACCGCCCCCATCGTACCGGCCATCTTCGGCTACAAGCAAGTAGGCCCCTACGAGTACGACCAGGACAGGGCCCGGGAGCTGCTGGAGGAAGCCGGCTACGGCGACGGCCTGGAAGTGGAGCTCTACCACCCCACGGGAAGATACCCGCAGGATGACACCGTTGTCGAGGCGGTGCAGGCCATGCTTGCAGAGGTCGGCGTTGACGCCAGACTCACCACCTATGACTGGGGCACTTACCTGGATACAGTCATCGTTACCCCGGATGAAGCGGAGCACGACATCTACATGCTGGGCTGGGGAACGGTGACCCTGGATGCCGATTACGGCCTCTACGCGCTTTTCCACTCCACCCAGTGGCCGCCTTACGGGAACAACGTTTCCTACTACGCTGACGATGAAGTGGATGCCCTCCTCGATGAGGCGCGCATAACCCCTGAAAGGGACGTTCGCGAAGATCTCTATCACCAGATCATCGAGATTCTCTGGGAGGACGCCCCCTGGATTTTCCTCCACGATGAAGGGCAGGTTAACGCGGTTCGGTCCAATGTAGAAGGGCTTATCCATCACCCGCTGGAAAACCTCTCCGCCTGGGACGCCTGGATCGAATAGGGGGAAATAACGGGTAGTCGGCTGTTGAAAGAAACAGTGAGCGAGATGGGGCAGGGTGGACCACTTCAGTTTTTCGATGGCCCCCTGTCCCGTTCTTTATTTTACCGTGATGTTGTTTTCGAGCACTCAGAGGTCCGAGTGAACTGCCGGGGGTGACTGCTGGTGTTTGGATATGTGATGAAAAGGCTTCTGCTGTCGATCCCCGTTTTGATCGGCGTGTCCATCCTGGTATTTTCCATCGTCCGCTTTATTCCCGGTGACCCCGCCAGGGCGATTGCAGGGGTGCACGCTTCCCCTCAGCACATTGAGCAGGTCAGGCGGGAGCTGCTGCTGGACGAAGGCCTGCACGTCCAGTACTATGTGTACATGAGCAACCTCTTCCAGGGAGACCTGGGCCAGTCGACCTTCAGCCGCAGGCCCGTGGCGACAGAGCTGCGCGAGCGCTTTCCCAACACGGTGCGGCTTTCTGTGGCCGCCATGGTTGTGGCCACCGCTGTCGGCATGACGGCCGGCATTATCTCGGCGACCAGGCGATATTCCATCTTTGACTATTCCAGCATGGTGGGAGCGCTGATCGGGGTGGCCGCGCCCGTCTTCTGGCTGGGGGTGATGTTCCAGCTGCTTTTTGCCGTCCAGCTCGGCTGGCTCCCTTCAGGGGGGATGGGCACCTTCAGGCATTTAATACTGCCTGCCCTGACCCTGGGGCTGGCCACGGCGGCACTCATTGCCAGGATTACCCGCTCCAGCATGCTGGATGTGCTCCGGCAGGACTATATCACAACGGCTCGCTCCAAGGGCTTGATCGAGCGGGTGGTGACCTACAAGCACGCCTTGAAAAACGCGCTGATCCCGGTGGTCACCGTGATGGGCCTGCAGTTCGGCACCCTCCTGGGCGGCGCGGTTTTGGTGGAGACGGTATTTTCCTGGCCCGGCATCGGAAGGCTGATGGTCGATTCCATTCTGGCCAGGGATTATCCCGTAGTCCAGGGAGCGGTGCTGCTGTTGGCGGTCACTTTTGTGCTGATAAACCTGCTGGTGGACGTGATTTATGCCTTCCTGGATCCCCGCATCAGTTATGGGACAAGGGAGGTGGAGTAGGGCCGTGAGGGACCTTGAACTGACCGGCAAAACGGAGCCACTCAGGAGGGAGACGGAGCTGCGGCAGGTGATGGTGCACCTGCGGCGGAACCGTGCGGCCATGGCGGGCCTGGTGGTACTGGCCATTTTTCTGTTTTGCGCCGTTTTTGCCCCCCTGCTTACGCCCTATGACCCCACCGGCACTGATTTAAGCCGCGCCCTGGAGAAGCCCTCCGGCGAACATCTCCTGGGCACGGACGAGCTGGGCCGCGACGTTTTTGCCAGGATTCTCTATGGTTCCCGCATCTCCCTGGCCATCGGCTTGATTTCCGTTGCCATCGGCATGCTGATAGGCGTTCCGCTGGGCGCCATTTCAGGGTATTACGGGGGGAAGTTCGACCTGTTCATGCAGCGCATAATCGATATTCTCATCGCCTTTCCGGGGATCCTGCTGGCCATTGTTATTGTGGCCATCCTGGGCACCGGTGTGGGAAACGTCATGATCGCTGTCGGCATCGCTTCCATCCCCATCTACACCCGGCTGGTGCGTGGTTCTGTCCTCTCCGTGAAGGAGGAAGGATACGTGGCCGCCGCCAAGGCCCTGGGCCTCGGCGACCTTAGGATCATCGTCCGCCACATCATGCCCAACTGCATGGGACCGATCATCGTTCAGTCCACCTTTCAGATCGCCACGGCCATTCTCTGGGCCGCCGGCCTGGGGTTTCTGGGCCTGGGCGCCCAGCCTCCCGACCCGGAATGGGGCGCCATGCTGAGCAAAGGGCGGCATTATATCCGGGTAGCCCATCACCTGACCACTTATCCCGGATTGGCGATCCTTTTATTGGTCCTCGGCTTTAATCTGCTGGGCGACGGCCTGCGCGATGCGCTGGATCCGAAATCCAGGAACTCCAGGTAAGAGGTGAAACGATGGAATACCTGCTCCAGGTCAGGGACTTGAAGACAAACTTCTACACGGACAGCGCAGTGGTTCATGCTGTAGATGGAGTCTCCTTTGACGTTCGGCCAGGCGAAGTGGTCGGGCTGGTGGGCGAATCCGGCTGCGGGAAAAGCGTGGTTTCCCTGAGCATTATGCGCCTTATTCAGTATCCCCCGGGCAAAATCGAGGGCGGGAACGTTCTCTTTAAAGGCAGGGACCTGCTAAAGCTCTCGGAGGGGGAGATGCGGCGGATCAGGGGCAACGAAATCGCCATGATCTTCCAGGAACCGATGACCTCCCTCAACCCGGTGTACCGCATCGGCGACCAGATCGGGGAAGCCATCCGCCTGCACCAGGGGGTGGATGGCCCCGCCAGCTGGAAAAAAGCGGTGGAGATGTTGAAACTGGTGGGCATCCCCCGGTCGGAAGAGGTGGTCAGGGACTATCCCCACCAGCTGAGCGGCGGCATGCGGCAGCGGGCCATGATCGCCATGGCGCTTTCCTGCTACCCCAGCCTGCTCATCGCCGATGAGCCGACCACGGCCCTGGACGTAACCATCCAGGCCCAGATCCTGGAGCTCATGAGGGACCTCAGGCAGAAGATCAACATGGCCATCATTTTCATCACGCACGACCTGGGCGTCATCGCCGAGATGGCCGACCACGTGGTGGTCATGTATGCGGGCAAAGTGGTGGAAGACGCCGGCGTGGGCGTGCTCTTTACCGAGCCGCTGCATCCGTACACCGTCGGTTTGATCAAGTCCAAGCCCAAGGTGGAGGACGAAAAAGGGGTGCTCGACTTTATCCCGGGGGTGGTGCCCAACCCCCTGGAGATGCCCGCCGGCTGCTATTTTAACCCGCGGTGCGCCCACGCCATGGACATCTGCCTCCAGGAAATGCCGCCGGTGGTGGAAGTCAAGCCCGGCCACCGGGTGCGGTGTCGGCTTTTCAACAAGGACAAAGGGGAAGCGCGATGAACGAAAAAGAACCGATGCTGCGCGTGGAAGGTTTGAAAAAATATTTTCCCATTAAAGCCGGAGTGTTTTCCCGCACCCTGGGCTATGTCCGAGCCGTGGACGATGTGAGCCTGGAAATCTACCCCGGGGAGGCCTATGCCCTGGTGGGGGAATCGGGCTGCGGGAAGACCACGGCCGGCCAGACCATCCTGAGGATGCTGCACCCCACGGCCGGCTCGGTCTATTTCCAGGGAAAAGACATCTTCGCCATGAACGGGGAGGAGCTGCGCGAGCTGCGCAAAGAGATGCAGATCATCTTCCAGGACCCGTACAGTTCGCTTAACCCGCGCATGACGGTCGGGGAAGCCATCGGCGAGGCCCTGGAAGTACACGGCATCGCCTGGGGAAAAGAGCGGCGGGAAAAAGTGGAATACTTTTTGGAAGTGTGCGGCCTGGCGCCTTATCACTATCGACGCTACCCGCACGAGTTTTCCGGCGGCCAGCGGCAGCGCATCGGAATTGCCCGCGCCCTGGCCCTGGAACCCGTGTTTATCGTGGCCGATGAGCCTATCTCCGCCCTGGATGTGTCCATCCAGTCCCAGATCATCAATTTACTGAAAAGGCTGCAGCAGCAGTTCGGCCTGACCTTCCTGTTCATCTCCCACGACTTGAGCGTTGTCAAGCACATGGCGGACCGGGTGGGGGTGATGTACCTGGGATCCCTGGTGGAGGAGGCGGGAAAGGATGATTTCTACAGGAACCCGCTCCATCCCTATTCCCAGGCCCTGCTCTCGGCGGTGCCGGTGATGGATCCTTTCCGGAAAAGGGAGCGGATTATTCTCGAGGGGGACGTGCCCAGCCCGGCCAACCCCCCCGAAGGCTGCCGCTTTCACACGCGCTGC
>PWTK01000100.1 GCA_003563895.1 Syntrophomonadaceae bacterium
AAGAAGTCCCGCAAAAAAAGAGTTTTAAAAGGTCACACTTACAAAAAGGCCTTGATCTGCTAAAAAGCTGTATTTGGGAGGCCACCCAACAAGAATTCCCTGAGTTAAGTTGATAGTCATGAAAAACTTTTCTGCACTGCCCTCCTTCTTTTTTTCGTGAAGCCGGCTGCAGTACGGTCATCTTTTTCCACAAGCCAAATGGGAAAAGGGGCGTGATCGATCATCAGCCAGGGAGAAAACGCTCCGAGAACTTCAGCGTAAGGGGAAAAACCCCGCATTACCCTTCAGCGGGCGGCGTAAAAACCCTCTGGGCCAGGTCGCGATCCAGCGTATAAATGCCCTCTCCCTTTTCCCCCACGCGGGATATTTTGCTCAATATGTTCGACATGCTGGCCTCTTCCTCTACCTGTTCGTCCACAAACCACTTCAAAAAACTTATCGTGGCAAATTCCTTTTCCTTGGTGGCCAGTTCCATCAGGTCATATATCCTCTTCGACACGAACTTTTCGTGTTTTAAGGCCAGTTCAAACACTTCCTCCAAGGAAGAAAAATCCTTCCGGGGCTCTTCCAGCCCTTTAATGACAGGCCTTTCGCCTTTTTCAAGGATAAAGTGGAAAAACTTCATGGCGTGGAAGCGCTCCTCCTGGTCTTGAACGAAAAAAAAGTTGGCAAAACCGTCCAAACCCTCCGACGCGCAGTACGCGGCCATAGACAGGTAATAATTCGCTGAAAACAGCTCGTACTTGATCTGCTCGTTCAGCTCTTCCAATAAAGCACCCGGCAACATAAGGGTCTCCCTCCTTTTGGTGCAGCAACCCCGGCCTGAAAAAGCGCCGGACAGTGCCTGCCCTGTTATATTAATCATAAACCGGTAATCCTACCTTGTCAACTATTTCCATGTTCACTTTCAAAAAAAACCGAAAAAAGCGTGTTCCCGTTCCTCAAATGAAAGGGAACTGTCCCCCTTTCACTTCAGCGCCGGCTTTCCCCATTATCAAACAAAGGGCGTCTTTCTTCTTCACGCCTGCCGCTATATGAGCCTTTCCGTTATCGATTCCACTGCAAAAAAGCACTTTTTCATCATCTGCACCGTATCATCTGCACCGTAAAAGTGGGGGAAAGCCTCGATTCATCCCTCAAAACAGCATGCCGGCATCTGATACAGTGAATTTTCTCAACAACAAGTATGGGAATAATTCTTTATAAGCCCAACTTTTGACTTTTTGCAGGGAAAACATTATCATGATTATCAACTTAACTCAGGGAATTCTTGTTGAGTGGTTCCCAAAATACAACTTTTTAGCAGATCAAGACCTTTTTGTAAGTGTGACCTTTTAAAACCTCTTTTTTGCGGGGCTTCTTTCATTGTCATCCTGAGCAAACCCGATAGTCTGAAACATTATTTTATCGCGCCCGCTTCTTCTCAAGGGCAGGCGGCCATACAGCTGCCGTGGCAAAAGTAGGGCACCCTTTTTTCCCGGCAGCCCCTTACATCTGTCCTGCTCACCGGGTCGAGCCACACCTTCTCAAAATCGATTTCTTCCGCCAGGGAAAGCGCCTCTCCCCTGCATCCATTCAGACAGTTTTTGCATTCCAATCCCAGGCAGGCCTTTTCCTGCAGGAAGGGGGTGGGTTCCAAGGGGGCGGGAGTGATGAGTCCCCCAAAGCGAACCCTGGACCCATACTCACGCGTCACCACCAAGTTGTTCAAGCCGAATTCACCCAGCCCCGCCCGCACGGCGGCATGCCGCAGGGAAAAAGGGCCCGCCAGACCCGGCACCATCTCCTGGATGTGAAGGTAATTTTCCCCGTAGGTGGGCGGAACATACAGGGAAGGGAAGCCGCAGTCTTCCAAGTGCAGGCAAAGGGCCAGGCTGATCTGCTCCAGGCAGCGGTTGATAATATCGTAACCGGTGGTGCGGTAAAAATACTCCTGCAGGTAGCGGCGCCGAAAATCCCCCGCGATGATCTCCGAGCTTTCAAATAACCCGCGGTAGTTTGCCACCCGCAGCGGGAGCGGTACTCCGACGGCGATAACGCTGGCGGCTCCTTCTACCAGGTCGCTCGGGTGATGCCCGGTCGGCGCCCCTTCAAATCGATCTGTGCCGGCCACCCCGAAAAGCCTTGCCCCTCCCTTGCGGGCCAGGGCTTCCAATTCATTCCTCAGTTTCCCGTCCAATTAGAATTCCCCCTTCCTCCCTCCGCGCAGTCCTTTTTCAAATTATTCGGCAAACAGTTCCCTTTCCCTCCTTCAAATTTTTTCGTGACAAAACCCCTGCCGTCTCGTTATGATCATATAGAACGACTTTTTGATAGCGCGCGGTATCGAGGTGAAAAAAACAATGTCAGGCCTCACGGCCCAGCAGGAACAGCTGGAATCAATGATCGCCCAACTGTGGCCCAAGGTATACCGCTTCTTCTACTACAAGCTGCAGAACAGGGAAGAGGCGGAAGAGATGACCCAGGAAACCTTTCAGAGAGTATACAAAAGGCTGGGCAATGCCCGCCTGGAAGAAGAAAACATGGAGGGCTACGTTTTTACCGCTGCCCGCAACCTGCTCACCGACTTCTGGCGCACAAAGGGGAGGAGGTCCGGCACGGTTTCTGTGGATGAGCTGCAGGACCAGGGCTGGGATCTTCCCCAGCATCCGCAGGAAATCGAAAGCGCGATGATGGTTCGGCAGGCTTTAAACCAGCTCCCCCTGGATTACCGCCGGGTGCTGACCTGGCGAATCATCGAGGGCTGGAAAGTAGAAGAGGTGGCCCGCAAAATGAAGCGCAGTCCGGGAGCCGTAAGGAGCCTGCAGCACCGGGCAGTCCAGCTGCTTAAAGAAATACTGGAAAAAGGAGGGTATTTTGATGAACCGTAAGAAGGGGGAAGAAAAAATCCTGGATGAGTTCATCGATGAACTCAACCGGGATTCCAAGCCATCTGCATATAAGTCGGGCGAAGAGATCGACCCCGAGCTGGAGAAAGCCTTCGAAACCATCCGCGCCGTTAAGCGATTGAGGGAAAACCGCGCCTCGAACCGCTTTCTGAGGTCAACCTGGTTTAAAGGCGTCGCTGCCGCGGCCGCGGCCCTCATTCTCGTCATCGGCTTCAGCCTTTTCAATCTCGTCGAACTGCCCGGGCGAGAAACAGGCATCGTCCACGCTGTGGTTAAAGCATACGAAGAACTTCAGTCTTACCGGGGCACGGTCGAGATACGGTCCGAAAGTGATGGCGAAATCGACTACCTGGAAACGATCGAGATTGCGTACCAGAAACCCGGCAAGTACAACGCCGTCCACCGCTTTAACGAACACGAGCTTCGCAAAACCAGCGACGGCGACAGTATGGTCCGCTTCGCACCTTACGGTATAGAGATAGAAAACGTTTTCCCGGAAAAAGAGCTCTGGCGCTATCACATCGGCACCTCCGTCTGGGAACTGGAGAGGGCAGCCGAAATAAATGTGCTGGGTACCGAAACCCTTTTCGATCGCGCTGTAACCGTTATCGAATACCGCTATTCGGAGAAAGAAAGATTCCACGAGCTCTGGATTGACAAAAACACGGAGCTTCCCCTGCGCAAGGTTTTGAGAAGCCCCGAGGGGAGCCTGACGGTGGAGTTCAAAGAACTGGAAATCAACCCCGAGCTGGACCCGGCACTGTTCGCCTGGGAACTGCCCCCGAACGATGAAATTCGGGAGCTGAACCGAACCGGTACCATGGAGGAGGCCAGGGAACTCTGGCCGGCTGTAGACAGCGCCCTGGAAGCCGCCCCCGCCGGGATGGAGCTGGACAAAGTCGGGATTTTGGAAGACGACTTCTTCGAGTTGGTGCTCCGCTTTGCCGGACCCGGAAAAGGCGATTACCTGGACGCTTACCATTCCTCAAGCCCCCGTGAATTCATCTACTTCTCCGGAAGCACCCTCGGGCAGCTGGAAGACGGTTACGTAGAGCTGAACCCGGAAGCGTGGAACGTCTTTGATCGCTACATCGGGGAAAGCAGCATCGGCCGCTGGATTGTCCTTGGGGAAGAAGACGAACGCGGAAAAAGGGTGCTGGAAGAAGAGGTGTTCCTGGTGAGCAGCCGCGGCACAGAGGAGCTCCGGGTATTTCTGGAACAGCTGGTCGGGGAGGAAATGGAGCCGGTCAGCTACGGGGAACTGCTGGAAAAAGGCCTGGAGCCGGCCGTTGAAAAAGAAGGGCATTAATTCATCTGCGCATTCCATCCGCCCCTTAAAAGCCCGAGAGAACAGGTCACAGCCCTGCCTGCAGCAGCTGCCGCGCGGGGCTGTTTCTCATTATAAAAGAGGTAATCTGCTCCCTCCCGTCGAAGTAAGAGTAAGCTAAGTGCGCTCTAACACAAATATAGTCCCGAATGTGATCTATGAGAAACAATGATTTTCAGGCAAAGGGCAAGACTATTCTTGTAAAAGAATACGTCACCGTAATCATGTTTTAGAGCACAAAGCCCTTCAAATAATTCAGGCGAGGTGATGAAAACATGTCTGCTCAAAAGGTCATTGTAGTTGGAGGAAATGGCGCCGGAATGAGCGCGGCCAGCCAGGTTAAAAGGCAAAAGCCCGACTGGGAAGTGGTCGTTTTGGAAAAGGGTTCATACATTTCCTATGCCGGCTGCGGCATGCCTTATTACATTGAGGGTCTCGTTTCCGAGTTCGAACAATTGATAGACGTGACCCCGGAAGAAGCTGTCCAAAAGCGGGGGGTCGACCTGCGGCTGGGCACTGAAGTGACAGAAATAATGCCCGAGGAAAAAAAACTGCGGGTGAAAAATGCAGAAGGCGAAACGTTGGAAGACTTCGACTACCTGGTCATCGCCACCGGCTCCATTCCCATCACTGAACATATCGAAATTGCTCCTTCAGGGAAGATCTTTACCCTCAAGACCCTGGAGGACACTGCAGAGATATACCGGTTTGTCAGAGAAGAAAGCCCGCAAACGTGCGCCGTCATCGGCGGAGGCTATATTGCCGTGGAGATGCTGGAAGCCTTCAAAGCGTTGGGGATAGAAACCCACCTGGTGCACCGCCGGGAAGACTTGGCCCGAACCTTTGAAAAGGAAATCTCCGACATCATAAAAGAAGAGATGTCCCGGCAGGGCATTGTCCCCCAGCTGAACACGCGGACAGAAAAAATCCTCCAGCAGGACAAGAAAGTCCACATCCATACCGGGAACGGCAGGCTTGAATACGACCTGGTGCTGGTGGCTACGGGCGTCCGCCCCAACACCGATTTCCTAAAAGGCAGCGGGATCGAGCTGGGGTTTAAAGGGGCCATACGGGTGAACAAGTACCTCCAAACAAACTATGACTACGTCTATGCCGCCGGCGACTGCACGGAAGCGACCCACCTGGTGACGGGACAGCCCGCTTATGTTCCACTGGCCCTGAAAGCCAACAAGGAAGGGTATATCACAGGCCTGAACGTCTGCGGTCAACGGGAGGTATTTCCGGGCATCCTGGGAACGGCCATTACCAAATTTTTTGACCTGGGGATAGCCAGGACCGGGCTCACCCTGGATGAAGCGCAAAAAAGCGGTTTCAATGCTGTAAAATATTCGCTTTCTTCCCGCAGCCGGGCCAGGTATTACCCGGGGGGAGGCACCCTCCATACCGTGGTCATTATGGACCGGGACGATGGACGCATCCTGGGCGCCCAGCTGGCCGGCCCCCTGGACGCCGTAAAAAGAATTGACGTGTATGCGGTGATGCTGCACAACCGCATGAGTATCAAGGAAGCGTTTGACCTGGACATCGCTTATGCCCCCCCCTTCTCCCCGGTCTACGATCCCGTCATCCTGGCGGCCAGGTTGGGTCGAAAATACGTATAGCACCTGCGCTGCCCGGGCATGCTTTGGAGGAACTGGGGCCAAACTGTTCACATCTTATTTCATCCTGCCCTTCTCTGCGCAGGCCGTGGCAGCTGTTAAGTCGGTGCTCGGGGCAGCACCCATCCAAAACCCCTCATCATTTGTGGGAGCTGCCATCCAGGTGACATGAGGCGCTTGCCGCTGCATTCCCCATTTGTCCGAATAGGGGGCAGTCGGTTGGTTGCTCCTCACGGGCAACCATGCTATCCTATGCCAATTACTGCAGTCAAAACAGGCTTGATCTCCCACTTTCGATCGCTTTAGTCACTTTTTCAGGGGCTCACAACCCACGGTAGGAGCCAACCGACTGCCCCGCTTTCCGAAAAAGCCGGCTCAGCCTGGCCAGGGTCTCCGCGGAACGAGCCAGGAGCTCTTCCGAACACCCCATGGCCTCATCCAGGGCCATGGGGCGTGGGATCACATCCACCACGGCCTCTATTCCGCATTCGTAAACCGCTTCCACGCCTTCCCCCACCGAACCGACCAGCGCCACCACCGGCACCCCGTATTTTCGGGCCAACGCGGCCACACCGCAGGGGACCTTTCCCCTGGCCGATTGGGCATTGATTTCCCCTTCGCCCGTTATGACAAGCGCCGTCCCCTTGGCGGCCAGCACTTCTTCCAGGCCGCTGTAGCCGATCACCAGGGGGGTGCCGCGCCTCAGCTCTGCCCCCAGGAAAGCAACCAGGCCGGCTCCCAGCCCCCCCGCTGCACCGGCCCCCGGCATCTCCGCCACGTCTGTCCCAAGTTCCCTCTTTACCACCCGGGCAAAATGCTGCAGGGCCTCTTCCAGCTCCTGCACCCCTTCAGGCGAGGCGCCTTTCTGGGGACCGTACACCGCCGAGGCCCCGTAAGGGCCGCAAAGCGGATTGTCTACATCACAGGCCACCATGAACTCCGCCTCGGCGGCAGCCGGAAAAAGCCCCGATGCATCAATTGTTTGGAGGCGGGAGAGGTGCCTTCCCCCCTCGGGGAGAAGGTTTCCTTCCGCATCCTGCAGTTTAATGCCCAGCGCTTGGGCCATGCCGGCACCCCCGTCGTTGGTGGCACTCCCCCCGATACCGATGAGCACCCTGCGGCAGCCTTCCTCGAGAGCTTCTCGAATGAGCTGACCCGTCCCATACGTTGAGGTATGTAAGGGGTCTCTCTTTTCCGGGGGCAGCAGATACAGGCCCGACGCCGCGGCCATTTCTATCACTGCCGTTTTTCCGTCCCCCAGCACACCCCACACCGCCTCTACCTTCTCTCCCAGCGGGCCGCGCACCTCTGCAGTTTTGAAACACCCGCCGGTGGCCTCGACCAGTGCTTCCACCGTTCCCTCTCCGCCGTCGGCCAGGGGGAAGGCAAGCACTTCGTCCCCCGGCAAAACCTTTTTCCATGCCCCGGCCGCAATACGACAGACCTGCGGCGAAGAAAGGCTCCCCTTAAAGCTGTCCGGCGCAAGCACGATCTGCTCGCCTCTCACACGAAATCATCTCCTTTCACCTCGCAAGTCCCTCGCAAGCTGCTCCAAGGCGATGCTGCTCGTTGCTAAATTCTCCCCCGCAGCACCCTTTTCCTGCGGCCTTTGCTCCTTTGCCCGCACCGCATGGCCTCTTCGCAGCCCAGGACTGACGCATGACTTTAAAAATACAGGCATATCAAGGCTTACAGGGATTGCAGCCAAACAACTTTTCGCGCCATTTTTCTAACAAAATTTTGAAATATAAAGGGTTTGAAGCATTTTTCATGCGTCAGCTCTTCGCAGCCCTCGCGGCCACAGCCCTCGCGGCCA
>PWTK01000032.1 GCA_003563895.1 Syntrophomonadaceae bacterium
AGAAACTCTACAAGACTTTTCACCGGCAGGGGCGGAATCTGCAGATAATCAAACACAATGCTCGAAGCGACCACTCTTTTGATTCTCGGTTCAAAAGCAGCCGCCCTGAAACAGGGCCATCCTCCCATGGAGATCCCCAGGATGGTTACATCATCCATGTATTGTATTTTACAGTTCATTCAACAGGAGTCAAGTGGATAACCATTTTGCGGAATTGATACTCCAAATGCATCAATACTTGTCCACAATAGCAAGACATAAGTCAGGTTTACAGCAAAAGTGGCTTATCTCTTCCATAACCATAGGGACGGTTCGTTCGTCTTCCCTTCGGGCCTCCGCTATGCTCCGGTGACGCTCGAACCGTGCCCATGAGTGTTTTGCTGCAATCTTTCGCTGTAGGGTTAGTGAATGTGTAATCGCTTTTTTGTATGATTTCTTTAATTTAAAATCTGATTGATCACCAACCGTACATTTGCTATACCCGTTGGAGTTACAACATAACCGATAACACAGAGGGCCAGAGATGTCATTAATACTATAACGGGCATTTTTGTCGACTTTTTTTTATAATAATTGGATACAAACCACCATAAGCTTGCCACGAAAGATATTAAGCCTATTATACCCAATACAACTCCTGTTGAGACAATCATAAAACTCTCCTCGTGCTTTAATGCTTTATTAGTACAAGACGAAAACCGGCCATAAATGGTTCCCGCCAACATTGCTGCGCATTATGAATCAAATGCGTAATAAACGCATGCTTTCATGCAATGGTTGCAAACAATCTATTTGTTAAAATATGGTTTTGTTCTGCCCAAGTCAAAGCTCCAAAACCACACTTAAGGCTGTGTTGAAGTGCATTGCTAAAAATCAAAAAAACAGTTTTTCCACAGTCAGGACAAGCACACGCCCCAAAATGCCGCCGGTGAAAAGAATTTGCTCAATAACCCGTTTCATTCCTTTTTCACGCAGCGCTCTCACGCAGTGACAGGCACAATTTTCTCAATATCATCACCTCATCATTTGAGCCATAAAGCCTCCGCAAACCGCTGTGCCCCCTCCATCTGCGCCTGGCTCCGCCGCTTCATTTCTGCTCTTCAGGCTGCTCCCCCTCCACAACGGCGTTCTCTGCGGCTTCTTCTTCCCCTCCCCGGGGCCTGCCCAAGACGTAGCAGACGGCCCTTAACAGTATGTAGACGGTCAGCGGGAGGAACGTGAAAGACTGCTCTGCAGCAGAAAGGGCCGACCAGGACTGCTGCTCCAGGATGCCCTCCAGCCAGAAGTCGAAATCGAAATACGCCTCCAAGTAGACGAACATCACGGCGATAAAAGCCAGGGGGGCCAGAATGATTTTCAAAAGCCGCGTCAAAACCGTGTCCTTGAAGAAGTTTAAAAGGAACAACACGATCAAGCTCACGGCCACGGCATTAATTATCACAAGGACCGGTGCAATGACAAAGACGACAAAGTCCGCTCTTTCCACCAAAGGTTCTCAACCCCATTTCTTTTGATAAGGTACTCGACCCGCACCGCACTTCAGGCGAAATGCGGAGCTGCCCCGCGCAGAGCTCAAAACAAAGGGGAAACGGCCGGATCTGTTCCCACCACCCGCCAGCCGGGATCGCCGGCGGGCTCATCCCGGCATACTGTACGAGCTGTCTCCGGCGGAAGGCTTCAACGGAAACCCGCCTTTTCCCTCTCCCGCTTACCCCGGAAGCGGTTGCCGCTTTTCTTTCGGCACGGCAAAATTTATTATCCTGCACCCCGTCAGCCGGGCAGACTGTCGGGGAGCTTCAGGGGCTGTGCCGGGGTCGACGACCCCAAGGCAGCGCTTGATTGACAGGGATCCGCCCGCTCACCGGACGGACCGGGCGGCCGGTTCTTTTTGCGGCCCTTCCCTAATGATATTTCCACAATTGTTCTGATATTCCTGCCTCTCTCACGAGCATTGACCGGCCACGGCACAGCGCGCTCGGGGCAATCCCCCCTCACGCAATGGGTGAGAGGATGATGCCACAAAAACCGGCCAATTTCTATGATGGGTCTATTCGACGCTTGCAAGAAGGAGAGAGAAAAAAAGATAGCACGCCTTCCCGTACTTTATATTAACCCTGCTAGTGGAGTCGATGAACCTTTGGGAGAGAGAAAAAAAGAGAGAGCACGTTTTCCCGTACTCTCCCCCTTCCCAACTTTTTGCGGCATTTCCCGCTATTTTACCGGTTGTCCGGGTCAGCGGGTGAACCATACGTGGGTGACATATCCTGCCGCATCGGTTGTGTAGTCCACATCGGCACCGAAGGCCTCGGCAACGGCGCGGAACGGCAGGAAGGTGCGGCCGTCCCTGACGAATGCCGCTGCGTCTATGGGGATCTCTTCTGTCTCGCTGGTATCTTTACAGAGGACGGTTACCAGGTATTCGTCGATGTTGATGGTGACCAGGCGCTCTTCGTCTTCCATGGTGACCCACTCGGTCAGGGCATCTTTCGGGCCCCAGTCGGCATCGGCGCCCAGCGCTTCGGCCAGGAACCGGACGGGAATGAAGGTGCGGCCGTTTTCGATAAAGGGCGGGACGTCCAGCAGGTGGTCTTTGCTGTCAACCAGGTAGTGGAGTTCGCCGATGAAAAATTCGACGCGCTGGGCAGCCGGCGGAGGAACTTCTGCTTCACCGACGACAACGGTGACCTCAGCCGTCAGGTCATCCGGGTTCTCTAAGAAGTCGGGCAAAAGTTCGCCAAAAGCCCAGACAGACAACAGCAGCTCGCCTGTAAAGCCGTATGCTCCGGCTGCATCGGGATCGTAGCCGGGACTTTCCAGCCAGTCCACATCAACCTCCAGCTCAGGAAAAAAATCGGCGTCTGTAATTATTTTTACTTCGCCAGGGAAGGGGATATCGGCAAATGGTGTCCCGAATTCAACCTCGATGTCGTCAAGTTCTGCTACACCGGTCACTTCAATGGGGCTCACATACACTTCAAAAGAGCCCATGGACGTCCCATCCACCAGGGCCGCTGCGGCAGGGAAGTCCCCCACATCCACCACGGGAAACACAATACTGGCCTCCCCGCCTTCAAATTCGACAGCCTCATCAAACCAGGGATCGATCTCTATGCTGCCCCAAACAAGCACCTCATGAACTCCCTCAATCGGGTTGCCGTCTGCGTCTTCCACATTGCTGAATTCCAATGAAACAAAAGACACGGCTTTGATGTCCTTGGGAGAGACCCTTTCCACGTCACCGCTCACTGCGGGATTAGCGGTTGTGATGGCGATGGGATTGGTGAGTACATATCTCGCATCTCCGCCAACAACGGTGAAAACTCTGACGAAGTACTCTCCTGCGGTATCTTCATTTGTCAGGCCGGCAATGGTGATGGTGATGACATCTCCCGGCTTAAAATCATCGGCTCCTTCAGCGGTTACCGTAAAGTCTAAACTGGTGGTTTGATTGGCAAACTCATAGCTGCCAGCCGTGCCGCCGATGAGTATCGCCCCATTGGAGTAGACCTCCACATCACAAGGCCCTACGTCGGCAAAGGTATGAAGCGCCTCAAGTTCACCAACGGGAGAAAGGACAAGGCGCATTTGATCCCCCTCTTCCAAATCCGAGGCGAGGGTGAACTCCACCGTATACGCAGCCTCTTCGCCCGCCACATAATTGGTGGTGTCAAGCGTGGCCGTGCCTATCTCCGCCGCGCCCACCGGGGCCGGCACCAGGGCAAAAAGCAGCGCTGTGGCTGCAAAAATCGCAAAGAGTCTTTTTCCTTTGACGTTCACTTTGCTTCCCTTCCTTCTGCCTTTCTTGTGTAAATCACGAAAACGCTCTCAAGAACAAAGCTTGAACAGCTTACAGCTCCCGCTCGTGTTCTACTTTCGCCTGTAGGGTGCTCTTTAATGCCGGCATCACCCCTTCTGAGCAGATTCCTCTGCCTGCTCCAACCTCTCGGACAATTTTGCCTGCAGCTTTCCGGCTGCGCCGCGCATTCACCGCAGCCGCCAACCCGCGCATCCGCCTCCAGCCCCGCGCCTATCGCTGCGTGTGGGGATAAAGGCCGAGCTTCTGCCGATTTCTGGTAATTTTATCCCCTATTCTACAGGGGTGGCGGAAATTCCTGCCTGATTTTTGAACATGGGGAAAAGGAGCGCGAAAAACCCGCAAGATCCGTTATCCAGGGATTTTCAGCAAAATGAGGACCGCTTTTTGCCCCACCATATTTGAAAACCCTGTGCACGCCGCCCTGTTTTGCGGGCCCAAAATATTTTCTGTATTTATCCACCATACTTGGTGCCGGTTCCGCCAGTTTGGCAAAAAAGCGGGGCGGCGGGCGGAACCTAAAGCGGGCCCGCATATCCCCTCGATGTAGCGGGGCACCCCACCCGTCCTGGAGGGCCGCTCCGGCAATCCTTCCCATGAGAAAAATTATGACAATAATTGGATTGTTCTGATAAATTTTCTTGACATGCAGCCGGCGGCATGAGAAAATATGTACGAAACTCGCTCTAAAAGGGGCTTTATTGTTTGCCCGTCATGGGTTTGGGTCCCGGGGAAGGTTTTGGGTAGACCCCCATGCCTTCACAATGCGGAGGCAGCATCAGAAGGATGAAAATAGATTACTGTTTGGCGGCAAACATTTGTGCTGTATTGCCCATTTTCAAAGCAGTTATTGAAGTTCATCCCTCTGGGAACACTTTAAGAAGCATTAAATACCATAAATTGGCACCCCTAGATGACCCTGGCTTGCACTCCACCAAATGCGATTTTGCCTTATCAAACTTGAACAGCTTGCCGGCTTGCAAGGTGCCCGTATTAAGATGCTTGTATTAAATCAAAGTGTCACCGGTGTGATGAAACAAAACCGTTGCCAATCTGATGAACCCAACCTGGACAAAGCCAGTGCCATAAAAGTTGGTTTTTACAATGACACCCACCAAACGAAGTAAACATCGGCAATCACACAATCGCTTGAAAAAGTTTTGCCAAATTTGCGCAGAACTTGGGAACCAAGGGCCCAATCAGTTATTAAAAGGGGGATGAGCACGGACGGGCGGCACTGTAAAGCGCCGTTGCTGCGCGTTCGACAATGAAGGGAATTATTTAACAATGAATTAATTCCCCCATCTCTTATGTGGAAGCGATGATCAGCAGGCCTCCCATGGACGCTAAGGGCCTGTTGGAAGCCAATAGCGCAACCGGCCATGTAAGAATGGCCGGTTTTTTTGTGGAGGCAGAAAAAAACAGAAGACCTTGAGGCCGGAACGATGAGGGATAATGGGAAGGATGCTTAATCTTGCGCGTTCTTTTTTCTCTCAAAAAGCCTTGATGCCATGCGCGGGGAGGGATGCCATAGTTCATATCCAACACTAAACGGCTCGTCTCAACAGGTGCGGAAAGGATGGGGCTTTTAATCGGATCACAAGGAGGAAGCTAATATGGCGCACCAGGCAAAACGAAATGCGGCGTTCATTGGGATCATGGCATTGTTGTTGTTTTTGGGTTTCCTGCTGCTCCCCGCCCAAGCGGTTCAGTCGGAAGACGCGAATGGGCTGGTACTGGTCATCGAGCCCGAAACGGCCACCATTTACACCGGGCAAACCCAGCAGTATAGGGCCTACTTAAGCCATGACGGCGGAGCAACCCTGGGTGATGAGGTCACCGAGGAGTGCACCTGGTCTGTGGACGATACGGATGTTGGAGAGACAACCGCCACCAAAGGCCTTATTGCAGGCGTCGGGCTCGGCGAGACCACGGTGCGGGCGTCTTATTACAGCGAATCGCTGGTCCGTGCTCCTGTCAGGCTTTTTACTGAGGCTAAACTGATTGTACAAGAATGGATGGTGTTTCACCGGATTTGGCTGGAAGTAGACCCACAGACGGCAACCATCGAGGTAGGGGAAACCCAACAGTACAGGGCTTACCTAAAATCCACGGATCCAGCCATAGAGCAGGAAGTTACCGCTGATTCCACCTGGACCCTGGACGAAGATATTGCCACCCCTACCGACAAGGGCAGGTACAGGGGCGAACGGGAGGGGTCCAGTTCCCTCACTGCAGAGTATGTGTTCCAGCCCCCGGATGCGGGGGACCCTGTCACCTTATCGGACGACGCAGAGCTGAACGTGGTGGAAAAAGAAGATGAGGATATCCCCGAGGATGATCCCGGGGACGAGCCTGAAACAGAGGATCTGCCCGAGGGCAAAATGATCAACCGGCAGCCCGGCTACATCACCCTGAGCGAACCGCTATATCTGGGCGCTCCGGGAGTGGAGTTCACCCTCAGCTATGATCCATTGAAGATGGACGGGCACCCGGACCGCTACCCCAGGGTGTTCTACTGGAACGAAACCTACGAAAAATGGGTGGCCCTGGCCAGCCATCCCCTGTCCCCCGGCTCGGTAAGGGCAGTCAATGACGGCGCGTATGCCGGCTGGTTCGTGGTCTTCGGCTGCATTCAGCCCCACTTTACCGATATCCCCCCCGCCCAGCAGTGGGCCGAGCCCGCCACCAACAGGATGAACGGCCTGGGCCTGGTCTCGGGATACGAAGTGCCCGAAGACCCGGCCAGCCTGAAAAGGCCCGTCGGGCTGGAAAGGGTCGTTACCCGGGCCGAGCTCACCACGGTGGTGGCCAGGATCCTGGGGTTGGCACCGGGGGATACCCATTTGTACCCCACCCTGACCTTTATGACAGATGCCGAAAATGACATCATCCTGGAGGCAAGCTACAGCGACGCCGACCAGATCCCCTACTGGGTCAGGAAGTTTGTCGCCGCCATGACCAAGGCGGACCTGGTAAGGCCAAAAGGAGACCGCTTCGCGCCCCAGGACCAGATGACCCGTATCGAAGCGGCCGTCATGATCTCCGATGCCTTGAGGGATGTCCCCGGTTTTGGCGACCCGCTTGATCTCAACATTTTCACGGATGCAGACGAGGTCCCGGAGTGGGCGGTGGGAGAGGTTGCCGAAGGGACCATCCGAGGCTACCCCGACGGCAGCTTGCGGCCCAACGAGCCGATCAACAGGGCAGAATCCTTCGTGCTGCTCTTGAGACTGCTGAGGGGCTTGGGCTGGTAGAAGGTTTCAACGCTGTCCCTTCGTATGCTAAGCTAAAACAGAGGGGTAAAAGCGGCGAAAACGGACATGAATCGATTAGCTTTTGGGTGGGCGGCGGAATGTCTATAAGGATGGTGTCGTAAGGATAACGGTGCAGGAAACGAAAAGGGGGAACGAAAGCAGGAGTGGTTCAAGCTTCTTGCATAAAGATTGTTTTAGTAAGAAAGTCGTAAAGGAGGGAAGCAATTTGAGTTTTCAAAGCAAAAGACTCTTTGCGATTATCGCAACCACAGCAATGCTTTTGGCCCTGGTGCCGGCCCCGGTGCTGGGGGTTGAGGCGAACACAGCCACACTCGATGCCACCGATCTAACGGCAGGGGCAGAAGATGTAAGATATACAGTTGAGTTCACACTTGCATCGGATTTAGGTACTGGTGATATTATCTATCTGGGGGGTATAGCTCGAGAATTCTTTAAATCAGTGGTTCCTGGTGATGTGAGAGTTTACTCAAATAATTCTCTAATCAGTGGCGCGACGGATGGAAGTTATGAATTCAC
>PWTK01000054.1 GCA_003563895.1 Syntrophomonadaceae bacterium
CCCTCCGTGGAAGTCGTGCTCTCGGTCATCCGAGATGAGTACTTTTTTAATTTCGGCGCTTTCGGAAAAACCAAACTGTATCGAATAATTGCCGGAAAACAGCGTAAAGAACAGTATCTCTATGCTAAGAACGTGGCTTGAATAGAGAGAACTTTTGACTCACCAGTACGTTATTTAATTTAATGGCCGTGCACCTGCCGTTGACTCCGCCCCCCAGGCGTTACTCCGGCAGTTAGCTCGGCCCCAGCGCCCCCGTGGCACACGCAAGGACCCACTTACCGCTGCTTCCTTCCGGACCTGACGGGGTTCATGGGCTCACGTTGCACGGGACCAGGGCTTCAACACCACTTACCGGAGGCAGGCCCCGAAAGGCCGAGAGCCGCGGGCAGGAATTCAACCCTGCTGTAGCGGATTGCAGGTTCAGGGCACCGCTATCTCCCCGTCTAGCACGGCCAAATTTTAGACAAAAAATGGCGGAGAGAGAGGGATTCGAACCCTCGAGACGAGGTTTTGCCCCGTCTACTCGCTTTCCAGGCGAGCGCCTTCGTCCAACTCGGCCATCTCTCCGCGCAGGACTGCTCCATCCATTGTGCCGATTCATTTTTGGCTTGCATTGACTATTTTACAGCAAAAAAAGTGCTTTGACAAGGGCAGGGGCGGATAAGGGAGAAAAGGAACAGCCGGCTTTTTTGAGCTCGGCGCAGCAGCCCTCCCCTGTGCTGACAGGGCAACTTTTTTCGACAACATACAACCAGCCGGCAGCGACCGCAGATACGCCGTCGATTTTGTTTTTTCCCGGCAGCCCTGCTCCTGCCAAGCCCGGCCCGACTTCCCCCTGGGCTACCTCTCGGCAGGGCGCTCCGGTTTTTCGGGGTGAAAGTAGTTCGCTTCTTTTTTTTCGACCAGGATCACGGGGACCGGCGAGTTTTCAACCACGCTTTGGGCGGTATCGCCGAGCAGCAGGCGCTCGTGGGCCGTGTAGTTGCGCTTGCCCATGTAAATATAATCTGCCCTGCATTCTTCCGCCGCTTCCAGGATATTTTTGGCCGGGGGACCTTCCCTGACTTCGATTTTTACCGGCAGGTCAACTGCCGCTTGGTCGGCCATTCTTTTCAAGTCATCTTCGGCGAAGCTCTTGTGTTTCTCCTGGTGGATGTTAACCAGCACCAGCCGGGCATCTTTCTGGCGGGCGCTGCGCGCCGCTTCCAGGAAAGCTTCCCAGGAAGCCTGCGAGCCGTCGTAAGCCACCATTAGGGTAAAATCGTCTTTAACACTGACGCGGGCAGGGTCTATTTTTCCCCGCTCCAGGGCCCGGGGAGCAAAATACATGGTTCCGAAGGCCCCCAGCGGCGCTGTGGCCAATATTGCCAGCACGGATACGGCCAGTATTTCCTCGCCGTATCCAACACCCATGGCCAGGGGTATGCCCCCGATAGCAGCCTGCACGGTGGCCTTGGCCATGAAAGCCACCACCATGAACATCCTCTCGCGCATGTCGATGGAGGATCGCCAGGTGGAGGCAAAAAGCCCCAGGCTGCGCCCGACAACAAGGCCGATGGCGATCACGGCCAGGCCCTGCAGCCCGCTGCCGTAGATAACGCCGATATTCACGGCCGCACCGATGAGCACGAATAAAAATATCTCCCCCACGATCCATATCTTGTCCAGCTCTTTCCTGAGCTGCCGGGCCGAAACGGGTGTGCGCTCCAGGATATAAAAGCCCATGACCATAACCGAGAGAAAGGCGGAATAAGGGATAAACTCTTCGCCCAACACCAGCAGCAGCCCCATACCCAGAGCCATAAGCAGCTGGTGGATCACGTTTTCCATTAGCTTGCTCTTTTTTATGAGCTTCACCACGGCAAATCCCGCCGCCAGCCCGAAAGCAGCGCCGAGGACAATCTGGAACGGTATGTCTGCCGCCTGCAACATCGGATTGCCGCCTCCGCTGCCGGTCAGCCAGGCCATAAAGATGCCGAACATGGTGATGGCCACGGCATCGCTGGCGGTGCCGCCCACCAGTATCAGATCGGGAATGCCTTTTTTAACTCCCCACCCTTCTGCTTTAAGGCGCAGCATGGAAGGGACGATTACTGCCGGGGAAGCGGCGCAGATGATCCAGCCCAGCAGCCAGCTGGTAAGCCAGTCCCAGCCGAAAATATAGTGGGCGGCGACGGCCACAACGGCAGCCTCGAAGGTGCACGGCATAAAGCTAAGCCGCACCGCTACGTTGCCCTCGGCCAACAGCTTGTCCTTATCGAGCCCCAGACCGGCCTTGAACAAAATGACCAGCAGGGCCAGCATCCTTATTTCGTCGGACAGCTCCATTATTGTTTGCGGTAAAATGTCCAGCAAGTAAGGGCCGACGGCGATACCGGCCAAAAGCATACCGATCAGCTTGGGCAGACCGAGGCGCCCGGCCAGCTCACCGGCAAAAAACCCGATGGTTAATATTATTAAAACGCCCAGCAGCAGCTCCATCATTTGCCTTCCCTCCCGGCAAATAAAAACTCCTGTCTCTCCCGTGCCCTCGGGAATAAACAGGAGCCATCAGCGGATTGCGGTTAAAGGTGAGCTCCATCACCGATTAAATTTATGCTCTTGTGATTTACAGCACTTGTATTATACTCAATCCGTAAAAGCCCGTCAAGGTTTTGGGTGCCAACCCTGAATTTTTGCTCCAGTTTCAGTAAAATTAGCGTACTCAGCGCAGAATGACTAAAACATGAATATCAACCTAACTCAGGGAATTTTTGTTGCGTGGCCCTCCCCTAAATACAGCTTTTTAGCAGATCAAGGCCTTTTTGTAAGTGTGACCTTTTAAAACCTCTTTTTTGCGGGGCTTCTTTCATTGTCATCCTGAGCAAACCCGATAGTCTTATTACTAAAAATATGTAAGCGGTAGCAATATGGTAACTACCGCTTCTGATGCGAAACAAAAAACCTCCAAGATTTTGGGGGTTGTCTTTTCTGTCTTACAATAACTGAATAAAGTCTTTAACACTAATACCTGTATCATTTAATATATTTCTTAGCAACCCCGGTCGAAGCTCTTTGTGATCTGGCACTGTTACCGGAGGCAATTTTCCGTTCTTAACCCTTTAACCTGATATGACTACCCCTTTGTCGGACGACTACATACCCAACTTTTTCAAGAGTTTTAATGCAGTCCATACCAGAAACTACAGGTAGCTTAGAGGTCATCTCTCTAACACCACATTGCCAACAATTATACTGCCAACTGGGTTTTCTTCTTCATCAATACATAATTCCATGGCTTCTTTTATATTTTTCAAAGCTTCCTCTATTGTATCTCCTTGAGAATAACAGCCTTTAAAAACAGGACAAGATATCACGTAGCCGGTCTCATCCTGTTCAATAATTACGGGATAGCTTTTCACATCAATCACCTCCAAGTTAATTATTCTCGATTTCTTGCTATCTTCTTTACAATGTCACATTTTTGATCTTATATACTGAAACCCATATAATTCCATTTTGACACGAGAAAATAATAAGTTCAAGCTGAATCGTACTACATCTTGCAAAAATAATCTGGATATTACAGCGCCACCTGGGCAAAATTTAAGAGGATCAAAAAGCAATTTTAAGCAAAACGCCAGCAATTTGAGATCTATGCCTCAAAGATAACTGGAACAGCATTTACAAAGGCCTGCAATTAAGACAGGCAATAAAAAAGTGTTATTTGGTTGTTGTTCAAAATATGGTATATGTGGTATAATTAACCTTCGAGTTAAATTATTACGACAAGCTCCGCTTACGGAGAGTCAAAAAAAGAGAAAGATAATGAGGGAAAAAATAATGAGGAATATAGTGCTTATCGAACCGAAAACAGAGGAAGGTAACCTCTATAAACACATCCATATGCCCAGGCTGGGGCTGCCCCTGCTGGGCACGCAGCTGAAAAAGGCCGGCTTTGAAGTCAGTATCTACGCCGCGACCGGGGGAGATCTTCCCTGGGAAGCCTTGGCCGGGGCTGATTTGGCGGGCATCTCCACCACCACCGCCACTGCTCCCGAGGCCTACCGCATCGCGGCGAAGCTGCGCTCCAGAAAGGTCCCCGTGGTCATCGGCGGCATCCATGCCACCTTTATGCCCGACGAAGCCCTGCAGCACGCCGACTACGTGGTACGGGGAGAAGCCGACCACAGCTTCCTCCCGCTGGTGCAGGCCCTGGCGGAAGGGCGAACCCCCGAGGGGGTGCCCGGGGTGTCCTACTGGGACGGCGGCGAGCCGGTTCACAATCCGTACCGCCCCTGGGAGATCGACGTGAAAGAGCTTCCCACCCCCGACCTGAACCTGTTTGTGCAGGGAAACCCGCTGCAGAGCCCCCTGGGCACCATCCCCATGGCCACCTCCCGCGGCTGTCCGCACAACTGCACCTTTTGCAGCGTCACACCCATGTTCGGCCGCAAATACCGGCACCGCCGCACCGGGGAGATCCTGGACGAACTCGAGCTCTACCGGGGGAAAAGCGTCTTCTTCTGCGACGACAACTTCACGGCCAACCTCCGCCACACCAAGGAACTGCTGAGGGGGATGCTGGCGCGGGGCATAAAACTGAGAAGCTGGGGCGCCCAGGTGCGCGCAGAAGTCGCCGAGGACGAGGAATTCCTGCAGCTGATGAAGCGCACCCGGGGCGACAAGGTCTACGTCGGCCTGGAATCCATCAACCCGGAGACGCTGGAGGCCTACAACAAGGAGCAGAGCCTGGAAGACATCAGCTCCTGCATCGGCCGGTTTCACGATTACAAAATCCGGGTCCACGGCATGTTCGTCCTGGGAAGCGACAGCGACACCGCCCGGACCGTCCGCGACACGGTCGAGTTTGCGCAGCGGCTGCGCATCGACAGCGTGCAGTTCATGATATTGACACCGCTGCCGGGGACGCCGCTTTTCGAGAAGCTGGAGGAGGAGGGGCGCATTTTTACCCGGGACTGGGAGCTCTTTGACGGCCACCACGTGGTGTTCGAGCCGGCAGAGATGACCCCGGCCGAGCTGCAGCAGGAAACCTACCTGGCCTACAAGCGCTTTTACGGGCTGCGCCACGTCTTCAAGAATTTCTTCCTGACCGGCTGGGAGTCGGCGTTGTACCGAGCCATCGGGTGCTGGCTGGTCAACCGTTATGATCGGGACAACCGCCGCTATACCGAGTTTCTGGAACGCTGCCGGAACAACCCGGGCGTTATGCCCCTCTTCAGCAAAGAGGTGAACCTCCGTCAAAAGGACATCCCGTCCAAGGCACGGGACCGGGCGCAGGCCCGGCCACAAACCGCAGGGGAAAGGCAGTTTAAAATCTACATCACGGAAGCGAAAGGTGTTTTTAACATCCACCTGCGCGGCCTGCTGAACAGGGTCAGCGTCAAAGAGTTTAAACAAGCCGTGAGGAATGCCATGCCCAGGCGCTATTTCAAGCTGGAGATCCACCTGGAGGACGTGAGCTTTTCCTCCGAAAAAACGGCCCGCTATTTTTCGAGCCTGCTGGAAAAAATGGAGAAAAGGGCGGGGCGCCAGCAGGTTAACCGCTTATAACAAACCGGTCGGGCAGCAGCCGGGCCCGCAGCCAGCAGCGCGCGGCCCTGCGCAGCAACCTTATGCCGGCGCGCAAAAAAAAGGCATTCCCTAAACGGGAATGCCTTTTTGTCGTCGGTTTGGTGTTTTGCCCTTAGAGGCGCAACACGTTGGCGGCCTGCAGGCCGCGGTTGCCTTCGACCACGTCGAATTGCACGGTTTCGCCTTCTTCCAGGGTCTTAAAACCTTCGCCTTCGATCGCAGAAAAGTGCACAAAAACGTCTTCTCCGTCAGGCCTTTCGATAAAGCCGTACCCTTTTTCTGCGCTGAACCATTTTACTTTGCCTTCCATCTTTTAAACTGCCTCCTAAAAATTTTTTTGCGTCGGAAAAGCGGAACAACGTCAAGCACCTTCGCCTTACTGTGAAACAAGAGGCAAAAAGATGGTTATTGTTTTCCTACTTTTCAACACTTCATTTACTTTAACACAAGCTGCGGAAAAATACAAGGAAAAAGCGGGGGAAAAATGAAACCTGCCGCATTTGATCGATATCATGCTTCTGCCATAACCGCAAGGCCGGCAGGAAAGCCCGCCGGTGAAGGAGAAAATAAAGTGGAGAGGCGGCTGGCCTGCATGGGGCAGGAGCAAGAATGCAGGGTTCCTCCCGTCGCCCCGACAGCGGGGAGCCAGGCGGAAGGAACAGTCCACGGAAAACTTTTGCCCGTGATCTCGCACCGCGCCGCCCAAGACGGCGGGCTCCGGGTGAGCAGGGACCTGAGGGGACCTGAAATGAGCGAAAAGAGCGCTCAACATCCCTTGTTTTCCGGCCGAAATCGGGGCTGTGCCAGGGAAAGGAGGCTGCAGGACGTGTGGAACCAGGCACCGGCAGAGGTGGTGGAGCGGCTCCGCGGGGCCGGAGGGGAAATACAGCTCCAAAAGCGGGGCCGCCACTTCGAGATGATCTATAACGGCGTTTTTCTGATGGCCACCTACAACGGCGCCTCGGAACGCGCCGCCGTGAAAAGGGGCCTGGAGCGGCTCCTGCCCGTCCACGCCCGCGGCGGGGCGGGGCTGCGCCTTCTCCTGGGCGGTTTGGGGATGGGCTTCAGCCTCCAGGAAGCCCTGCGCTGCCCCCAGGTGGAACGGGTGGTGGTCGCGGAGATCGAGGGGGCGGTGATCGAGTGGAACCGGCGTTACCTGGGGGGCTTCAACGGGGATGCGCTGCGGGACCCGCGGGTAACCCTGCTCCACCGGGATTTCCTGGAAGTGGTGGAAGCGCTGGGACCCGGGGAAAAAACCCTTCCCGGCGGGCAAAGCGCCGCCTACCACCTGATCACGGTCGATACCGACAACGGAAGCACCTGGCTGAGCCGCGCCGAAAACGAGGCCCTCTACGGCGACCGGGGGCTGGAGCTCCTCCGCCGCGGCCTGCTGCAGGGGGGCGCAGCCTGCTTCTGGTGCGCGCAGGAGGAGCCGGAGTTTGAGCAGAGGCTACGGCGGCACTTCCGGAGCGCGACCTACGAAAAAGTGCTGGAGCAGACAGGCCGGGAGGGCGGTTTCTACCTGGCGGAAAAGGCGTGAGACGCCGAAACAAAAAAGGGGGAAAGGCGAGATGCTGGAGATGGAGAACACGGCGCTGCTGGTGATCGACGTGCAGGGGAAGCTGGCCTACCAGGTGTACCGCTCTGCCCGGATCCTGGAAAATTTGCAGATCCTGATCAAATCGGCCCGGGTTTTCGAGCTGCCCGTCCTCGCCGTGGAGCAGTATCCGCAGGGCCTGGGGCCGACGGTGCCGGAGGTGGGCAAGCTGTTCCAGGACACGGTGCCGGTGGAAAAAATCACCTTTAATGCCTGCCTGAACGAGGCCTTTGTCCAAAAATTGGAGGAGTGCGGCAAAAAGCAGCTCCTGGTGGCGGGGATCGAGACCCACGTCTGCGTGTACCAGACCGTAACGGGGCTGCGGGGGCGCTCTTATGAGGTGCACGTGGCCGCCGATGCCGTCTCCTCGCGCACGGCCTGGAACCGGGAGACAGCCCTGCAGCGGATGCGGGAGCTGGGAGCCGTCATCACCACCACCGAGATGGCCCTGTTCGAGCTGGCAAAAATCGCCGAGGGGGAGCGCTTCCGGCGGTTTATCGAGATCGTGAAGTGAGGCCGGCGGGCTTTTCCGCAGCGGCTTTTGCCCTTGGCCGTTTCCGAGCCGGCTCGTTTTAAATCGAATATTGAGCAATCCCCAAAGGGACTCTTTTTCCCGAAACTGTCTTGCCCGGATGAGCGCCAAACAGGTGGGGCGTATCACGCGGATCGTTTGCTCAACGGTTCCTTCCAGACCCCTGGGGTTCTCCAACATCAATAGATTTCCAAAGGTCATCCATCAGAAACAATGAGCTCAGGCGCAAGCAAAAACTTTTCGTGAAGGGCTGCTTTGAAAATAGAACAAATACAAACAAATCTTCTTTGGTAATAGCAACCCATTTTCGTCCTTCTAATGGTGCCCTCGTATTGTGGAGCACGAGGGTCTACCCTGAAAATGCAACTCCGCCGCCATGAATTTCCTGTTTGAAAGGGAACATTTTCGTCCTTCAGATGGTGAAGCGAAGCTTCATGACGGTCTCTTTTAAAAAGCGCTGTTGAGCAGGGGAATGTTCTTTCTTATTTGATTCATTCATGATTTCCAGCTTCAATTTCAATGAAGCAGCAAGCTATTTCAAAACGCTCTTTTCAATTTAAGTGTTGATATTGTTTGGAGTTTAGGTGCTGTGTCCTCGAACAAGAAAATGGAAAACGAAATGAGGTAAGCAATAAAGGGTCTTTAAAGCTATCAACAATGCCTTTCAAAAGAGCCTTTCAAAATAATATCAACCGTTTTAATGAGCGTCGTGAAAAAATACGTCACTGTTATCATGTTTTTAGCGCACCCTGCTGTCATTTCCCGCGCAAGCATGGCAAACCATTTTTTCAACGCCGTGCGAAAACCTTGTGGTTCCGGCTCGTTCAAGTTGGGGGTTGAACCCCGGGGGATTTTTCACGCAGCGTCTGCGCTGCGGGTAGCCGGGCGGCACAATCATCCCGAAACGGTGCTGTTGCGGGTGTGGGACATGGCGGTGCGGCCCAGGTAAAGCGCCAGGGCAAAAGCCGTCAAGCAGGCGATAAAGCCCATGATGAAGGCCGGGTTGTAGGTGCCCACCAGGTCGGCCAAATAGCTGGATGCGAACGGCCCCAGCCCCCCGCCGATGCCCACCGCCGTAAAAAGCAGGCCGTAGTTCACCCCGAAATTTTCCAGGCCGAAAAGCTCTGCCACGGCCGAAGGAAATACCGTGAACAGGCTTCCGTAGCCGAAGCCGAGCAGGCCGGTGGCCAGCGCAACGCCCGGCCAACCGTCAGCAACCAGGTAAAGGACCATTGCCAGGGACATAACCAAAAGCACGGCCTTCATGGCGAACAAATAGCCTGTCCTATCCGTGATAATGCCGCCGCCAAAACGCCCCGCAGCGCTGAACAGGGCAAAAAATGAGACCAGCAAATAGCCCGCTTCCAGTTTAAAATTCATCTCGGCTATGGGGACCAGGTTGGCCACCAGCATCAAGCCCGCGCCTGCCGAAAACGTCATCATCAGCCACAACGTTAAAAAAACCGGCTGCCGTATGGTCTGGTGCCAGTCCAGGGCGGGCACCGGCTTCCGTTCAACCCCGGGAGGCGAGGCATTTTCCCTTATCTCCGCACTTTTTTCTTTCGTGGGGTTGATGAGATTCCTCGATAAGACTGTAATAACAATGAACAAAACAAGGCCCCATATGAAAAAAGTTGAACGTGTCCCCACCCGGATCAGCAGGCTGTTAATGACAGGTGAAAGCACCAGGGCCGCAATGCCGTGGCTGGTAATCACGATCCCGGTAATGAGGCCGCGTCTCTCCGGAGGAAACCACTTGATGGCCGCGGGGGTGACCGCGGAGTATCCAAAAGCAACCCCCGCCCCGAAGAGCAGCCCGTAAAAGAAGGCCATCCCCAGGGGGGTCAGCAGGAGCGCGCACAATAAAAACGCTGCGCCGGTTAAGATGCCGCTCAAAAAGCTGCCGAAGCGGGGACCCAGCCGGTCCTGAAAGCGCCCGGCAAAAACCATGACCATGGAAAAGGTTAAAACCATGAAGGTGTAGGGCAGGGTGGCCGCCGTATTTGACCAACCCAGCTCGCGGATCAAGCCGCTGGCAAAGACGGACCAGACATAGGAGGTGCCGAGGGCAAAGTTGATTATCGATCCGGCGATCGTCACTTTCGTTCCCTGGTAGAGCACGGTAACACCCCCTTATCACTGCTTTTCCTCACCGGTTTTTCAGTGAGGGACGACGGGATTCCGCCAGCGCTTTCACCGCCAGTGCTGCCGAAAATCATTACCGATTTTGCCCGTGAAACCCTTCCGCCCTCGACCGCCCGTCTCCATAAAAGACACAGTTTATGCGTGTTTCCACTGCAGTTCCCATTTCAAACAAATCATACCAGTTTCCGGGCCACAGCTGCTCAGTCCTCCACCGCCCAGCCCATGGCCCTCTCCACGGCCCGCTTCCAGCCGCCGTAGAGCTTTTCCCGGCGGCTTTCCTCCATGCGGCTTTCGAAGCGGGTCTCCAGCTGCCACTTTTGGGCCAGCTCCTCCCGGCTCTCCCAGAAGCCGACGGCCAGTCCGGCCAGGTAGGCCGTGCCCAGGGCCGTGGTCTCGACCACCTGCGGCCGCTCCACGGGCACGCCCAGGATATCGGCCTGGAACTGCATGAGCAGGTTGTTGGCCACCGCCCCGCCATCGACCCGGAGCGCCTCCAGCCTGAGCCCCGAATCCGCCTCCATGGCCCCCAGCACGTCCCGCGTCTGGTAGGCCAGGGAATCCAGGGCCGCCCGGATGAGGTGCTCCCGGGTGGTGCCCCGCGTCAACCCCAGGATGGCGCCGCGGGCCCGCATATCCCAGTACGGCGCGCCCAGCCCCACGAAGGCGGGCACCAGGTAGACGCCCCCGGCGTCTTCCACCTTGCCGGCGAAATACTCCGAGTCCGGCGTCTCCTCCAGCATCTTCAGCCCGTCCCGCAGCCACTGCAGGGCAGCGCCGGCGATGAAAATGCTCCCCTCCAGCGCATATTCCACCCGGCCGCCGGCGCCCCAGGCGATGGTGGTCAGCAGCCCGTTCTGCGACCGGTAGCGCCTCTCCCCGGTGTTCATGAGCATGAAGCAGCCCGTGCCGTAGGTGTTTTTGGCCAGGCCGGGCCGGAAGCAGGCCTGTCCGAAGAGCGCCGCCTGCTGGTCGCCCGCCACCCCGGCGATGGGTACCGCTTGCCCCAGGAACCGCTCGGGATCGGTGCGGCCGTAGAACCCGCTGGAGGGTTTGACCTCGGGGAGCACGGCCGGCGGGATCTGCAGCGACTCCAAAAGCTCCTCGTCCCAGCACAGCCGCTCGATGTTGAAGAGGAGCGTGCGGGAGGCGTTCGTGCAGTCGGTGGCATGCACCCGGCCGCCGGTCAGCTTCCAGATGAGCCAGGAATCGATGGTGCCGAAGAGCAGCCCGCCGCGCTCCGCCTCCGCCCTGGCGCCCTCCACGTGGTCCAGGATCCATTTGATCTTCGTGCCGGAGAAGTAGGCGTCCAGCAGCAGGCCGGTCTTCCGCCGGAACGTCTCCTCCAGGCCCGCCGCCTTCAGCGCGTCGCAAATCCCGGCCGTGCGGCGGCACTGCCAGACGATGGCGTTGTGGACGGGCCGGCCGGTGTTCCTGTCCCATAACACGGTGGTTTCGCGCTGGTTGGTGATGCCGATGGCGGCGATTTGGGCGGGGTTGATGCGGGTTTTGGCGACCAGCTCGGCGGCCACGCCGTACTGGGTGCTCCAGATTTCCTCGGGGTCGTGCTCTACCCAGCCGGCCCGGGGATAGATCTGGGAAAACTCCTTCCGGGCAACGCCGACCATCCGGCTCTCCCGGTCAAACAGGATCGCGCGACAGCTGGTGGTCCCCTGGTCCAGCGCCAGCACGTATTGTTCGGGCAACTGCAACACCTCTTTTCCTGGGATCTGTCCCGGAGCCCCCCCCCCGGCTCGGACCGGCCGCCGGAAACGGCTCGCCTGCCGGGGATGCGTGAAAACTTGTTCTCTCAGCGTTTACTCATAATTAATTTCCACATTACAGGCCTGGCTATAACATAAAGCATTGACTCCCGATAACATTACAGAGCAGCGTTAGCCGGGTGAAACCGGTGTGTTATTTTTGTGATCAGTTAGTTTCGAGATCGGACCGCGCAACACCTGCCGGGGGGGCGATGGGCTGGAAATAATGAGCCGGCCGAGGCGCATTGGCTGTTTCCCCAAAAGCAAAATTATAAAAAAAGCCTGATATGAAAGCTAAAGCGAAAGATTATGCTCACGTTGAAGGGTTGGATATTTTGGTGTAGCGACCAGGTCACAGCACGGTTACGCTGACAAACCTGGGGGGCCTCGCTGTGCTGCGGTGAAGCTGTGCTGCGGTGAGGCAAGAACCGGCTTCAAGGCATGATCGAGAGAAAAAGTCTCAAGAGAACCGTCCCCGGTACACCCCGCCTGCCGGTTTATCCTGGCGCACGAACCGTCCCCGGCTTTCGCCGCGCCGTACCCTTACCCTTAATATGCGCGAGAGAAAAAAAGTGACAAGAGAACGGTCCCCTATACACCCCAGGCAAGAACCGGCTTCAAGGCATGTTCGAGAGAAAAAGTCTCAAGAGAACCGTCCCCGGTACACGCGATTCACGCGCGGAACTCGCCTTTGGCAAGCGCGGCGCGCGGCAATTTTTCCGCTGCAGGGATGAGAAAAGGGTCCCCTGTTGAAAATTTTCAGATTTCGTTTATAATAAATACCAACCGCCGCTGCGGCGTCAGGAGCCGTCAAAGCGGTGGGAATGGATAAAGGATCGCACCAGGGAAGCGAGGTGTCTCCCGTTGGCTTTGGAGGCAAAAGACCCCGGCGGCAGGAACGTGGCGGAGTACTACGACAGGTGCCAGCGGCTGTACTCCTGGTTTTACTCGGGCAGGAAGAGCCTGGCCCTGCACTACGGCTTCTGGAACGAGGGCACGCGGACCAAGGAAGAAGCCCTCATCAACCAGTACGTGGAGGTGGCGGGGCTGCTGGAGCCCGCTGCCGGAGACCGGATCCTCGACGCGGGCTGCGGCGTGGGCGGCGCCTCCATCTGGCTGGCGCAGCACAGCGAGGCCCGGCTGACGGGCATCACCCTGTCCCGCGTCCAGCTGGAACTGGCCCGAAAATACGCGGCCCGGTACGGCGTCCAGGACCGCGTCGAATTCCACCTCGCCAACTTTTTCCACACCGGCTTCCCGGACGGGCATTTTGACAAAGTGTTCGGGATTGAGAGCTTCTGCTACTCCTACCCCAAACCGGAGCGCCTTTTTGAGGAAATGTACCGCATCCTGAAGCCGGGAGGGCGCCTGGTGATGTCCGACGGGATCATGCTGCGGCAGCCCCGGAACGAGCGCGAGGCGGAGCAGGCCAGGAAGTTCTGCGAAAGCGTGAAAATGGACGGCTGGTCCACGCGGGACGAAATCATCCGGGCCCTGGAAGACTGCGGCTTTACCAACATCCGCACCGCTGACAAGACCGGGGAAGTCAAAAAAAGCGTCCGCCACATTTACACCCTGGGCCTTTTCGTCGTGCCCCTCCTTTACATATTGAAGCTTTTCCGCCTGGCCTCAAAGCTGGAAACCGACCACTACCTCTTTATGGGCAGCCAGAAGGCCATCTACCATGCGGGGCTGGTCGGCTACGGCATGTTCTACGGTGAAAAGCCCCCGCAGGTGTAAAGGCAGCCGCCCGGTGCAAAGCAGACTTCCCATGCAAATGTTGGCGCGAGCAAGGGCGGTGCAGGAGAACCGTCCTGCAGTTGATCTCCATGCTCCATCGCCAAACCAAGACTTGCTTTCACACCCCCTTCTTTCCCGCAGTCAAATCCCTTATATTTGTTTCATGCAAAAAGTTATTTTTTGCACGAAATTTTGCGCAACAAACGTACCGCCTTTTCGTCTTAATATATAGAAGACGACAAAAGGAGGTCACTTACAATGAAAAAGAAGTTCTGGATTTTGGGGATTGCCGTTCTCGTGCTGGCCGCAGCAGCGGTGGGGGTTTGGGCGAAAGATGCGCCGGAAGTGGACACCGGAGACAAGCCGGCAGAAGAAAGGGGCGAAGAGATCATCGCCGCCGAGGGTTACCTCGTCGGACGCATCGACAGCCACTCCGTGGAAATCGAGCTCGACGGAGAACCGCAGGCCTTCGGCCTGAGCGAAGAGCTGAGGGACCGGGAGTTCAGCGGAGGCGTGGAGGTAAGCTTCGAATATTACCTGGACGAAAACGGCCGGGGAATCATCACCTGGATGGAGCAGAAGGGAGAAAATGGGGAAGAAAAAGCCGAGCAGGCGGCGGAGGGGGTCTTTGTCGGGTTTGCCGACAGCCACACCGTAGAGATCGAGGTCGCTGGGGAGCCGAAAGCCTTTGGCCTGGATAAAGGGGTCGACGGCACCGACCTCCAGGAGGGCGAAGGTGTAAAGTTTCATTACAAAGAGAATGAAAACGGCCGGCCCGTCATCACCCGACTGGAGAGGACGAGCCCGACCGGCGGAAACGGCGGTGAGGATCGTCGGGATGAAAACGGAACGGATCAGAACGTGATAAGCGCCGAGGGGCACCTCGTCGGGCGCATCGACAGCCACTCCGTGGAGATCGAGCTCGACGGCAAGCCGCAGGCCTTCGCCCTGGGCGAGGAGCTGCGGGAGAAGGAGTTCGCACCCGGGGAGATCCGCTTCCAGTATTACGTGGATGAAAACGGGCGCTCCGTCATCACCGAGGCCGACTTCCAGGAGCCGCGGGACGGCGAAGTACACACCGCCGAAGGCGTGTTCAGCGGCCTGGCGGACAGCCATACCGCGGAAATCGAAATCGGGGGCGTGCCGAAAGCGTTCGGCCTCGATGAGAACATCGATTTCGCCGGCTTAGAGGAAGGCCAGGAGCTCTTCATCGCCTACCAGGAAGACGAAACAGGCCGGCAGGTGATCATCAAGATAGAAAAGATCTTTTAGTCCGCTCCAGGGGATGTCCCACACGGGACAGCGGACACGCAAGGCCCGCAATCAAAAAGGGGAAACGCCGTGTCTCGGCGTTTCCCCTTTTTGATTGAAGTTGTAATGGAGAACGGATAAATGCCAGCCGGAGGAAGGAAAACCCGCCTTTGTTCATCTCAAGCCTCCCTTTTCTTCTCTCTGGCTCCACTCCTAACATGGACGAGACAGAAACACAAGCCCTTCCTTAGGGAACCCGTCGGAAAAATTCTTGCCACTTTTGCATAGAAATTGAAAACCAGGGAACCAATCTTTTGAACGGATGAAGGGCATCATTCTATCGATAAAGACTTCAAAGTCATCGAAGTTTGAAGTTGAAAATTCATAGACGCGCTCATCGGAAACCGTTGGATAGAGATGCCCCATTCTGTTTCGAAAACCCACCATGGCAGAAAAAGTTTTCCACTCTTCTTCCCCAATCACGCCATTCATTTTCAATAAACGAAAGGCATCCCGGGCATCCTCCGGAGCATAGTGATACTTTTTCGCCGCAATGTGAAAAGCGATATCGATCATCGCCTCAACGGCAGTCTGCAGGGAATATTTCAAGCCTTTAACCAGGAACTTGTCGGCCAATATTTCCGAGCTGCTTTTTGCAGAGGTAAGCATTTTGATGTCTCCGAGCTGCTCCCTGATAAAGGCAATTCTCTGCATAACTCTTTCGGCATCAATCGTCACTGCTCTTCCCCCCTCACAATCGCTTCCAAAGCCCGGCGGTAACGGGAGTAGTTTTCTGCCCACTGACGGCTCACTTTTTCGATGAAATCCGTTACAGCCTCGGGGTCCCCTGCATAAATCAAGCGGCCCTGCGTGATGACCCTTTAAGCGAAAACTGCGGATGAACGGTTAAGAATGACAAGGTCGAAAGAGTGGTTGTGAAAATGGCAGAGCTCCTGCATCAGTTCCTAAAGAAACATTTCCGCTTCCTTTTCGAAGTGCGTGACAGCAGGCGCCAGGACAAGACCGACATCGATATCGCTGTCAGGAAGGGAGCGCTCCAAGATTGAACCAAACAGGTATGCACCCGACACTTCTTTCCTCAATTTGAGCACAACAGTGAGCTTATCTATAATCATTGATATTTCCTCATTATTTAACTTTTCCATCTTCATACGACCCTCTCCTGACAAACCACTGGCTGATTTTAATTTTTTTAAACGAAACCCTTACAGGGAATTGAAGGGGACCAGTTTCATTATACAATATTTACCACAACCGCACAGGCCTGTTTTGCCCCGCATCGCTTGCGGCCCTTTTTGCGATGAATCGAGTGATTGCCCAACCCGGGCCGGCCGGTACCGCAAGCATTTAACCCACTGTCGTAAACATTCCTGCCATCTTTACGCAAAACTTTTCGGGCAGGCCAAGGGCCTAACCCGGGCAACCCGGTATCTTGGAGAGATGTTCGCCCCAGTGATAATTTCTGAATCATTTATTATAAAAACCGGCCTTCTGAGGTTATTTCTCCTCCATGGCGGAAAGGCCCGGCTGCGCCTGCAGCAGCGTCGCCTGGCCGCTGCGGAGGCCGCTCCAGATCAGGTAAAGGGCCAAAATCACGGATCCCAGCAGGTCGATGTAGCGCGTGGCGGGATGGGTCGGCATGAAGGCCACCGCGGAAAGGGCCCCGATCACGCAGAGGTCTACCAGGGCTTTGGCGCGGTAGAGGTAGCGCTGGGCCTCGATGATGGTGCAGTACTGCTCGCGGTTGAGCCTCGTGTAGCGCCGCCAGAACCAGGTGTTTTTGATCAGCCCCAGCACGGCGATGGCCAGCCCGGGGTAGACAAATCCTCCGGGCTCGAACGTGGAGAGCCGGGAGAGCGCCAAGGCCATCATGACCGCCCCGGAGCAGCAGAGGGCTGCGGCCACACAGAGGCCCGCCGTTTTTTCCATGCGGGCCTTTTTCTCCGCATCGAGGGCGCTGTTCTGCCCCAGGTGGCGAAACACCCACCAGGATACGAAGAGGGCGACCAGCTCGACGGAGCGTCGGATAAAGTCGGCCAGCTGGGTGGTGGATTGGCTCAGAATGACGGCAATGCCCGTGGTCAAGGGCGCCCACATGCTCAAAAGGACGGAGGCGAGCAGCGTCTTTTCCCGTTTGGCGGATTGTTCGGGAGAAAGGTTCTTCACACCTACCACCCCAAAAAGGACAGGAAGTAAATGAGGGGCGTCATCACAAAAGCGGCGGAGAGCGGTACGGTCAGGGTATCGGTGCCCCGGCTGGAGAAGAGCTCGACGGCCCCGCACACCGGCGCCACCAGGCCTGCCAAAAGCAGACTTGTCGTCCAGGGCTTCCCGGCATATACGAAAAGCGTCATGAATATGGCCAGGCCGGCAAAGAGGACCATGGCCACCGTGCCCTCATAGGTTTTCCCCACATCGATCAGGTAATGAAGGACGCGGCGGCGGCCAAAAGCCTTGCCCACCACGGCAGCGGCGGCATCGCCGAACCCCCAGGCCATCACCGCAACGGCCGCGATGTAATGCCAGTTCGCGCCGAGCAGCCCCCAAAAGATGAAGAGCAAAAGCGCAAAGGACAGCTGGACATAGAGCAGCTGCTTTCTCAACTCGCCGCCCCGGGAGGTTCTGTCGACAAAGGTTTTTCTGTACCAGGGAGATTTTTCGACAACCAGCAGCACGGGGTAGGCCAGCAGCAGCAGCAAAAAGGCGGCCGCCACGGCGAGATACCATTCGCTGAACAGCTCCAGGAGCAGAAACACCGACAGGCTGTACGCCACGTGCTGTATTTTGCGCACCAGTTCCGTTTTCACACCCAACCTGATTTTGAGCAGGGAGGGAAGCAGCAGCAAAAACACCGCATAGTAGGTCATCAGGATGACCACACCCATCACATCATCCAGCATCATTCCGCCCCCTCCCGTGTTTTCGCCGCAGATCGGGCCCGGGTGAAATTCCCGGAAACCCGGCGGAAGAGGTCCACAAAAAACTGGACCTCCTCTGGCGATACCCCCTGTGCGGCTAGGGCATAAACCTCCTGGTAGACGCGCTCCACCTGGGGCCGGATCTCCTGCGCCTTTTCGGTGAAAAGCACCCGGCTGGCCCGCCTGTCGGAAAAATCCTTCTGCCGGGTCACGTAGCCCTTTTTCTCCAGCGATTCCAGGGCCCGCGATACGGCAGGCTTGCTGATATCCAGCAGACCTGCGATATCCTCCTGCCGGACGCCGCGCTCCAGGGTGAAGAGGTGCAGCAGGATGTTCCCCTCGGCGCTGCTGAGGCCCAGGGGGCTTAAGCCCTCGTTCACCATCTTCCTGGAAGAGCGGATGATGTTGTTGGCATAGACCCATACGTCTTTAATGTCGGGCATGCTGTCCCTCACCTGTAGTTAACATGTTAACTGTTATTATACAAAGAAATAGTTAACTTGTAAACCATTAATGTGTTTTCGAACACTCCCCTTGATTCAGAAAGGATGCCGCCAGTCGGCGAAACTTGAAACTGCCGGCGGCCGTATGGTATAATGAAGGCAGAAAAAAGTCAGTATACGGACTTGTCAGAGGGTGGAGCAAGCGGGCTGTTTCCCTACGCACATCGCTTGAACGAGAAGCGGTTCAGCATCTGAGCATCCCCATAAATCAGTGGGAGATTTCCTCGATTCCGCAGCTGTCCCTGCAGGGCTTAAAATAATGACGTAGTTTTTTTAGGCCTTTCGTTGTAAAGGCCTGCGCAAAAACGACAAGCCTTTTTCAAAGCGTGGAGCAAACCTAAGGGTTCTGAATCTGGCTCCAGCTCGACCAGATTAGGTAGAAAATAAATACAACGGATGCAACAACCGCCTGGAAAGCTTGCTAATCCTTGCAGCAGGCTTTTTTGTTATCTTCAGGACCATCGCTTCCGTGACCCGCTTTTCCATGACGCTTTTTTTGCTGCCGGAGGGCAGTCGAAAGTTTGCGTGATGCCCCCTCCTGCAGCGGTACGGAAGGAGGTGCAGAGATGCGCAAGTTCTGCTTTGCCCTGTGCTTTGTGCTGCCGTTTCTGCTGGTCGGCGGCGCCGGGTTTGCCCAGGCAGATGTGTCGGTGACAGTGGACGGCAGGGAAGTGGCGTTTGAAGACGCAGCACCCTTTATCGATGAAAACCAAAGAACCCAGGTTCCGATCCGGTTTGTCGCCGAGGAAATGGGCGCCGAAATCATTTGGGACAAAAAAGAGAACACGGTGACCGTTGAAGCCGAGGAGCGGACCGTCCGGTTTTTCATCGGAGAGCGGGAATTCACGGTTAATGATGAGACAAAAGAGATGGACACCGCTCCCATCATCGCAGAAGAGAGAGCGACCCTCCCCCTCAGGTTTATCGCCAATGCCCTGGGGTTGGGGATAGGATGGTACTGTGAGGCCAGGACGGCGACCTTATGGACCGAAGAAAAAAAAGAGCTGGAGCCAGACCCTGAGGTAGTAGAAACAATCCCCGATTACTTTGAACGGGAACTGTCCCGGCTCGGCATCAGGGAAAAGATCGCTTCATATACGACCCAATATGACCCTGCCGTTGAGGGCAGGGCGACCAACATCAGGCTGGCCGCTGAAAGCATTGACGATACCGTTCTGCCCCCCGGCGAAGAGTTCAGCATGAATGAGGCCGCCGGCCCCTACAACCGGGCGCAAGGGTTCCAGCCGGCGCCGGTGTTCCGGGCGGGCGAAGTGATCACCGGGATCGGTGGCGGCGTGTGCCAGATTTCCTCCACCCTGTACAACGCGGCCCTGCTGGCCGGGCTGGAGGTGACGGAGAGGCACTCCCATTCCCTGCCCGTGGGGTACCTCCCCTTGGGGAAAGACGCCTCTGTTTCCTACGGGACAGCCGACCTGAAGTTCGTCAACAGCCTCTCCAACCACGTCTATATCCGGATGGAAGCCGCAGATGGGGTTTTAACGGCAGAGGTCTACGGGACCGGGGAAAAGGACGTGGAGGTGCGCTCCACCGTCGTGGAAACCATCAGCCCACCGGTGGAATACGTGGGCTCCCCTGATGTTGATGAAGCCGTGGTCGTGCAGGGAGGAGAAGAGGGTTACCGGACGGTGACCCATATCGTGATTGACGGCCAGGAAGAGGTCCTCAGCCGCGACTACTACCTGCCCAGGGAAAGAATTGTCAAAGTCCCCGAATAACGTGGTATAATAAAGCGAGGCCGATGAAAAGGGGAGCGACCATTGAACCGTCTGGATGAAAAGATCGCTGAGGTAAAAGAGAAGATTGAAGAAGTCAAAAGGCGCTGGCCTTTCCATTCCGTCAAGCCCTCCCAGGTACAGGAACTGGAAAACCTGGAACTGGAGCTGGAAGAGCTGCAGAAACAGAAAAAAGCGGGGCAGAAATAGGGCGGCGACAGCAGGCGGCAGAAGCGATGCCGCCTGCACTGCTTTTGCCCATCCGCACCGCCTGCCCCACCGGGTGGAAAATCCAGAACCCCGCCCTTTGGGTCCGCTCACACAAAAATTCCCGGAAACAGGCGACGCCCAGGCAAAACATATCCAGGGTTAACGCGCAGGGAACTGCTCCAAGATTGCTCAAGACCATTCGCTTCGCTTACGAACAAAACAGTTTTTCCCTGCTCCTCCGAGATTGCCATTTGCCAGGAATTATTAAAATGCCTGTGCGTTAAAATATCGATTGAGAAGCGGGAGCTTATTTTGGCGTGATTGCCTTACCTCTTTTCCGGCGGGCCGTATTCCACGCCAAACCGCTCCACTGGTGGGCGGCAAGCCATTTATTTCTCTTCAACGCGCTAAAGGGGTCATTCCAAAAGACCCAGCTCTTTCATCATGGAATGGTAGGTCTTCGGGAACTGGGGGGCCCCCCGCATGCCCTGGAAGGGGGTCGGGTAGCGCATGGCCCCCAGGCGGTGGGTGGTTTCCAGGCCGGAAACAATGTCTTCCAGCCAGGAGCCGGGGAAAGAGAAACACATTTCGGTGTCCTGGACGTGCGCGAAAACCCGCTCGCCCGAGCCGGGAACGATCACCTGGCACTCCCCTTTTACGAGGGGCGCCACCATCTCGGAAACGCAGGAATTGCGGCCGGTGAAGCTGGACGTAACCGCCCCGCCCCGGTGATAGACAGCACCCTGGACCAGCCGGGATACCTGGGCCGGGTTGCCGTAAACCAGGACGACATCGGGGTCGAAAGGGGCTTTCTCCAGGGGAGCCAGGGTGATGCTTTTGTATTTGCCCACGGGCAGCATAATCATGTGCTCGTTGGTGCTCTCGCACAGCTCCCTGGAGGCCCCGAAAAGGGGCGACAGCGTTTCACCCAGGTTTGCCCCTGCCTCTTTGGCTTTTTCATCCAGCCCGAAGATCAAAAAAGACGGCGGGCAGGCATGGTCTTCCTTTAAAAATCCCAGGGTCCAGCCCATGCTCCGTACCATGGCCGTCCCCTGGCAGATGGCCACGGGATGCCCCAGGCTGCTGGAGGGCCGGCGGGCCTTTTCGGGCAGCTCCTCCTCTGCGGAAAAACTCACGGCCACGGGAAAGCTGTTCAGCAGCAGCAAACGCCGCAGACCCTCGGCCGCTTCGGCACAGCCTGCTTGCTTTTTCTCTTCCATGTGCAGCACCTCCGGTTGCGTTGGTCTCGATTCCTTTGCGTGCTAAACAATGATAACTTGCCGGGGTGTTTTTTGCAACCACTTTTTACCGGTCATGAGAAGGGCCCCTTTCCCGCATGCACCTCCCCTTTTCATTCATTTGCTTTGCATCATAATATTCATCTCCCTGCTGAAGCTCTAACAATTCATCTTTTGATGTGTGATAATCTCGGGGAGGATGTTAATCGCAGCTCAAATTAAAGTAAAGAGGGTTCCCTTCTACCTCTGGAAGGGAACCCTCGTGAATGGTTCTTTTGCATGATTATCCGTGTTTTACTAGAAGGAAAGGATGGCATCGGCATCCAACGCCAGATCGTTCAGGGTGGCCGCGCCTACAATTTCAGCCTCATCGATTAAATTTCCGGAGCTCACTTCTCCGCCAAAAAGCTGTAAGCTCTGCTCACAAGCCAAAATCCTGATGCCTTTGTTCTTGGATTCCTGGATCACTTCCATCACCGTGGGGAAGTTGCCCACCTGTATTTTCTCAGCTTCTCCCTTCACCAATACTTTGATTCCCTGGCCTAAAAAGTATACCACCGGCTCTATATCCATGGCCAATGCGGTTTGGGCCAGGATAAGGGGCGAGTAGAGCCTTTCCGGCGTATCGGTTCCACTGGTTTGCACGTACAAAATGTTTTTCTTCGCCATCAGATCAACTCTCCTTTTTTTGAATCAAATAGTGAAACTCATCTCCCACTTTCCATGCTTTGAGCAAAGTGTGGCCGGTACGTTTGGCCCAGCGAGGAATATCCTCCTGGGTTGCCTGATCGTCGGCAACCACTTCCATCATATCTCCTGGAGCAAGTTTTTCGATGGTTTCGCGGGCGTTCATTACCGGAGCAGGACAGTACAGTCCCACACAATCAAGCATATGGACTTCCTTTTCCTCTTTCAAGGCCAGATTATCCCCCCTTTCCCGGCTGCGTTGACAGCCGAAAGAAACTCATGGCTGTAAAGAAAGGCCTGATCCTGACTCAATCCTGTCCGGGAAGCGCTTTTCCACATTGGGGGCAGGTGTCCGCTTCACGCCGTACCCTTTTCCCACAGGCAGGGCAGGTGACCAGGACAACTCCGCAAAAAAACTGGTGTTCTTCGGGGACAGGGCAAACAGGTTCATGGCAAAAAGGGCAGTCACAGCCGGCCTTTTCAGCAGCTCGAAACGGGTCATCTTTCAGCAAGGGATGTCACCTCCATCCGGATATTTGTATGCGGTTTGGCTTTTGGGAAAACATTTTCAAGCACTTTTTTCCTTCTGAAGATAATCTTCAATGGCCTTGTGAAGGGCATCCGCGCCAAGGTTGGAACAGTGCATCTTATTTTTCGGCAGGCTCTCCAGTTCTTCTGCCACATCCTTGTTGCTGATTTTTAGGGCCTCCTCAAGAGTTTTTTCTTTGGCCATTTCCGAGACTATGCTGGAAACGGCGATGGCCGCCCCGCACCCAAAGGTTAAAAACTTTACATCCTCCAGGCGATTATCCTTTACCTTAATGGTAAATTTCATCATATCACCGCATACTGGATTGCCTACCTCCCCCACACCGTCTGCATCCGGAATTTCCCCTACATTACGTGGGTTTGAAAAGTGTTCCATTACCTTATCACTGTATTTGGTCATTGGATCCCACGCCCTCCTTCAGGTATTTTTGATAAAGGGGCGACATTTTGCGCAGTTTCTCCGTGGTATCCTTTAGCCGCTGCACCACATAAGGGACATCTTCAGGGGTGTTCTCCGGTCCCAGGGTAAATAACAGCGACCCCTGTGCCAGCTCAGGACTTAACCCGATGGCCTCCAAAACATGGGAGGCTTTCAAGGCCTGGGAGGTGCAGGTCGAGCCGCTGGAAACATAGATACCGGCGTTGTTCAAATGCATTAACAAAGCCTCCCCTTCTACGAATTTCACTGATAAGTGCAGGTTATGGGGGAGCCTTTGACCGGGATGGCCGTTCAGGTGAAGGTGGTCGATAGCGGTAAAAAGCTGTTCCTTGAGGCTGTCCCTGATGCCGGCAAGGCGATTCATCCGCTCTGCCATGTTTTCATGGGCCAGTCGGGCAGCTTCCCCGAACCCCACAATGGCAGGAACGTTTTCGATTCCTGCCCTCCGCCCTTTTTCCTGAATGCCTCCCTCAATTAGAGGCAGAATCCGAACGCCCCGCCTGGTGAACAAGGCCCCGCTTCCCTTGGGACCATAAAGCTGGTCACCGGCCAGGGTTAATAGATCTACGCCCAGTTCGCCCACATCCAGGGGAACAAAGCCGGCCGCTGCCGTGGCATCGGTATGGAAAATTGCGCCGCTTTCTTTGGCCCTTTCAGCCAGCTCTTTGATGGGCTGAATGGTCCCGATCTCCGGGTTGGCCAACATAATTGAAACCAGCACCGTTTCGGGCGTGAGGGCTTCTTCCAGCTGTGCAGGATCGACCCGCCCAAAATGGTCCACCGGCAAATACGTCACGGAAAAACCTTCTTTTTCCAGGGTGCGCAGAGGGTTCAGCACGGAAAAATGCTCTATCGCCGAGGTGATGATGTGCCGTCCTTTTTTCTTGTAAGCGGCAGCGCCTCCCTTCAGCGCCATGTTGTTGGCTTCTGAAGCGGAGGCGGTAAAAATTAATTCCTCCGGGTTGGCTCCCAGTAAGGCCGCCACTTTTTCCCTGGCCTGAGCCACAGCTTCTGCCGGTTTGTCTCCCAGGTCGTGTCCGCTGGATGGATTTCCATAATGCTCCCTGAAATAGGGCATCATCGCTTCCAAAACCGCCCGGTCAACCGGGGCAGCCGCACCATAATCCAAATTAATGCTTTTCATCACTATACACCGCCCGAACTGAAGATAAGTTTCTGCCAGGTCGTTCTTGCGTAAAGAATATTTGGATAACTTGGTTCAAATGGGCCCCTGGCAAGGTATGGTATGGTTGTTTTGGATGAATATTGATTACTATAAAATATTCTATAGCCTATTTTACTCCTACCCGCGGATATTGTCAAGTAATACTATAATTATAATATACTTTATTGCATAACAAAAGTGAACCCCGTTTTGGTTCTGTAAAGCCTGCCCCTGCTCCGCTTTTGGCACCAATCAAGGTAGGGTTATATTCCTGACAACATAAAAGCGTTATCTTTCTTTTGCTCCCGGTTTCGGTTTGCCGAAAAAATAAGGGGTTCATCACTGCTTGCAAACCTTAAGATGTTTACTGCTCACAGCCAGGCGGTTTTAAGAAAGGAAAAGCCCCTCTTAGGACTTAAAAAGGGGGGCTGCTTGTTTAAAATTGAATAAGGCTATAGTTTCTTCAAAAAAAGTAAAAATCTCATGTTAGAAATCCGTTAGA
>PWTK01000080.1 GCA_003563895.1 Syntrophomonadaceae bacterium
GGAAAATCCCGGCCGATGGACCGGTGGACGGCGTGGTCAGCGCCGGCAGCGAAACCTTTATCCTGTACGAACTGGACGAAAAGGGACAGGTGGGAAGTGTACATACCGGCAATAAATGCGCCTCGGGCAGCGGGGAGTTCTTCCTGCAGCAGATAAAGAGAATGGGGCTCACCCCCGCTGAAGCGCTGGAAGCCTCCGTCGGGGAAGAACCCTACCCCGTGGCAGGGCGATGTTCGGTCTTCTGCAAGAGCGACTGCACCCACGCGCTCAACAAGGGGGAACAAAAAGAGAGGGTGGTCGCCGGCCTCTGCCAGATGCTCTACTGGAAAATTCTCGAGCTGGTGCGCAAAACTGGCTGCAGGCGCATCCTGCTGGTCGGTGGTGTAGCGAAGAACCGGCTGGTCGTGGATGCCCTTCGCTCTGAGCTGGAAGTGATCGTCCCTCCTGAGTCCTCCTATTTCGAAGCCCTGGGGGCGGCTCTTTGGGGGCTGCAGCATGAGATAGCGCCCCGCCGCCTGGGAGAACGTCAGACCCTTTTTCACGCCCACCAGAGCTCTTTTGGCTATCTGCCCCCGCTCAAAAAGTGGGAAAACAAGGTGTCCTTCAAGGAAATCAAGCGCAGCGATGCATCCCCGGGGGATCGCCTGCTGCTGGGGCTGGATGTGGGCTCCACCACCACCAAGGCCGCGCTCATCCGGGAAGAGGATCGGGCGCTGGTGGGCTCTGTTTACCTCTACACCCGCGGCGACCCGGTGGAAGCGGCCCGCAGCTGCTACAGGGAGCTGGCAAAACAGGTGCCCGAAGGGGTGCAGATCACCGTCTTGGGAGTAACCGGTTCCGGGCGCCAGATCGCCGCCCTGCACGCGCTCACCCCGGCAGTTATCAACGAAATCATCGCCCACGCTACCGCCGCCCTCTACTTCGATCCCTCGGTGGAGACCATCTTTGAAATCGGCGGGCAGGACGCCAAGTACACGCATATCATCAACGGGGTTCCCGTGGACTACGCCATGAACGAGGCCTGCTCCGCCGGGACCGGCTCTTTTTTGGAAGAAGCGGCGGGCGAATCGCTGGAAGTTGAAATGACCCAAATAGCACCGCTGGCGCGGCAGTCCTCCGCCCCTCCCAATTTCAACGACCAGTGTTCCGCCTTTATCAGCAGCGACATCAAAACCGCCGTCCAGGAAGGGATTAAAAAGGAGGATATCCTGGCCGGCCTGGTTTACTCCATCTGCCAAAATTACCTCACGCGCGTCAAGGGGAGCCGCCCCGAAGGCCGCAAGATCTTCATGCAGGGGGGGGTTTGCTACAACCACGCCATTCCCGTCGCCATGGTATCCCTGTTGGAGAGGGAAATCGTCGTTCCCCCAGAACCGGGCTTGATGGGAGCTTTCGGCGTAGCCCTGTCCGCCGAGGAAAAGCTTAAACGCGGCCTTATGGACGAAGGCAGCTACAGCCTGGAAGAACTGGCAGAAAGGGAAATGATTGAAGAGGAGCCGTTCACCTGCAGGGGCAACGAGAGCTGTGAAAGGAAGTGCCTCATCCGGATGCTGCGGGTCAACGGGAAGCGCCGTCCTTTCGGCGGCGCCTGCAGCCGCTACAGCATCCAGCAGAAAGAGGCCGGGATGCAGTCTCGGGGCCTCGATTTGGTCTGGAAACGCGAGCAGCTGGTCCTGCAGCAGCCGCCTTTGGAACAGGAGCGGGCGCTGCGGGCCCGGCAAAAGAAGAAAATCGGCATCACCAGGTCGCTCATGGTCCATACTTTCTACCCCCTCTACTACCATTTTTTCACTTCCCTCGGCCATGAGGTGGTTACCGCCTCGCGGGTTGAGCCGTGGGGCAAATCGGTACAGGGGGCTTCTTTTTGTTTTCCCGTAGAGCTGGCCCACGGCTACATGGCCGAACTGCTGGAACACGAGCCCGACCACATTTTCCTGCCGCAGGTCAGCAATCTCCAGTGCGGCGACAGCGAGGATGAAAAGGGGATTACCTGCCCCCTGCTGCAGGGGGAACCCTATTACCTGAAAGCAACCTTTCCGGCTCTTCGCCAGGAAGGGCTCCTATTGGCGCCGGTGCTGGATTTTTCCGGGGGATACCGCGCCCAGGAAGAAAATTTCGTGCGCCTCGGGAGGGATCTGGGCGCAACGCGGAAAGAGGCCCGGCGCGCCTTCCGCTGCGCGGTCGAAAGGCAGGAGGAGGCCATGGCAGAGATGAAGCAGTGGGGACAGAAGGTCCTGGCCGAGCTGGATGAAAACCCGGACAAAAAAGCGGTGGTCGTGTTCGGGCGCTCCTACAACGCTTTCAACCTGCAGGCCAACCTGGGCATCCCCCACAAGTTCGCCTCCAGGGGCTGGACGATCCTCCCCTGCGATTTCCTCCCCTACGAAGAGGAAGAGCCCTTTGAAAAGATGTACTGGGGCGCCGGGCAGATCATTTTGCGCGCCGCCAGCCTGGTGCGCAAGCATCCGCAGCTTTTCGGCGTCTACATCACCAATTTCAGCTGCGGCCCCGATTCTTTCCTCCTGGGCTATTTCCGGGAGATCATGGGGAACAAGCCGTCGCTGACCCTGGAACTGGACGAGCACACTGCGGATGCCGGGCTGGACACCCGGGTGGAGGCTTTCCTGGATATTGTAGGCGGATACCTGGAAAACCCGCCGGAAAAAGTTCCGGACAGGGCCCGCAGCGGACTGGAAATGGCGGCGGGCTTGAAGGGTAGCGGGAACCACCGGCGCAGCAGGACTGTTGTAGAAGACAAGTGGGCCTACGTCGAAACCCCGGAGGGGGAACGCCTGCCCCTCAACCACCCCCGCGTCAAGCTGCTCATGCCGGCCATGGGGGAACAGGGAACCCGCCTGATTTCAAGGATTTTGAACGGGCAGGGCATACACGCCGAGTTTCTGCCCTCACCGGGGGAGAGGGAGATCAGGCTGGCCAGGGCACACGTCACCAGCAAGGAATGCCTGCCCCTGCTGCTGACGGTGGGCAGCCTGCTGCGCTACGTGGAAGACAACGGCTCCCCCCCGGACGAGCAGCTGGTTTATTTCATGCCCGACGCCTCGGGGCCCTGCCGCTTCGGGCAGTACAGCGTTTTTATCAACCGAATGGCGGACCGGCTGGAGATGAAAAATGTCTCCACCCTGTCGCTGAGCAGCGAGAACAGCTACGGCGGCATGGGAACGGGGCTGGTTCTGCGCACCTGGATGGCCTTTGTCATCGCCGACGTCATGCACGAAATCTACAACTCCATCCTGGTGGCGGCCCAGGACCCCGCAGAAGGCAATAAGATCTACGAAAAAGCCTTCGAGCACATCTCCGGCGCGCTCTACAAAGGGACGCTTCTGGAAATCCGATCGGCGCTGCAAGAGGCGGCCCGGATGCTGGCGGGGATTAAAAAAACGGGCAACCTGGAGGATTTCCCCCGGGTGACGCTGGTTGGTGAAATTTACGTCCGGCACGACCGCTTTTCCTGCCGGGATGTGGTGGATTACCTGACCCAGCAGGGCATTATCACCAGGGTGGCGCCCATCCACGAGTGGATCTACTACTGCGACTATTTGCTGCAGAGGGGGATTACGGGGTCCTCCCCCACCCAGCGGTTCACCAACCGCCTGCAGGGGCCCATCAAGAGCTTTGTAGAGAGGGAAATCAAGAAAATACTCTCCCTCAGCGGCCTGTGCAGCTACCACCCCATCAACATGGAAAAACTCCTTTCGGCCGTTGAAGATCTAATCTCCACCAGGCTGACGGGGGAAGCGATTTTGACCGTTTCCACGACCCTGCAGGAAGTGGTGGACGATGCAGAAGGGGCAATCGCCATCGGGCCCTTTGGCTGCATGCCCAACCGCATAGCGGAAGCCATCGCAGGCAAAACCCTGGAAGAGAAAAAGAGGGACGCCGCAGACGACAGGGCGCTCGTGCAGCGCGTCCTTTCGCGGCAGCCCAGTCTGCCCTTTATGGCCGTCGAAACCGACGGCAGCGTGTTTCCCCAGGTCTTGCAGGCCAGGCTGGAGAGCTTTGCGCTCCAGGTAAAGAGGCTACACCGCATCATGCAGGAGGAAAAGAGCCACGACCCGATCGGCTTCCGCCCTTCGCCTCCCAAAAACAAAAAGAACAGGTCCCGGTAGCCAGCCGAAAACCCGCTCCCCTGAAAAGAGCCCAGCGCTGCAAAGACGCGCTGAAAATGTCGACCTGTTACTTTCTTCAGCCCGCCTGCGCCGTCAGCGGCACGGGGGCTGTTTTTAAAACAGGATTTGAACATAACACTTCGCCGCTGCATGCGCACCGGGCCATCCCCCTACCCCTGCAGCCGCCACGGGGCTTGTTAATGGCCCTCCCATTTGATGAAGGCTTCACCAGTGGGCCCTGTGATATCTTCGGCAGAAAAGCTAAACAATATTTCCGGGATCCCGTTGTCCGTTTCCCCGAAAAAATAATCCATGTAATACAGGTTGTCCAGCCCGGGTTCGGGGCCATATTCCGGTTCGCCCAGGGTTTTTCTTATTTCCGGAAACGTCATCCCCACCTTCGCCCCCAAAACCCGCTGGCCCGGTCCCAAAATGATGCTCACCACCGTTTTTTCTTCGCCCTCCGGAGAGCCGAACCGGAGCACTCCTTCCTCCTGCCGGTAAAGCATGTATTGGTGGGGCCCGTACAGGCTGCTGTAGCCCTCTTCATCCGGCTCGCCCAGGAGCCGTTTCACCTCACAGAAACTTTTTCCCAGGTAATGCATCACCGAATCTTCGGGGAAAAGGCCTGCAGCCGGGCCCTCTTCCGGCGCTGCGCACGGCTCATCGGCAAGCTCGCCTTCGACCGCGCGCCTTTCCAAAGGCTCGCAGGCCAGGAGCCCGGGATCCCTTTCGGCCTCATCAGCGGCGGCGGCAGCATTTTCATCAATGTCATCAGCGCTGCCGGGTGGGACAGAGTCTGCTCGAGGGGACTTCCCGGCGGCGGGCGCATGGGGGTCGATCCCGCAGCACTCGACAGAAACCGGGGCCTCCTCATCAACACCTGCGGCCGGAATCTCCGCCGTTCCGGAGCCGACCTTGATAACGACTGCCGTGCCGACCGCCAACAATACCGCCAAAACAAGTGCATTTTTTCGTTTCAATGGCTCGCGGAGCAGATTGCTGCGGAGCTTCATGATGATTCATATCTCCCCTACCGCTGTCATAATCATCCGGCATTCATCCCTGCTGCAGAAGCGGATAACTCAACAGGCAATGCGACCGCTCAGCTTCCTGAGCCGTCGCTCACCGATTCTTTCACGAACCCGAAGGGCTGGGTATAAGTTCTCCCCGTCCCTGCTGAAACGGAAGCCCTCACATAGCGGTGGATTCGATCATTTTCCTTATATTCCAGCCTGTCCCCTTCATGGATAACCTCTCCGTTAGAAATCCAATGCACGGCACCGTACTCCGGGAACACTTCAATCGCGCCGTCTTTTACCTCGACCTTCTCTATCCTCGGTGCCGTCCCCAACAGCGCGTAACTGAAAAAGAACCGCCCGCCTTCAAGCGATCTTCTAACTTCCGAAACGGAAAGCTCTTCCAAGAGAAGGGTGTTCCAGTTTATCCCCAGCGTACTTTTCAGGTGCATGTCGTCGTTGGCCATCCCGTAAATGGGCCTCTCAGGCATAAAATGGTTCAGCAGGTTGTCCCAGAGCTTCCTGTCAAAAGGAAACCTGTCGCCCATGTTATAAACTTCCAGGCCGAACAGGCTGCTGAATTGGTGGTAGTAGGGCACGTACCACTCCCAGTCGTCGGGACTGTTGTATCTCCCGGGGTGAGCGAAGACGGTGAGGCCGCCCCTTGAATCCACCGCGGACAGGCTTTCATACACACTTCCGGATTTGCTGCCGTAGTAATCGGTAAAATAAGTGGTGATGTGTTGCTGCCAGGAAAGCTCGTTGCCCTTGAGGGGCAGCATGCCCTCGGGAACATGGGGCCACGGCCAGGTGGGCCCGGGTTTGCCCATATCGTCATGGTCGGTGATGGAGAGCACCGTAAAGCCCCGCTGCCTGTAAAGCTCGATGGCTTCTGCCGGGGAAAGCTCTCCGTCGGACTCGGTCGTGTGAAAATGCAGCCCGGACCGGTGATGTTCGATGGTGTTCCAGTTGATCCCCTGGTAGGGGTTGCTGACCAGGCGGTTGATCGACCCGCCGTCCCCGGCCTCTTCCACCACCGACTTGACCGCGGGGTTGATCGAGGGGATCGTCAGGTAAAAGATGTTCGCCTGCCTGTTGGGGGCATCCCACTTGACCCTCGCCCCCAGGGCTTCACTGACAAACCTCAGCGGCACCATGGTCCGGCCGTGGTTAATTTGGGCCCGGGTATCAAAGCCCACCCTGGAACCGTTAACGGTGGCATAAGAAGACCCTATGGGCAGCTCAACTTCCGTTTCCCTTTCCACGGGGTGGCCCAGCAGTTCAACCCCGCGCGTGCCGTTGCGCGCTTTATCCCGATCCGTTCCATTCAGAGGCTGCCCGAGTTTCTGCAAAAGGATGTGGACCACCCTGTTTTCTTCGTCCCAATCGACCCGGGCAAAGGTGTAATCCGAATCGAACGCATCGACGATAAACCTGATGGGCACCAGCGTCCTGTTGTTCACATCGATAAAAGGTCCCTCACGGTCGGGAAACTCCATCACTACCGTGTCGACAGCGACCGTTACATCTTCTCTTACAGCCGCCCTGGCCCCGGAGCCCGGGAATAAAGCCAGAAACACAAACACCAGTATTCCTGCAGCAAATACAACCGCCCAGCGCAATCCGCTTCTTTTTAAGGCTTTGATGGTCAGCACCCCTTAGGTAGATTGTTTTGTCGTCGGCCACATTTGGTGTCAGCCAAAAAAATAAACCGCAGGGAACTGCGCGTTTCTTGCTATGTCCTCCTTTTTTGCAGGCCCTATAACCATTATAATCGAGGCCGCCCCGGGAAGTCCATATGGTTCATGCTGTTCTTTTCAGTATTTTTTTGAAGCTTGGCTTTGTTCTGGAGGTTCCCTGCGGGCCGCAGCGTCCCGGTACTTTTTAACATTACCGGTATGACAAAAGAAAGCAGCGCAGTGGTGGATAAGCAGCAGCGGCAGCGGAAAGGGGGGTGTGGATATTGTGGAAGTTGCGGAACTGCGTCCCATCTCGTTTTACAGAAACAGCGATGTCCGGGCATTCCGAAAGATTGAAAGATTATTCGTAAAAACCGCCGCCGCCCTTTTTACCTGCCCGGGGTGAAAAGAATCGGCCCGTGTTGCCCCCTCCTTTTTTGCGCCGGGTCGGTGCAAGGGAAATGCGGCGCGAATTTTTTTGTGCCTGGTATCCGATTAACTCAGGAAAGGGCAGTTTCTTGGTTACAATCTTGTAAGTATGCTCATACCCGCACCCGGAGCTCTAGAATCCATTTGGCCAGCGCGTCATGTATGAAGGGTTCCTGAGCTAAATCGATAAGCAATTTTTTCCATGGTTATCAACTTAACTCAGGGAATTCTTGTTGAGTGGCCCCCAAAATACAGCTTTTTAGCAGATCAAGGCCTTTTTGTAAGTGTGACCTTTTAAAACCTCTTTTTTGCAGGAC
>PWTK01000065.1 GCA_003563895.1 Syntrophomonadaceae bacterium
GACAATGTGAACATGGTGATCGAGCTCATTACGCCGATTGCGACAGAAGAGGGGCTGCGCTTTGCCATTCGCGAAGGCGGCCGCACCGTGGGCGCCGGCGTGGTAACCTCCGTTATCGAGTAATATCAGCGAGCGGGGTACACTGTGCCCTTAACTGTATGTGAATAAACTGCTCAGGACAGCCCGCCTGGGGGCAAGAAGGGTAAGAAGGAAGGGCAAAAAGTGACGGTGCATGCTTGCCTGTCAAAAACTGCCGGGCAAGAAGTGACGGTTTTTGCTTTGACCCGACCGCTTTGCCAAAGGGGGAAGGAGGCAAGAAGTGATTGTTTATACTTGCTTCAACCGCTCAGCCGCAAATACAGTCGGCAAGAAACGCGGGCGTTTCCCGCTCTGTCTTTTAAAAGGGTGAAATCCCCCGAACAGGCAGCACAGCCTGGGCAGGGAAAATGAAAAAGCAGCAGCGATGAAATAAAAGGTTGCCGCCGATCCCGACGGGCGGCGGGGAATTTTTATGGAGCAGCCTGAAAACAAACAGGCGCTAAAAGGAGGAGCAATGTAATGGCTACTGCTGCACAAAAAATCCGTATTCGTCTCAAGGCTTTCGACCACGATCTTCTGGATCAATCGGCTTCCCGGATCGTGGATACGGCCAAGCGAACCGGGGCTTACGTTTCCGGTCCGGTGCCTCTTCCCACGGAAAAAAGCATTTATACCGTGATCAGGGCGCCCCACAAGTACAAGGATTCCCGCGAGCAATTCGAGATGCGTACGCACAAGAGGTTGATCGACATCATCGAACCCACTCCCGGCACCGTGGATGCCCTGATGCGTCTGGACCTGCCTGCCGGAGTAGACATAGAGATCAAGCTCTAGGGGCTGCCAAAGGGGGGTGAAGCAAATGAAAAAAGCGATACTGGCAAAAAAAGTGGGCATGACCCAGCTGTTCGATGAAGAAGGCCAGGCCATTCCGGTAACGGTTTTAAAGGCCGGGCCCTGTACCGTGTTGGATATCAAAACCCCGGAAAGGGACGGCTATTCTGCCCTGCAGGTGGGCTTTGAGCCGCTGAAGAAAAACCGCCCCAACAAACCGCAAAAAGGCCACTTCAAAAAGGCAGGGGTAGAGCCCCAAAGATATATCAAGGAGTTTCGCCTGCCCGACATCGAGGGTTTTGAAGTGGGGCAGCAGATCAAAGTTGATATATTCTCGCCGGGCGAGTATGTTGATGTAAGCGGCAAGACAAAGGGGAAGGGCTTTGCCGGCAGCATTAAACGGCACGGTCAGAGCACGGGCCCCTTGACCCACGGCTCGCGCTATCACAGGGGGCCGGGTTCTCTCGGGACGATGAACGAAGCGAGGGTTTTTAAAGGGCAGACCCTTCCCGGCCGCATGGGCGGCAACAAGGTAACCGTCCAGAAACTGGAAGTGGTAAAAGTGGATGAAGATAAAAACATGATGCTGGTTAAGGGAGCCATCCCCGGGCCGCGGGGAGGACTTTTACTGGTCAAGGATTCGGTAAAAGTAAGCCAGAGTTCGTAAGAAAGGGGGCATAAAGACGATGCCCACGGTGGAAATTGTCAATACCCGGGGCGAAACGGTGGGGGAACTCGAACTCAACCCCAACGTTTTCGATGCCGAAGTGAATGAAAACCTTCTTTTTGAAGTATCACAGATGCATGCCAGCAACCGCCGCAAGGGAACCGCCAGCACGAAAACCAGGTCCGAGATCCGCGGCGGCGGCAGAAAACCCTGGCGCCAGAAGGGTACGGGCAGAGCGCGCCACGGCACCATCCGTTCCCCTTTATGGGCCGGAGGCGGTGTGGTGTTTGGCCCGAAGCCGCGCAGTTACCGCTACCAGCTTCCCCGCAAAATGAGGCGGGCCGCCATGCGCTCTGCGCTCACTTCCAAGCTGCGCTCACAGGAGTTAACCGTGCTGAATGATTTGAAGTTGGAGGAACCCAAAACCAGAATGATCAATGAGATACTGAACAACCTGGACGCCCGGGGGAGAGTTCTGCTGGTGACCGCCGGTGCCGATGAAAATGTCTACAAATCCAGCCGAAACATCCCGCGTGTTAACTCTGCAGTAGCCAACCAGATCAATGTCTATGACGTGCTGAACTCCGACTGTATCATCCTGACCCGGGAGGCTGTAGCCAGGGTAGAGGAGGTGTTCGCCTCGTAATGGATTATCGCGACGTGATCATCAAACCCATCATTACGGAAAAGTCGACGCGCTTGATGGAAGATAACAAATATAGCTTCGTGGTGCAAAAAAAAGCAAACAAGATCCAGATCAAGCAGGCGGTTGAAAAGCTGTTTGATGTCCAGGTGAAAGATGTGAATACGATGAATATGAAAGGCAAGCCCAGGAGATTTGGCATTTACAGGGGTTATCGCCCATCGTGGAAAAAAGCGGTGGTAACCCTGGAAGAAGGCAGCAAGTCCATCGAAATATTTGAATGAAGCAGATAGAAACACCGGCCCCAGGCTGACGGTAACTCAGCGCAGGCCGGGTTTTCAGCTGCCAGGGAAAGGAGGTACAGGGTAATGGCAATCAAAAAATTTGTCCCCACTTCGCCGGGCAGGCGTTTTATGACCGTTTCCGACTTCGAAGAGCTCAGCAAGAAGAAACCGGAAAAACCCCTGCTGGTCCCGAAACAGAAAAAAGCGGGCCGCAATGTCTACGGCCACATAACTACCCGGCACAGGGGCGGGGGGCATAAACAAAAATATCGTATCATCGACTTCAAGCGAAATAAAGACGGCATTCCGGCCAGGGTGGCTGCCATTGAATACGATCCCAACCGATCGGCGCGAATCGCCCTGCTGCATTACCTGGACGGCGAAAAGCGCTATGTTTTGGCTCCCCTGGGCCTGAAAGAGGGAGCCGTGGTGAGTTCGGGTCCCGGATCTGAAATCAGGCCGGGCAACGCTCTTCCTTTACGCATCATCCCTGTGGGAACCCTGATCCACAATATTGAGATTAATCCCGGAAAAGGCGCGCAGATGGTTCGCTCTGCGGGAGCGGCGGCCCAGTTGGTTGCCAAGGAAGGCAAGTACGGCCATATCCGGTTGCCATCCGGCGAAGTCAGGCTGGTTTTGCTGCAGTGCAAGGCCACTGTGGGCCAGGTAGGCAACGTGGAACATGAAAACATAGCCATCGGCAAAGCCGGAAGGGCCCGTTGGCTGGGCCGGCGCCCCGTTGTCAGGGGCTCTGCCATGAACCCGGTGGACCACCCCCACGGCGGCGGTGAAGGAAAGGCACCCATCGGCCATCCCAGCCCGCTTTCGCCTTGGGGCAAGCCCACTTTGGGCAAGAAAACTCGCCGTCCGAAGAAAAAATCCGATCAGCTGATCGTGAAAAAGCGCCGGTAGGCCTTTTAGAAAAGCAAGAAGGGGTGATTGAATGGGACGCTCGCTAAAAAAGGGCCCTTTTGTGGAAGAGAGCTTGATGAAAAAAATTGAAAAGATGAATAAAAGCGGTGAAAAAAGAGTGATCAAAACCTGGTCGCGCCGCTCAACCATTTTTCCGGAGATGGTTGGACATACCATCGCTGTGCACGATGGGCGGAGGCACGTTCCCATCTTTATTACAGAAGACATGGTCGGGCATAAATTGGGTGAATTTGCCCCGTCGCGTACCTTTCGCGGTCACGGCCATCACACGGAACGTTCAACTTCGCTTAAATAAACGAGGAACAGGTGGCGGGCAGTTGATTCGTAAGGCTTTCCCGGCGAATTCCCGCCGGTAATTCCCGGAAATAAATGCCCGTTCCTTCGACGCAAAGGGGGTTAGAGAGGTGGAAGCAAAAGCACAGGCCCGATTTGTCAGGATCGCTCCCCGCAAAGCCAGGCTCGTTCTGGACCTTGTCCGCGGCAAGGATGTGGACGAAGCGCTTTCCATCCTTTACCATACGCCCAAAAGGGCTTCCGGAATCATTGAGAAATTGGTGAATTCCGCGGTGGCAAACGCCGAACACAACCATGAGTTGGACCGAAACGAACTTTATATTTACAAGGCCTATGTCGACGAAGGCCCCCCTTTAAAGCGGTATCGGCCCAGGGCTTTGGGTCGGGCCACCCGAATTTTAAAGCGAACCAGCCACATTACTGTGGTACTACGGGAAAGAGAGGAGGAATAAAAAGTTGGGTCAAAAGATCAGTCCTACCGGTTTCCGGTTGGGAGTAATCAAGGACTGGGATGCCCGCTGGTATGCCGAAAAGGACTACACGGACTTACTCCACGAGGATTTGAAACTCCGCGACTTTATCCATAAAGAGCTTGGAGGGGCAAGCGTTTCAAAAGTGGAGATCGATCGGGCTGCCAACAACCTGCGCATTAATATCTACACGGCCAAGCCCGGGATGGTGATCGGCAAAGGCGGTGCAGGGGTTGACCGCCTGCGGCGCCAGTTGGAGAAGTTGACGGACAAAAAAGTGCACATCAACATCATGGAAATCAAGACCCCTGAGCTGGATGCCAAACTGGTGGCCGAGAACATTGCCCAACAGCTTGCCAGGAGGGTTGCCTTCCGGAGAGCCATGAAGCAGTCCATGTTCCGCACCATGCGTGCCGGTGCCGAGGGCATCAAGGTTATGTGCAAGGGGCGCCTGGGTGGGGCCGAGATGGCCCGCACCGAGGTTTATCACGAGGGAACGGTTCCCCTCCAGACACTGCGTGCCGATATTGACTACGGTATGGTAGAGGCGCAAACCACGTACGGCTCCATCGGCGTTAAGGTTTGGATCCACAAAGGCGAAGTCCTTCCCGAAACCCCTGGCGGTGAAACAGGGGGCAGAAAGGAAAACCGCAAGGAGCCGGAAGGGAGGGCCAAGAGCGATGTTAATGCCTAAAAGGGTTAAATACCGCCGCCACCAGAGGGGTCGCATGAAGGGGCTTTCGAAGGGCGGTAAAGAGATCGATTTTGGCGAATACGGGCTGCAAGCCCTGGAGCCCTCCTGGGTAACCAGCCAGCAGATCGAATCTGCCCGCGTGGCCATGACCAGGCATATCAAAAGGGGCGGTAAAATCTGGGTAAAAATTTTCCCCCACAAGCCGGTGACCAAGAAACCCGCCGAAACGCGCATGGGTAAAGGAAAAGGAGCGCCGGAATACTGGGTTGCTGTTGTTAAGCCAGGCCGCGTAATGTTTGAGTTGGCCGGGGTGCCGGAAGAGGTGGCCAGGGAAGCGATGCGCCTCGCTTCACATAAGCTTCCCCTGAAATGCAAGTTTGTGAAAAGAGAAGAAATAGGTGGTGAGGCCCGTGAAGGTGAGCGAAATTCGTGAGCTTTCTGATAAGGAGCTTCAGGAGAAAGTCCGGGAGCTAAAAGAAGAGCTTTTCAACCTGCGTTTTCAGATGGCCACCGGCCAGCTGGAAAACCCGATGCGGATCAGAGAAGTGCGCAGAAGCATTGCCCGGGTAAAAACGGTACTGCGGGAGCGTGAACTCTCCGCCAGCAGGAGCTAGGAGCCAAAAAGGAAAGGAGGCACCAGGCTTGGAGAGAGCCACTCGCAAAGTTCGCACAGGTAAAGTGGTGAGCAACAAAATGGATAAAACCGCCGTAGTAGCGGTGGAAAGAACAAAACGTCACCCCCTCTACGGCAAGATCATAAAGAGAACGAAAAAATACAAGGTGCATGATGAAAACAACGAATGCAGCTTGGGCGATAAGGTGAAAATCATGGAAACCAGGCCCTTGAGCAAGGGGAAGAGATGGCGCCTGGTAGAGATCACGGAAAAATCCCAGCTGTAGTTAGAGGTGAAAGGAGGGGCTGAGGTGATACAGAACCTGTCGGTACTAAAAGTCGCCGATAACACCGGAGCCCGAAAATTGATGTGCATCCGTCCCCTGGGCGGTTCCAAGCAAAAATACGCTACCGTAGGCGATATCATTGTCGCATCTGTCAAAGAGGCTGCCCCCAGAGGCGTGGTCAAAAAAGGAGACGTGGTGCGCGCCGTGGTTGTTCGTACCCGTAAAGGCTACCGCCGCAAGGACGGGACATTCATCCGCTTTGATGAAAATGCCGCTGTCATTATCAATGAGCTGAAAGCTCCTCGAGGGACGCGTATTTTTGGACCGGTGGCCAGGGAGCTCAGGGAAAAAGCCTTTATGAGAATTGTATCGCTGGCTCCCGAAGTTGTTTGAGGAACTGGTTTGGAGGAGGTGTAGAGAATGCCCGAAAACAAAAAACTGCACGTTCGCAAGGGCGACCGCGTCCTGGTGCTCTCGGGCAAGGACAAGGGCAAAAAAGGGAAAGTGATTAGCGCTTACCCCCAGGAAGGGAGAGTGCTGGTTGAAGGGATAAATATTGTGAAAAAGCACGCCCGCCCCACACAAAAAGTGCAGCAGGGCGGTATCAGGGAAATGGAGGCGCCTCTTTCCAGCAGCAAAGTGATGATCATCTGCCCCTCCTGCCAGCAGCCCACTCGCATATATAAAGATTTCCTGGCAGATGGACGGAAAGTCCGGGGATGCAAGAAATGCAGGGAATACATCGATAAATAAAAGAATCGCCTCCAGGTTTTCACGGCTGTCATGCCTGCAACCCGGACAGGGAAAGGAGGTTGGAAGTGAAATGTCCACGTTAAAGGAGAAATATTTGCAGGAGATACGTCCGGCTCTCATGGAGCGGTTTTCCTACCGCAATATTTACGAGGTGCCGAGGCTGGAAAAAGTAGTAATTAACATGGGGATCGGTGAGGGAAAAGAAAATCCCAAATTGCTGGATGCAGCCGTTAAGGAGTTGTCGCAGATCACCGGGCAGAGACCCGTCATTGCCAAGGCCAAAAAGTCCGTGGCCAGCTTTAAGCTGCGCGAAGGGATGCCCATCGGGGTCAAAGTGACGCTGCGTGGTGAGAGGATGTACGATTTCCTGAATAAGCTGATCAACGTGGCCCTTCCAAGGGTGCGGGATTTTAGAGGGGTTTCTCCCAGGGCTTTGGATGGACGGGGAAATTATTCCCTCGGCCTGAGGGAACAGATCATCTTTCCGGAAATAAACTACGATGACGTGGAGAAAATACAGGGCATGGATATTACCATTGTTACGACGGCAGAAACCGACGAGGAAGCTCGGGAATTGCTCAAACTTTTGGGGATGCCTTTCCGGGCTGCTTGAGTTCTGCCCTGCAATTTTGTTGGCAGAAGGGAGGTGCAACCCTGGTTCGCTGTAACCAGGTAAGCCCGTGGCAAAAAAGTCTTTGATTGCCAAAGCCAAAAGAAAACAAAAATATTCCGCGCGTCATTATAATCGCTGCAAGCTGTGCGGACGCTCCAGAGCTTATCTCCGCAAGTTTGGCATGTGTCGCTTGTGTTTTCGAAAACTGGCCCACCAGGGCGTTATTCCTGGAGTGAAAAAGGCCAGTTGGTAGCCTGTGGTTGAAAGGAGGTTCAGGTGAGCGATGATGACTGATCCTATCGCTGATATGTTGACCAGAATTCGGAATGCCTGCTTGGCCGGGCATGAACGGATCGAGATGCCGTCTTCAAAAATGAAGAAAGCCATAGCCGCCATCTTGAAGCAGGAAGGATACATCAAGGATTTTAATTATATTCCCGACAACAAGCAGGGGATTCTTAGAATATATTTAAAATACGGTCCTGGAGATGAAAGCGCCATGTCGGGCTTGAAGCGCATCAGCAAGCCGGGGTTGAAGGTCTATGCCGGCAAAGATGAGCTTCCCCGGGTATTGAACGGCCTGGGTGTGGCCATCATTTCCACCTCCCAAGGGGTGATGACCGACCACGAGGCCCGCAAGGCCAACCTGGGAGGCGAAGTGATATGTTACATCTGGTAGGAGGTGGAAAAGGTGTCCAGGATTGGTAAGCTACCAATACCTCTTCCCGAAGGGGTGGAGGTGCAGGTGGACAAGGATAATCTGGTAACGGTGACCGGACCGAAAGGGCAGCTGGCCAAAAAGGTCCCTCGTGCCCTGGAGGTTAGCGTAGAAGAAGGCCGGGTGATTGTCAATCGGCCTACGGACAAAAAAGAGCATCGCGCCATCCACGGACTGGGGAGGAGCCTCATTGCCAACATGGTGGAAGGGGTTTCCTCCGGCTTTCACAAAAAACTTGAACTGGTGGGCGTGGGATACCGGGCCGTCATGCAGGGCAATAAACTGGTGCTGTCCGTCGGTTATTCCCAGCCGGTCCACTTTGAGCCGCGTGAAGGCATAGAGATCGAAGTTCCGCAAACAACAAAGATTACCGTGAAAGGGATTGACAAAGAAATCGTTGGCGATACCGCAGCCAGGATTCGCCGCGTACGCCCTCCCGAGCCCTATAAGGGAAAGGGTATCAAGTACGAAGATGAGCAGATCAGCCGCAAGGTTGGCAAGGCCGGCAAGTAATTTCACAAGAGGGCTGAACGCGAAAGGACACGTTTCTGGTCCCTCCGGCCGGCAAGTCAGCGGCGGCAACGTGATGAAAAAGGGGTGAAAAGTAGTGTCGATGGCGCAGCAAAGGAAAGAAGCCCGAAAAAGGCGCCACCTTCGGGTTCGCAGGAAAATTAGCGGTGATGCGAACAGGCCGCGCTTAAATGTATACCGGAGCCTGAACCATATTTATGCCCAGGTGATTGATGACCTCAGCGGACATACCCTGGTCTATGCTTCTTCGCTGGAGCCTGCCCTGAAAGATGAGCTGCAGAAGACCGGGAACAAGGACGCTGCAAGGGCCGTTGGCGAGATGATAGCGAAAAGAGCCCTGGAAAAAGGCATTGATACAGTGGTTTTTGACCGGGGAGGCTACTTATACCACGGTAGAATAAAGGCCTTGGCTGATGGGGTCAGGTCCCAGGGTTTAACACTTTAACCTGATGAGGGAAAGGAGGATGTCGACGTTTTGCCCAAGGTTGAGCCAAAAGGCGAACTGACAGAAAGAGTCGTGAGAATAAGCAGGGTGGCCAAAGTAGTCAAGGGAGGCCGCAGGTTCAGCTTCAGCGCCCTGGTGGTGGTTGGGGATGAAAACGGCACCGTTGGATTTGGAATCGGTAAGGCGGGTGAGGTGCCCGAGGCGATTCGTAAGGGGATCGATGATGCCAAAAAAAGTTTGATCCGGGTTCCCCTTTCAGGGAATTCCATTCCCCACCCCGTTATCGGTCATTTCGGCGCCGGCAAGGTTCTTTTAAAGCCGGCCTTCCCGGGCACCGGTGTGATTGCCGGCGGGCCTGTGAGGGCTGTGCTGGAGTTGGCGGGGATTAAAGATATTTTGACGAAAAACCTGGGTTCTTCCAATGCCCTGAACATGGTTAATGCAACCTTTGAAGGGTTAAAAGAACTGAGAACTCCCCAGGAAGTAGCCCGCATCCGGGGCAAAGAAATCAAAGGAATTAGAAAGCGGGAGGAGAAGCAGGAGTGAAAAAGCTGCGTATCCGTCTTATTAGAAGCTCCTTCGGCCGCAAGCCTTTTCAACGCAAGACCATAGAAGCACTGGGCTTGCGCCATATTAACCATGTAGTTGAGCTTGACGATACGCCCCAGGTGCGGGGCATGATCAACCGGGTATCCCACCTGGTGGATTTAGAAGAGATATAATCTGCCGCCTGCACACTATCGGGTTTAAGGAGGTGTTTGGATATGCGCTTGCACGATCTGAAACCGCCTTCCGGTTCGCGCAGACCCCGCCGGAGAGTGGGGCGCGGTGTCGGATCAGGAATGGGGAAGACAAGTGGAAGAGGCCAAAAAGGGCAAAAAGCCCGCTCCGGGTTCAAACAAAGCCCCGGCTTTGAAGGGGGCCAGCTGCCCCTGGCCCAGCGCGTGCCCAAGAGAGGGTTTCGAAACCGCTTTCGGAAGGAATATGCTGCGGTTAATGTGGAAGCTTTAAACCGCTTCGAATCCGGAACCGTCATAACCCCGGAGCTTTTGCGAGAGGAAGGGGTCATAAAAACCTTTAAGGACGGGGTAAAGATCCTCGGAAGTGGAGAGCTTGAAAAAACGCTAACGGTAAAGGCCAACAGTTTCAGTGCCGGTGCCAAAGAAAAGATAGAAAATGCCGGCGGTCAGGCTGAGGTGATTTGAGATGCTGGAAACGGTGAAAAACGCATGGAAAATTAAAGAGCTGCGAGAACGGATCATTTTTACCCTCAGCATGCTGGTGGTGTTCCGAATTGGAGCCCACGTGCCTGTTCCGGGCATCAATCCCGCAGTGTTGGCCGATTTTTTCCGGGAAGATACCCTGTTCGGCTTTTACAATGTCATTGCCGGCGGTGCGCTGAGCAATTTCACTATTTTTGCCATGGGGATCATGCCCTACATCAACGCTTCCATCATCATGCAGCTTTTGACCGTGGTGGTCCCCAAATTCAAGCAGTGGAGCGAAGAGGGTGTAGAGGGTCGCAAGAAAATGATCCAGGTCATCCGTTACGGCACCGTTTTACTGGCTTTCATGCAGGCTTCCGGGATGACCTTTACATTGATGCAGCCCGCCATCACCGATCACAGCTTTTCCTCGTACCTGATCATCATTATTTCGCTCACGGCCGGCACAGCATTCTTGATGTGGCTGGGAGAACTGATTACGGAAAAGGGAATTGGCAACGGGATTTCCCTGCTCATCTTCGCCGGCATCCTGGCAGGCTTTCCCGGCGGTGTGGGGATGACCTTTGAAATGCTCCGCTTAGGGGAGCTGAATTGGGTAATATTGCTCCCCATCCTTGCAATCCTGCTCGCTCTGATGATTGGGATCGTGGCGATGGACGTCGGCCGGAGGCGCATACCCGTCCAGTACGCCAAGCGAGTGGTTGGAAGGCGCGTTTATGGCGGTCAGAGCACCCATATTCCACTGAAAGTAAACCAGGCCGGCGTGATACCGGTCATTTTCGCCTCGGCCATTTTGATGTTCCCGGCAACCATGGCCATGTTTATCAACCATCCCTTTGCCCAGGGTATTGCCGAAGCATTGAGCTGGGGTTCTCCCTTAAACACCTTGCTTTATGCGGTGTTTATCGTCCTTTTCACCTTTTTCTATACCGCCATCCAGTTCGACCCGGTTAAAATCGCCGGCGATATTAAAAAACACGGCGGCTTTATCCCCGGCATCAGGCCCGGCCGTCCAACGGCTGAATACATCGGCAAGGTATCCAGGCGGCTGACTTTTGTGGGGGCTTTTTCGCTGGCTTTTATTGCTGTGCTTCCCATCATTATCCAGGACGTCTCCCGCCTGAACTTAATTTTCGGGGGGACGGCGCTGATCATTATCGTTGGTGTGGCGCTGGAAACGATGAGGCAGATCGAGAGCCAGATGCTGATGCGCAACTACGAAGGTTTCATGAAGTAAAAAGGAGTCGGTTTGTTTGATCGTCCTCAAATCTCACCAGGAAATAGCCCTTATGAGGAAAGCGGGGATCATTGTCGCGGAAACCCTGGATCGTCTGCAAAAAGAAATAGTGCCCGGGGCAACCACGGCCCACCTGGACTTGGTGGCCCGGAAATGCATCAAAGAATTCGACGCCCGTCCGGCCTTTCTGGGGTACCAGGGATTTCCGGCCAGCATCTGCGCTTCCATTAACGAAGAGGTTGTCCATGGAATCCCCGGGATACGACGGCTGCGCGAAGGGGACATCATCAGTATCGATGTTGGGGTTCAATACAAAGGTTACTTTGGCGATTCGGCGAGAACTTTTGCGGTTGGGGAGGTTTCTCCTCTGGCCAGGCGCCTGATTGAAGTAACCCGTGGGGCCCTTTACTGCAGCCTGGAAAAAGCCCGGCCCGGGAATCGACTTTACGATATTTCTTTCGCCATCCAGGACCATGCGGAATCGCGGGGGTTTTTTGTCGTCCGCAACTACGTGGGCCATGGCATAGGCAGCAATATGCACGAAGAACCCCAGGTCCCCAATTTTGGCACACCTGGAAGGGGTTCGCTGCTGGAACCGGGTATGGTTTTGGCAGTAGAGCCGATGGTTAATGTGGGCACATGGGAAGTGGAAACCCTTTCCGATGAGTGGACGGTGGTCACAAAGGACAGAAGCCTTTCGGCCCATTTTGAGCACACCGTGGCCATTATGGAAGATGGACCGGAGATCTTGACCGCTTCCCAGTAGGAGGGAATTGAGATTGGAACTCAAGATAGGGCAAGTGGTTAAGTCCCGGGCTGGAAGGGACAAGGGAAAACACTACCTGGTTGTCGGCCTTGAGGGGAATTGGGTGCTGCTCGCCAACGGGCGCTGCCGGCTGCTCGGCAAGCCCAAGAAAAAGAACCCCAAACACCTTCAGCCGTACCGGTTTGTGATAGAAGAAGTCAAGGGGAGACTCCAAGGGGGAAATTTGAGCGATGCGGTACTGCGGGAACACCTGAACTCTTTTGCTTCTGCAGAGAGTCACAGTTCCCATTACCGCCGGACCTCTTCGACCCCTGGTTAAAGAAGGGAGGGAGCCCGGAGAGTAATGTCTAAAAAGAAGAAAGATGTTATAGAAGTAGAGGGTACGGTAGTCGAACCCCTTCCCAACGCCATGTTTAGGGTGGAGCTGAAAAACGGGGTCAAAATACTGGCCCATGTTTCGGGTAAGATTCGCATGAACTTTATCCGCATCCTTCCCGGAGACCGCGTTTTGGTGGAATTGTCGCCGTATGATCTGACCAGGGGACGGATTACCTACAGATACAAGTAACCATTTTATTTTGTATGGGTTAGAGGGAGGAAGATCCGATGAAGGTGCGCGCTTCAGTGAAGCCGGTTTGTGAAAAATGTAAAGTGATCAGGCGCAGGGGGAAGGTACTGGTCATCTGCAGCAACCCCAAGCATAAACAGCGCCAGGGATAATGGACTTGCCCCGGGGGAGTGCCTCTGGGCAGTTGGGAATAATGTTAATTACCTTAAGCTTTTTTGCCGAGGAGGTGTAAAACTTTGGCTAGAATAGCCGGAACGGACCTGCCAAGGGATAAAAGAGTGGAAGTTGCCCTTACCTATATTTACGGTATCGGGAGTCCCAAGGCCAGGAAAGTGTTGCTTGACACAGCGATCGATCCCAATACCAAGGTGCGCGATCTGACAGAGGACGAGATCGGCAAATTAAGGGAATATATCGATAGAAATTACAAGGTCGAGGGCGACTTGCGGCGTGAAGTTGCAATGAACATCAAGCGGCTGATGGAGACCGGGAGTTACCGTGGCCTTCGCCACCGCCGCGGGCTGCCGGTTAGAGGGCAATCCACCAAGAACAATGCCCGCACCCGCAAGGGCCCCAAGAAAACGGTTGGAGCCCGCCGCAAAAAATAACGGCGCATACTGCGCACCATGAAGTCTTTTTTAAGGAGGGAGAGAAAACGTGGCCAGGAGAAAAACAACAGCAAGGCCAAAGCGCCGGGAGCGCAAAAATATTGAACGGGGCATAGCCCACATTAAATCGAGCTTTAATAATACCCTTATTACCATTACGGACATGGACGGCAACAACGTGGCCTGGGCCAGCGCCGGCAAGCTCGGGTTTAAAGGTTCTCGCAAGTCGACCCCTTATGCGGCACAGATTGCGGCCGACTCCGCAGCGCGCTCAGCCATGGAACACGGCATGAGATATGTTGAGGTGCTGGTGAAGGGACCGGGGGCCGGCAGAGAGGCCGCCATCCGTTCCCTTCAGGCGACAGGCCTTGAAGTAAGCCTGATTAAAGATGTAACGCCCATTCCTCACAACGGCTGCCGCCCACCCAAGCGCCGCCGCGTATAAATACAATCGGCAGGCGAGGTCAGGGTTGAGGTTGCCGCAGCAATAAAAACGCATATTGACAGGAGGTGCAATATAGACGTATGGCACGCTATAAAGAATCGGTCTGCCGGTTCTGCCGCCGTGAGGGCGCCAAGCTCTACCTGAAAGGTGATCGGTGTTTCAGCGAAAAATGTGCATTTGCCCGAAAAGGGTACCCACCCGGTGAGCACGGCCAGGCACGGCAGAGGATATCGGAATACGGGATGCAGCTCAGGGAAAAACAAAAAGCCCGGCGTATATACGGTGTGCTGGAAAGGCAGTTCAGGCGGTACTTCCAGGAAGCCAGCCGTTTCAAAGGAGTTACCGGTGAAAGGCTGCTGCAGTTGCTGGAAAGCCGGTTGGATAATGTGGTCTACCGGATGGGATTTGCCAGGTCTCGCCCCGAGGCCCGCCAGTTGATTCGCCACGGTCATTTCGCGGTGAACGGCCGGAAAGTGGACATCCCCTCGTATCAAGTTCGCCAGGGCGACGTTGTCGCCGTGAAGGAGAACAGCCGCCATAAACCGATCTTTAAGGAATTGACCGAATGGGGAGGCGCCCAAGGGACCGTGGAATGGCTTGAAGTCGACCGCGAAACCATGACCGGCAGAATTACCCGCCTCCCATCACGGGAAGAGCTGGATATTCCCATTGCGGAACAGCTTATCGTGGAGTTCTATTCCCGATAATCTTTTGTCAGGGTAGGAGGGAGATATTTAGTGATTGAAATTGAAAAGCCGAGAATCGAATGGATAGATGGAGATGGTGAGGAGCACGGCCGCTTCGTGGTAGAACCTTTGGAAAGGGGCTACGGCATTACGCTGGGCAATGCCCTGCGCCGGATACTTTTGTCGTCTCTTCCCGGATCTGCCGTGGCCAGCGTAAAGATCGACGGAGTGCTGCACGAGTTTTCCACCATTTCCAATGTAGTGGAAGATACCCCGGAGATCATCCTGAACTTAAAGGCCCTTCGCATGAAAATGTTTTCCGAAGAGCCGCAGCTTTTAGTGATCGATGCCCAGGGCGAAGGTCAGGTTACCGCAGCTGATATTGCCGCGCCTCCCGAAGTGGAGCTTCTGAATCCCGATCTGCACATTGCCACCTTGGAAGAAAACGGCAGGCTTTACATGGAAATTACCGCCCGCACAGGTCGCGGCTACGTGACGGCTGAAGGAAACAAGGTTCCCAATCAGCCCATCGGTGTGATCCCCGTTGATTCTATTTTTACCCCTACCAGGAAGGTTAACTATACGGTAGAGGACACCCGGGTGGGGCAGGTCACAAATTTTGACCGGTTGACCCTCGATGTTTGGACGGACGGCAGTATTAAGCCGGAGGAAGCTATCAGCTTGGGTGCCAAAATTTTGAACAAGCATCTCAGCCTGTTTGTTAACCTGACAGAAAAAGTAGACGACGTGGAAATTGCCAGCGAAAAAGACGAAGACGACAAAGAAAAAGTGCTGGAGATGACCATAGAAGAACTGGATCTTTCCGTGCGTTCTTACAACTGCCTGAAAAGGGCCGGTATCAACACCGTCCAGGAACTGGTTCGCAAGTCGGAAGAAGAAATGATGAAGGTGCGCAACCTGGGCAAGAAGTCGCTGGAGGAAGTTCAGAACAAGCTGGGTGAACTGGGTTTGTCCCTGCGGGAAGATGCGGAATGAGGCATAATCTTATAAGCGAGGAGATCACAGGAAAGGGGGGAGGGCAGGCTTCCCCGCTATTCATAAGGAAGCCGGAACAGCTATGACCCAACGCAAGCTTGGACGCAAAGCGGGCCCCAGAAGGGCCCTGTTACGCAGCATGGTCACTTCCTTGATACTGGCAGAAAGGATTGAAACCACCGAGGCCAAGGCCAAGGAAGTGAGGCGTTTCGCCGAAAAAATGATCACCCTTGCCAAAAGGGGCGACCTGAGTGCCCGCCGACAGGCTCTCAAGTTTATCTATGACGAAGGGGCCGTCACGAAGCTTTTCGAAAAAATTGGCCCCCGCTACGAGGGTCGCGAAGGTGGCTATACCCGGATTATCAAAAAAGAGCCCCGCCGAGGTGACGGATCTGCCATGGTCATCCTGGAGCTTGTTTAGTCCGGGTGGTTCCGCTTACCGCCCGGTTTTCCCAATGAGCCCAATACGTATTCAGCAGCGGGAAATGTTCCCCACGAGCGCTGATCAAATTATTGGCTGCAGGCCGGGCAGCATTATTATGAGGTGGCTTCTTTGAGCGCATTGATCGAGGTCCACAATATTTCCTATTATTATGCCCTGGACGAACATCAGGCCATTCCCGCCCTGAATGATCTCTCCCTCTCAGTGGATCGGGGAGAATACACGGTGGTCATTGGGGCAAATGGCTCGGGGAAATCCACCCTGGCCAGGCATTTGAACGCCCTGCTTGTGCCTGCTACGGGAAAGGTGTGGGTGGATGGCCTTCTCACCTCCGAGCCGGAAAACAAGTGGGAGATCCGCCGCCGCGTGGGAATGGTCTTCCAGAACCCCGACAACCAGATCGTGGCCACGACTGTGGAAGAAGATGTGGCCTTCGGGCTGGAAAACCTGGGCGTGCCACCATCCTTGACGCGGCAGCGTGTGGATGGCGCCCTCCGGCTGGTGGGATTGGAAGAATATACGACCCACGCCCCCCACCTTCTCTCGGGAGGGCAAAAGCAGAGATTGGCCATTGCCGGTGTGATCGCCATGGAACCGTCCTGCCTGGTCATGGATGAACCCACAACCATGCTGGACCCGCGCGGCCGCAAAGAAGTACTGCAGACGGTTAGAGAGATGAACCGGCAGAGAGGTATTACCGTGGTGCACATCACCCATTTTATGGAAGAAGCCCTCCTGGCTGACAGAGTGCTGGTGATGGAGGCCGGAAGAATCGCAGCCCAGGGAGCGCCGGTGGACATTTTCGGCGGCGATCTCGAGCTGGAACCGCTGGGTCTCGAAGCTCCCGCCATTCCCAGGCTGGCCCGGCTGCTCCGGGCGGGCGGGCTGGATATCCCCAGGGATGCCCTGGATGTGGGCAAGCTGGTGAGCGCGTTATGCTGATTGAGACCAAAAACCTGTCCCACGTATACATGCCCGGAACCCCTTTCCAGGTAAAGGCCCTGCATGAAGTAAACTTTGTTGTAGAAAAAGGAGCGTTTGTGGGAATCATTGGCGAGACAGGCTCGGGCAAATCCACGCTGGTGCAGCACCTCAACGGCCTTTTAAAGCCGACTTCCGGTGAAGTGCTGGTGGACAGACAAAACATATGGCAGGAAGGAATGGACCTGCGCCGCCTCCGATCGCGCATCGCTCTCCTTTTTCAATATCCCGAGCACCAGCTTTTTGAAGAAACCGTTTACAAAGATGTTGCCTTTGGTCCGCGAAACCTGGGGTTGGAAGGAACAGCACTGGAGGAAAGGGTCCGTTACGGCATGGAGCTGATGGGACTCGATTTTGAAACCTGCAAAGACCGATCACCCTTCAATCTAAGCGGTGGAGAAAAGCGACGGGCAGCACTGGCGGGAATCCTGGCAATGCAGCCGGAAACCATCGTGCTGGACGAACCGACGGCAGGCATGGACCCTTCGGGCAGAAAGCAACTGCTCAAGCAAATCAGAAAGCTGCACCGCGAAGAAGGAATGACGGTGATTTTGGTTACCCATGACATGGAAGAAATTGTCAGATCCGCCGAAAAGCTTTACGTTTTCTCCGGGGGCCGCATTGTCCTCCAGGGCTTGCCATCCGAGGTCTTTTCTTCTTCCCGCTACCTGCGGGAACTGGGGCTGGACGTGCCTCCCCTGGCAGATCTGCTCCAAAGCTTGCGGGAATTCGGCCTGGAATTGAGGACAGACATCTTTGACGAGCAGGACGCCGCCCAGGAAATAATAAAGACCTGCAAGAAAAGGGGGCGGTGAGCTCCATGCGCAGTATTACGCTGGGCCATTACCTTCCCGGAAACTCGCTGCTTCACCGACTGGATCCCCGCATGAAGCTGATCATCCTGATGCTGTTGATCGCAGCCCTTTTTATGGTGAAAACGTTTTTGGGTTTTTTCTTGTTTGGCCTGTTTGTGCTGACCGTGTTTATTTTCTCCGGCCTGCCGTGGCGTTATTTTTTAAGGGGGCTGCGTCCCATTTTGTTTATCGTAGTGTTGACGCTTTCCCTGCACTTCTTATTTACCAAGGGCGGAGAAGTTTACTGGCGCTGGGGGTTCATCACAATTGAGGAAGCCGGGGTTTACCTGGGTGCTTTCATGAGCTTGAGGCTGGTGCTTTTGGTGATCACCACATTGTTGATTACCCTGACGACTTCGCCCATCGCCTTTGCCGACGGGATAGAGTACCTGCTGCACCCTTTTCGCCGGGTGGGGGTCCCCGGACACGAGATCGCCATGATGATGACCATCGCCCTGCGTTTTATTCCCACCCTGATGGAGGAAAGCGATAAAATAAGGAAAGCCCAGATGGCACGCGGGGCTGATTTTGAAACGGGAAATATTTTTCGACGGGCCAGGAACATGGTGCCCCTGCTGGTCCCGCTTTTCGTGAGCGCTTTTCGCCGGGCAGACGAGCTGGCCGTAGCCATGGAAGCCCGCTGTTACCGGGGCGGTGAAAACCGCACCAAAATGAAAGAACTTCAGGCCAGGTCGCTGGATTACTACAGCCTGGCGACCGCCTCCGGCCTGGTCGCCGCCATTGTGATGAGCGGCGTCTAGCTCGGGATCTGATAGTCTTTTCCCCGTCTTTCATTTTGGCTCTTTTTTACCAGAATTGTTGATAGCTTTAAAGACCCTTTATTGCTTACCTCATTTCGTTTTCCATTTTCTTGTTCGAGGACACAGCACCTAAACTCCAAACAATATCAACACTTAAATTGAAAAGAGCGTTCATTTTTGCCAGGAAGGCCTGGAGAACTTTGGGCCCTGGGAGACACAACCCGGCCAGTTTTTTGAGAAATATGGAAAACAACCGTGGGAAGGGTTCAGGGGCCGGGGTTGTTTGTATCGCGGCGGGCTAGTGCTCTGTCGACATATTGTATCTCGCTATTGGCAAATTAATCCAGTTATGTGGTTAGCAGATGCTTAAGCTTTTTTAACTTTAATTTCAATCGACGAAAGAAGAACAAATTTATTTGAGACGGCACTAGTTTGAGAGCGTGTTTCCCGTGAGGATTGCAGGTGATGCCAAGGTGCAAAACTACAGGATCCATTTTGCCTACGACGGCACTGCTTACCACGGTTTTCAAATCCAAAAAAATGCCCTGACCGTTCAGCAAGTGCTGGAAGAAGCCTTACAGCAGCTTTTTGAGCAAAATATACGGTTGGAAGGGGCCGGGAGGACGGATGCCGGCGTGCACGCTAGGGAACAGGTGGCCAGCTTTTACGCATCGCCCCGGATTCCGGTAGAGCGCCTGCCCTACGCCCTTAACGGCTTACTGCCACCCGATATCGTAGTATACGAAGCCGCCTCGGCCGAGCCCGGCTTCAGCGCGCGCAAAGATGCCCGGGCCAAGCTCTATACCTACACTATCGACAACGGCCTTTTCCCCGATGTTTTTTTTCGCCTTTATGCGTGGCACCTGCGAAAGCCCTTGAAAGTTGAGGCGATGGACGCTGCTGCCGCCCATTTGCAGGGGCAGCACGACTTTAAGGCCTTTCAATCTTCCAACAGCGACACGGGCGGCACCGTGCGCACCCTCTTTCAGCTTTCGGTCAGCCGACTGCCGGGCAGCCGGGTTGTTCTCTCTTATGAAGGAGACGGCTTTTTGTACAAAATGGTGCGCAACATCACCGGCACGCTGGTGGAGGTGGGGCTTGGAAAGAGGGAACCTCCCGCGGTGAAGAAGATCCTGGAAAGCAAAGACCGCCGCTGGGCCGGTGTTGCTGCTCCCCCCCACGGCCTTTGCCTGGAGCGGGTGTATTACCGGTAGCGCCATTTAACCTGCGGCAGCCGTGAAAGAAGGCGGTATCCCCCCGGGACAAAGGCCCTGGAAGGGAACTTTTTCTTGACTGGCGCAGGCTGTTGTATTACAATAAGCGTTGTGACGTGAAAAGCCGGTATTCTGCCCCTATGGTGCAGGCCTCCGTTTCATTTTATATACTGGCAGTGCGGGGTATGAATTGAATAGAGAAGTACAGCTTCAGCGAAAGGAGGTGCCGAACCTGGTCCTGCTGCCTGGGCCGGATGGTTTTCAGCGGTATTTCAAGCTGCAGGATTCAGGTTTTAAAGAGATGCGCACGACATATATGCCCAAAGAAAGCGAAATAGAACGGAAGTGGTACGTGATCGATGCCACCGGGGTGCCCCTGGGAAGGCTGGCCAGCGAGGTGGCCCGCATTCTGAAGGGCAAGCATAAGCCCACCTATACGCCTCATGTGGACATGGGCGATCACGTGGTTGTGATCAATGCTTCCAGGGTGGTGTTAACCGGCAAGAAGCCCGAGCAGAAAATCTATTACCGGCACAGCGGTTATCCCGGCGGCATAAAGAGCTTAAGCTATAAAGAGCTTCTGGAACGCAATCCCGAGCGGGCCGTGTTTTTGGCCGTGAAAAGGATGCTTCCCTCCAGCAGGTTGGGCCGCAGGATGCAGAAAAAGCTCCGCGTATATGCGGGGCCGGATCATTCCCACGCCGCGCAAAGACCTGAAAAGATTGAATACAATCCCAAGCGGGTTACGTGAGCATAAGCCCGGATGCCGGGCGATCCCCCGGTTTTTCCGGTTCGAAAGGAGGTTGGGAACGTGGCTCAAGTACAATATTGGGGCACAGGGCGAAGAAAAAAATCTGTGGCCCGGGTTCGGCTTATTCCCGGAGAAGGCCGCATCGCGGTGAACGAAAAAGAACTGGATTCTTACTTTCCCCTGGAGCCCTTGAGGGTCAGGGTCCGCCGCCCGCTGGAAGCAACCGATACGCTGCAGAAGTTTGATATCATCGCTACCGTGTACGGAGGAGGCTATACAGGGCAGGCTGATGCCCTGCGGCACGGCATTGCCAGGGCGCTGCAGGAGGCCGATGCCGAATATCGCCCCTTGCTGAAAAAAGAAGGGCTGCTGACAAGGGACGCCAGAATGAAAGAGCGCAAGAAGTACGGTTTGAAAAAAGCGCGCCGCGCACCGCAATTTTCCAAGCGCTAAACTGCACATGTCTGTTCAAGTGCTGAAACCAATAGAACACCGGGCAGGAAAAGCTGGCATAATCGGCTGTATTATGGTCAGCTTTTTTTCTTGCATAAACCCTGTCTTATTGCAGCAATTTTTTCAGCTTTCCCTGCTCCTTGGATCTCATGGGTTATCTCTGCCCACCTGCCAAACTTCGTGTACACATTTGTTCCAGTATCTTTTCCCTGGAGGAACGTTCCTTTTGCTTCACGTGGGATGGATATTTTCGATTCCCACCCCGCCCGCCCCGTTCTTAAAGGCGGCTTTTTTGTAATTTTTCTTTTCCTCCCTCTGCAAATATGTGTACGCCTTGAAACGGCTTAAACCCGCCTTTTTTCGCCAAATCTTAGTAGTTGTCAAACCGGAAAAAGTTTATTATAATTGAATTACACGCTTCATGAAACCCGATTGACACAAGAGAAAATGGGAGACGATCGGTTATGAGCATATCCCAGTATTTAAATGATAAGCTCCAGAATGGAACAGTCCATATTACCTTGATCGATCCGATGAAACAATCGCCTGAGGCGGCCGGACGCCTGGCCTTAACCGCCCAGGAAGTCGGCAGCGATTTGATTTTGGTTACCGGGGTCGGCGGGCTGTCCCAAAGGAGTCTTTTGGAAACGACCCGGTTAATCCGTGAAAAAATCTCCATTCCCATGGTCTATTCGCCTGCAGGGGCCGAAGCGCTCTGCTTTTCCTTCGATGCGCTCTTTTTCTCCAGCTTGCTGAATTCCAAAAACAGCAGATTTGTGGCGGGCAGCCATTCGCAAGCTTCAATCCTGCTCAAGCGGATGGATGTCGAGACGATCTCCGTGGGGTACCTTATGATCGAGCCCGGGATGAAACTGGGAGAGAGCGCCGATATAGAACTGGTTTCCAGGGATAATTACCTTCTGGCGTCCAGCTACGCTGTTGCGGCGGAACTGTTCGGCATGAAATACGTCTACCTGGAAGCCGGCAGCAGCGCAGCGCAGCCCGTTCCCGCAGGCATGATTCGGGCCATTAAGCGCGAAATATCCATTCCGCTGATCGTCGGTGGGGGCATCCGCACGGCGGTCGATGCCCGGCGGGTCAGGCAGGCCGGTGCTGATATGGTTGTAACAGGGACCATTATCGAAAACGCCGGCTACCGGGAGCGGTTGCGCTCCATTTTAAGCGCTTTAAAAGACTGAAAAAGCATCGGTCCTTCGAAAGCGAGGGGGTCAAGTTGCGGGGCAAGCCGGCATGGCGGCCGGTATTATTGCGTATTATAAACGCCTGACGCCCGGCCTGAAGGCCGGGTTTTTTTCTGTACCTTCACCTGCCTCCAGCAGCCCTTCAACCGCGCAGGTGAGGGAGTGCGTAACGGGCAGGTGGGGGTTGGTTTCGCGCCAAACCCCTGGCGGCAGGCAGCGGGCCATGTGTTCCGTTACGACCTTGCGCTTTTGCCGCAGGACGTCACTGTAAACCTTTTGCAAACTTTTCTTTCCAGCCTGTACATCAGCTTTCATTCAGAGCGAATTGGTAGTATAATATTAACCGAAGCGGTTTTTTAAAGGGTGATTGATTTATGAAAGTGAAACCGGAAGCATGGATCGTTATTTCTATATTCTTTGCCCTTTTTTTGTTTCCCCGGGCGGCCTACGCCTACATCGATCCGGGTACAGGCAGCCTCATTTTCCAGATGATCGTTGCCGCCGGTGTGGGGGCGCTGTTTTTCCTGAAAGTCTTTTGGCACAGGGTAAAAGACATTTTCGGAGGCCGGCAGAAGAGTGAGGAACATGAGTGATGCTCCGCAACCCCTTGCCGCCTCGTTCCGCGATCCCAGCGGGCAGCTTTTTACAAGGGACGGAGTGCTGTATCGCCAGGTAAATGAAAGCTACCGGGAAGAATACGATCAACTGATGGGTTCCGGGCTTTACGGCGATCTCGTCCGTTCGGGGATGCTGATTTCCCATCGCGAAGTGCACGACATCGCGGGCCCCTCCCCGGGGAGGGCTTACATAACGATCCAGCCCGAGGCTGTCTCCTTCATTTCTTACCCCTACGAGTGGTGTTTTGGCCAGCTAAAAGATGCCGCCCTGCTGACACTGGCGCTGCAGAAGAAAGCCCTGTCTTACGGAATGTCTCTCAAGGATGCCAGCGCCTACAACGTGCAGTTCGTGAATGGAAAACCGGTATTCATAGACACCCTCTCTTTTGAAAAGTACCGGGAGGGCATCCCCTGGGTGGCTTACCGGCAGTTTTGCCAGCATTTCCTGGCTCCGCTGGCCCTGATGAGTTTTGCGGATGTCCGGTTGGGACAGCTCCTGCGGGCCAATATTGACGGGATCCCCCTCGACCTGGCCAGCTTGCTGCTGCCCCGGAAAACATATCTTCGTTTCTCCCTGCTATCCCATATTCACCTGCATGCGAAGACCCAGGAGCGTTTTGCGAAAAAAAAGACCGCCGTAAAGGGGAAGATGAGCCGCTTTTCTCTGCAGGGGCTCATCGACAACCTGGAAGCGGCCGTGAAAAAACTCGATTATCAACCTTCTTCAGCCGTTTGGGCCGATTATTACGAAGAAACGGTTTTTTCTGGTGATTACCTGGAGCAAAAGAAAAAACTGATCGATTCCTACCTGGAACAGGTAAAACCTGGCCGCGTATGGGACCTGGGCGCGAACACCGGCTTGTTCAGCCGCCTGGCTTCCCGAAAGGGGATCGACACGATTTCAATGGATGTGGATCCTGCCTGTGTGGAAAGGAACTACCGGGAACTGACCCAAAAAGGAGAGGGAAACCTGCTGCCCCTGGTTGTTGACCTGACCAACCCCAGTCCTGGCATGGGATGGAACCATGAGGAGAGAATGTCTTTCCTGGAACGCGGTCCCGCAGACTTGATTTTGGCGCTGGCCTTGCTGCATCACTTGGTTATTTCAAACAACCTGCCCTTCTCCAAAGTGGCCGAATTTTTTGCCCGGTCGGCAAAGGCATTAATACTGGAGTATATCCCCAAGGACGACCCGAGGGCTAAGGATCTGCTCGCGAACAGGGAAGACGTTTTTGCCGGCGAGTATACCCAGGAAAACTTTGAAAAAGAGTTTGCCGGGCGGTTTGCTCTTCAAGAGAAAGCCGAAGTGGGAAATTCAGGACGCATCCTTTACCTGATGACGATAAATCAGCAATAATACCTCAGTACTTTTTTTTACGATAAATAAAGTGTGCCATATGGTTCCTCAGGAACTGCTGTGTTCAAACACGGTGTTTTTCAAACACGAAAGAAGGATTTTTTGCAAAAATATTCGTCCCCGCAATCGTGTTGGTGCGTCCTTGCCCGGGATTTTTTTAACTGCTCGGGCATAATATGCCATGCTGCCCACGGGGGACGGTTCCACCGCTTCCCCTTTTTAGGCCCTCAGCTCTTCATTTCTCTGTAAATTTGGCAAAACTTTTTCAAGCGATCTTGTACGAGCTGATTTTTTCTGCGTTTAGATAGGCTCATTTTGAAATTTAATTTCATGACTCAACTTAACTCAGGGAATTCTTGTTGAGTGGCTCCCCAAATACAGCTTTTTAGCAGATCAAGGCTTTTTTTGTAA
>PWTK01000076.1 GCA_003563895.1 Syntrophomonadaceae bacterium
CGCTGCCGTACTATGTAATTCTTGCTTGCCAAACACATTCACCACATATTGCCTAAATGAACAGAAGGATTTGTTGGGCCTCCACACTACATCTATTAGAAATTCCTGAAAGAGTCGAATTATAACTGTTTTTTTCCCTTCCACAGTTAAAAGTATATACCTTTTTTTTTCAAAGATCAAAACCATAAAAGGGGAAGGAATCATGCTTTAAATCTATCATTGCCTGCCTTTGCTCATCAAAAAAGTTTTGGGCCCTTCTGAAAAGAAAAAGCGGGTTACTATTTTCCCAGCGCTTCCGGGAAAACGGATCCCTTTTTTCTGGCACATGGATCACTTTTTTCTTGACATTCGAACCCCCAAACACTCGCTCGGGCATACGATATACGAATCGCGGTGAAACAGCAATACCACAATTTATGCAGACAGAATGGCTGATCTCCGGTTTTCCAGATGAAGATCGGCCTCGTTTTCCCCGTCATCCATCAGGATAAAGCGAAGCTTCATGGTCGTCTTTTTTTTATCCGCCTGCCGCGCAAGCATGCGAGTTTTGTCAGGGCGAATGTGCGCTGCGTTTAAGCGGAAAGCTCAAGTTTTTGAGGTCCAACCAATAACGGGTTTTTATGAACGGTTGATCTGAAGGCCTGTTTTTCCTATAATATAAAAATGTAAAAACCGATCAGGGATATGAAGCGGGTATTTCTCATAAAAAGGGGTGCCAGTAATGGAAAAAGAATGTACAAGCGAACACGGGGTCAAGCTGTCAAGCCGTAATTTTACCAAGTATGGCTTCGACTTTAACCCCGTCGTCTCTATCTCAGCCGGGGCTTTTATTTTGATTTTTTCTTTGTATGCCCTTTTAAACCTGGACCATGCTTTTGCCATGTCGGAATTGATTCGAGATACCATTATCCATTATTTTGATTGGGTTTTCATTCTATCCAGCAACTTTTTGGTTATTGTTTGTCTGTACCTGGCGTTGTCCCGGTTAGGATCTGTTCGAATAGGCGGTGTCCACTGCAAAAAAGAGTTTTCCAATTTTGCCTGGTATTCCATGTTAATTTCAGCCGGGATGGGTATCGGTTTAATGTTTTGGGCTGTAGGGGAGCCTTTAACGCACTTTGTGGAAAGCCCGCCGGTCTTTAATAATCCAGACCCTTCTTTAACCGCCATGGCGACAACTTTTTTCCATTGGGGGCTGCATCCCTGGGGAGTATATGCCTTGATGGCTTTAGGGTTGGCCTTTTTTGCTTATAACAGGGACATGCCCCTTTCCTTAAGATCCGTCTTTTATTTTTTATTCAAAGACAGGGTTTATGGGGCCGTGGGCGATGTCATTGACGCCTTTGCAATTTTGTCTGTAATGTTTGGTTTGGCCGCCTCATTGGGAATGGGCGTTATGCAAATTAACAGCGGCCTGGACTATCTTCTGGGTGTCGGCTTTAATATCGGCTACCAGGTGATATTAATCATTTTGATCACCCTGGTTGCAATAATTTCGATCATGTTGGGGATTCATAAGGGCATTAAAAATTTGGCCATGTTGAATATGCGCCTGGCCTTTGTCTTCATGGTTGCTGTTTTCCTCCTGGGCCCGACATTTGATATCATCCGATTGTTCTCCAACTCGCTGGGTTTATATTTTAATACGCTCATTGAACACTCTTCATATATTTCCGGTGCGGGTGAACCATGGCAGGGCACCTGGACGATCCCTTTTCTGGCATGGTGGATTGCCTGGTCGCCTTTTGTGGGCATGTTTATTGCCAGAATATCCATGGGGCGAACCGTCAGGGAATTAATATTGGGAGTGCTGATTGTCCCTTCTTTGTTATCTTTTTTCTGGCTTTCTGTCTTTGGAGGGACGGCCATGGATATCAATCAATTACATGACGGTCAGCTTTTTGCAGTAGTTGAAGACAATCTCCCTGTTGCGCTGTTTGAGTTGGTCAGCCTCTTGAGCATTCCTTTTTATGCTGATCTGTTCCGAATAATCATTTTTACAGCAGCTACAGCGCTGGTCATAATTTACTTCATCACATCCTCAGATTCGGGTTCGCTGGTTGTAGACAAAATTTCATCCGGCGGGAAAGTAAACACACCGGCCAGGCAAAGAGTTTTTTGGGCCTCCATAGAAGGTCTGCTTGCAGCAACTTTGCTTTTGATTGGTGGAGAAAAAGCCCTGGATGTTTTACGAGCGGCGGTTACAAGCGCCGGGCTGCCCCTGGCGATAATTTTAACGGCGATGAGCTTTTCCCTGATCAAAGGTATCGGTTGGGCACATGCCAAACAGCTGAAGATCAAAGAAACGCGTAAATTCAAAGAGATCATTCAAGAACATTTCACTGACAAGGAATAATGTTTTCAGACTATCGGGTTTGCTCAGGATGACAATGAAAGAAACCCCGCAAAAAAGAGGTTTTAAAAGGTCACACTTACAAAAAAGCCTTGGTCTGCTAAAAAGCTGTATTTTGGGGGCCAATCAACAAGAATTCCCTGAGTTAAGTTGATAATCATGTAATGTTTTCAGCGGTGGACGCCCTTGCCCCCGGCTAATGGTTCCCGCTGCCAAGCCTACAGCCGACTTTCACCGCCAAGCGAACGCCCATGCTGCGCGCACGAACGGGGAAAACCTGCTTTACGCAGGTTTTCCTTGGGCTTGGCCGGAACTGGAGCGGCTTTCGCCAGCCACAATTTCACGTAACCATTTTGTGTTTCCTTTCTTCTTGCTCCCCCCTACTCCTCCGGCGGCCGCAGCGTCAGGTAGAAGCTGCCCGTCATGCCTGCGTACACCAGGGCCTCGATCTGCTCCGGGGCGACCGCCAGGATGACGGTGGCCGCTTTATTCTCCCCTTCGCATTCGGCCTCGCCGTCCAGGGCCAGTACCACCGCTTTTTCCAGGGTGCTGCAGCGCTTCTGGCCATCGGGGCCGGACTCCATGCAGATGACATCCACCCAGTCGCCGGGCTCCACCAGCAGGGAGAGGCCGGCCACGGCCTTCACCGGCAGGGGGATGCCCCGCATCCCCCGGGGGATTCGCTCGGCGAGGCGCCTTTTAGCGTTGGAAGCGGCGGACTCCCCGGGCGTGGATGCATGCTGGTCCGACAGCCGCAGCGGGCTGCTTTGCTGCCCGCGGGGCGGGGATTCGGGATGGGAAGCGGTCGGGGCGGTTTCGGCCGTCATTTCTGACCCCGCGCGGCGGCTCTCTTCTTCCGGACCGGGGACGGGGGTGGCCTGGTCGGCCGAGCGCTCCCGTTCTTCCGGTTCCTCCTGCCGGGTTTCCGGCGCATCCTGCGGGAATTCCGGCTCCGTCTGCCAGACTTCCGGTTCATCCAACCGGTCCCCTGCCGCTTGAGCTTCCTCCGGCAATGCTTCCCCGTCCGACCCTGCATCCTGCGCCGCCAGCTTTTCTTGCACCGCCTGCTCCTCTTCTCCCTGAGCACCCTCCTGCTTTTCTTCTTCCCGGGTGCCATCCTCCGGCAGGCCTGCTCCTTCCGGCATGGCCGTGCTGTCGGTTCCTTCTGCCAGCTCTTCCTGCAATTTTTCTTTTAGCAAATGCTCCTCCCCTTCTTCCCGTTGTTTTTTAAGGGATTCCGCTTCTTTCGCGGGGGTTTCCTCCCGGGCTTCTTCCACGGGAGTTTCCTCCTGCGTTTCTTCCGCGCAACCCGCGCTTTCTGCTTCTTCCACTGCCGCCGCGCCTTCCACCGCCATTTCCGCCGGCAGTTCTTCGTGCCCACAGGCGGGCCTGCCGGAAACGAAGGGATCGTCACCGAGGGGCAGTGTGATCCCCAGGGGATGATCCCACGGCTCGGCTTCTTCCTCCGGGGACGGGTCAAGCCCGGCATTTCCCTGGGCGGAGACGACCCGCAGCGGCGCCTGTGCCAGCTCAGCTTCCCCCGCAAGCACTTGTCCGGCCCGCATGGACCAGCGCGCGCGGGCGGTCACCGGTTCGCCAAAACGGGTTTCGGCGGTGATGCGCACGGTCGAGCTGAGCTCGATGGCGGTTTCGGGAACGGTGTAGCCCACCTTGAAAAATCTTGTCTGACCGGCCGGTAGGGACTTGATGTGCTCGCTCCAGCCCAAAAGCTCGTCGGCTGCCTGCAGCTGGAAGAGGTCGACCCCCTGGCTGTCGTTGGTGACGGTGAGGGTGATGCGCACCTCTGTGCCGGGCGCGGCTTCGGCCGGCCCGGAAACGGCCAGGGTGATCTGCGGGACCAGCACCTCCAGGCCGTAGGTGCTCTGCCGGCCGATGATCTCGCCGGAGGAGTTCTCAGCCCAGGCATGGGTGTTGCCTTCCAGGTAATCGCCCCGGTCGCCGGGGAGGAAGGCCTCCACCTGGAACGTCCTCGATTGGCCGGGAAACAGGTTTTCGATGTGGGTGTTCCAGTCCAGCAGATCGTCGGTGAGCTGGACGTTGTGGAAGGGCTCTGAACCCTCGTTGGCGACGGTCACGCAAAAAGCGGCCTCTTCGCCAATCTCGGCAGCGGAGGGGGCCTCCGTTATCAATGTGAGCATGTGCGCAACCTCCTCCGATTTGACGTTTTCTTCCTCTTCCCCACTTGCACTTTCTTCTGCCCCCTGTTCCTCTTCTGCCGGGGCGTCTTCTCCCGGAACATCTCCTGTCGGCCCTTCTTCTGGGTTCCCGTGGGCACTCCCCTCATCCGCCGCAGCCGCTGCTCCCTTTAGTTCTATTCCAGCCCTTGCGGATTCATCGGGGTCTTCCTTTTTTCCCGCTGCTGCGCCGGTATCGGTTTCCGCCGCGGGCGCTTTTGTTTCTGCTGTTTGTTGGGGGGCTTCCCCGGGAATGGATTGCTCCGCAGCGGCTTTTTCCCCGCGGGCTTCCTCCCCGTCGGCTTCTTCCCCCTCTTCCCCTTTATTTATCGCTCTCGCGGGAGGCGTTTCCGGTTCTTCCCCGGAAGCGGGTTCTTTCTCTCCTTCCTCTTCCTCTTCTTCGTCGCCCTGCAGGGCCCGGGCGGCCTCTTTCCAGCCGGGGACATCCGTCATGCGGAAGGGCTCGCCGGCGGCCCACAGCTTCTCCATGACCCGGGGCTCTATGCCGGTGGGGACGTGTTTGCCGACAATGTTTCCCTCTTCGTCGAGGCCCTCCTGCTTGAAGACGAAGACGTCCCGCAGCGTGATGACGTCGTTCTCCAGGCCGGCCACCTCGGAGATGCGGGTGATCTTGCGGGTGCCGTCGCTGAGGCGTGACTGGTGCACGATGAGCTCCACGGCGGAGGCGATCTGATCGCGGATGGCCTTCAGCGGCAGCTCCATGCCCGCCATGAGCACCATCGTCTCCAGGCGGGTCAGCGCGTCGCGGGGGCTGTTGCTGTGCAGGGTGCTGATGGAGCCCTCGTGGCCGGTGTTCATGGCCTGCAGCATGTCCAGCGCCTCGCCGCCGCGGACCTCGCCCACGACGATGCGGTCGGGGCGCATGCGCAGGGAGTTGATGACCAGGTCGCGGATGGTGTACTCGCCCTTGCCCTCGATGTTGGCGCGGCGGCTCTCCAGGGGGACCAGGTTGTCCTGGGGCAGCTGCAGCTCGGCGGTGTCCTCGATGGTCACGATGCGCTCCGTGTCCGGGATGAAGCCCGAGAGCACGTTCAAGGTGGTGGTCTTGCCGCTGCCGGTGCCGCCGGAGACGACCATGCTGGCGCGGGCGCGGATGCAGGCCGCCAAAAAGTCGGCCATCTCCCGGGTGAGGGTGGAAAAGTCCACCAGGTCGTCCACCGTGAAGGGGTCCGTGGAGAACTTGCGGATGGTCACGCAGGGGCCCCGCAGGGACAAAGGCGGGATGATGGCGTTGACGCGCGAGCCGTCGGGGAGGCGCGCGTCCACCGAGGGGCAGCTCTCGTCCAGGCGGCGGCCCAGCGGGTGGATGATCTTGTTCAAGGTGTGGGAGACGTGGGCGTTGTCGCGGAAGGTGATCTCGGATTTGGTCAAGCGCCCCTTGCGCTCGATGTAGATGTTGTCGTAGCCGTTGATCATGATCTCGGTCACGGTGGAGTCCTGGATGAGGGCGTTGATGGGCCCGTAGCCGAAGATCTCGTCGGTGACCTGCTGGATGACGCGCTGCTTGTCCTCCCTGGAGAGGTGGCGGCCCCCTTCGTCCAGCAGCTCCGCCAGGGTGTCGTGAATCTTGCCGGTGAACTGCTTTTTCTGGAAGCTGTCCATCTTCTCCAGGTCCAGGCTGTCGTCGGAAGCGTCGATGACCCGGCGCAGGGTTTCCACGGCCAAAGCGTCCAGGTCCTTTTTCTTGTTGAAATTAGGCTCTTTGGGAGGGGGCTGGGCCGGCTTGCCGTTCGCTTTCATGGGCCAGGAAATCATGAGCATCACACCCTTCTCTAGCATGAGGTGGCTTGAAAAGAACATCCCCGGAGGGCTGTCCGGGGACGGGGGAAAAGAAAAACCCCTCATTCGGCAGCCTGGCGAGAGCATCCCTTTTCTGCTTCAACCTCATATGTAATTTTTCTTAAAATAATCCTAACACGAACCCGCGGCTCTGCCATTACTTTTTGGAATAAACTTAATGCGAAAATCCGCTAATTCTTAATGCTCCTAAGGTAGCAGAAAAGCGCCTGATCGGGCAGGAGGCCACCCCATTCATTGAGCAGCCGACCCCTCAAACAAATTCACGTGCCGTTCCGAATACGGCGGTTCGCCGGAAAGGAACGATCATGTCGGGCACAAAAAAAAGACGCTCCTTCTCCAGCAGTGAAGAAGGGGCGTCTTACATGGGTGCTGCCTTATTCTGGGCGCCACCGTGCTCTTTATTCTTCCTTCAACTACCGCCATCGCCCCCGGCCGGCCCGGGAAGGCAGCGAGCAGGAAAAAAATGCGCTGCATCATTCCTTTCTCGCCGGCCGATAAAAGGCATAAAATTTCACCTGAACGCGGAAGCCGGAAGCAAAAAACCTTGAGGCCCAACTCCTAGCAGTATATCATTTATCGTGGTGGCCATTGTTAAGGCTCTTTGGAAGTGTGTGCGGCATTGTAGTTCAAGAAGCTAATAAGAACAGCAAATGTAATGCAATCGCAGTGAAGTAACAATAGTTATTTCGTGCCACCGTAAATATTGGAAGCCTTGAGGTGTTCGCCTTCTATTTCAGCAATGGCCTGGAAAACCTGCCTGACCCTCTCTTCGGGCGCCCGGCTTGCCACTGCCAGGTAAAAGTTCGCAGCCCGTTTTTCTCTCCGGTTGGCTTCAGCGAAGTTTTCGGCATCGCTGCCTGCACACTCCACCTCAGGAGGATCGGGTTCGTCAATGCCCATCATCTTGCACAGCAATTCGGCATGTTCCGCTTCCTGCTTAGAAAGACGTTTAAACATGAATCCGGTGACCTGGTTTTCAGCATTTTCCGAAGCGCAGAGGTAAAAAGACTGGTTGTTCAACTCTA
>PWTK01000067.1 GCA_003563895.1 Syntrophomonadaceae bacterium
TCACGCTTTCCACGAATCCGCCGGCGAGGTAAATGCCAAAAACACGGGAAAAAGGCAGCCGCCCTCCCAGTTTGCGGAGGAGGAAATGCCACTGGTACGCCGTCAATCCCAGGGTGGCGACTTGCAGAAGGGCCAGCCCCGCCATGGTTGGCGGGTCGGCGCGGTGCAGGGCCTGGTATATTTCATCCCAACCCAGGTAGAGGGCGCAGAAAACAATGGTGGAAAGGCCTGCGATCCACAGCAGGGGGTGCCTGACGCTCAAAGCGGCCGACCCCCCTTGTCTTCCGGCGGTTTAAACAGCAGCACTGAGCGATCGAATGTCTGCATCCCGTGCCGCACATCACCCGCAAAGGGAATGCTTTCCGGAAGCGAGTCGTAATGGTTCTTAAATTTTGGGCTGGGAAGGCGAAATACGATCCGGCCTCCCGGCTGCAGGGCAGCCAGCAGGTTATGGAGTATGTTGAGCTTCGGTTCAGCCTGCAGGGCCACGAGGGCAATGTCAAAGCCTGTCGGTATTGCCTTTGAGCCGTCGCCCTCGAAAACCCTCACCTTTTTTTTCAAGCCGGCATTCTGCACGCAGAGCTCGGCCCTCTTTACCGCTTGCGGGTCGCGGTCCTGGGCCCATACCTCGGCTCCGGTGATGAGAACCAGGTGAATGGCGGTGAACGGTACGGCTCCGCAGCCGATGTTCAGAACCCTGGCTGAGCCGTTGATTTCGGCCAGCGCAATTTCTTTTTCCACGACCTGCCTGTAGGGGCGCGAGTAGAGCTCGGCGGCAAAAGGCAGGCCGCTGATGCATTTTTCCCAGGTGCATATCAGCGGTTGAATGAGGCCCATGTTTTGTCTCCGTATCCTGCAAGGTTCTGATAATGAGAACCATTATCATTTTTTGCTGCATTTTAAGGATATAATGTTCCTCGCTTTCTGTCAACACTTTTTCATAAAAAAAGTTTTGTGCCTGAAGCTGGCAGTGAAGCGCTGCTTCGCCTGCACCGGTCGCGGATTTTTCAGCCAAGAATCCTGGTGAAAAACCAGATAATCATGAAGACTTCGATGAAGAGCTTCAGGAAGATGCCCCCTACTACCCCGATCAGCGCGCCGAAACTGGAACGCAGGGCTTTGCCGCCTGGCAAACCCCTCAACAGCTCCACCACGAAGGCCCCCAGAAAGGGACCGAAGATAATCCCCGCCGGCCCTGCCGTAAGAAGTCCTGCGAACAGACCAACGGCCGCGCCCACCATGGCGGCCCGGGAGCCGCCGAAACGCCTGGTTCCCAAGGCCGTCGCAATATAGTCGATGACCAGGACCAGCGCCGTTGCCAGCCCCTGGAGCACGAGAAAACCGGCCCCAAAGGCTTCAAAGCCTGTCAGGATCCCGTAGAGCAGCATTCCCAGCCAGATCAAAACGACTCCCGGCATGAAAGGCACGATTGTTCCAATCATCCCCAGAATAAAAAGGGCCACTGCAATGACAAGCGGTATTGCCGAAATTGTAAACACCCCCTGAGGGCCGGCAGAAAGAATTTCAAATGGCCGCCGGCATTATGATAGACGCTTCTGACAGCATTATACCCAAAAATGGCGATGTAAAAGTAATTATTTTAAAGGAATTAGTTTTGTGTTATGATCAACTCAATTCAGCCCGCCGGAGCTGACAATTCCTCACAAGGAGGTTTTACCCTTGTCCAGAGCCGTAGAGTTGGTAAAAGATGTATACTGGGTTGGAGTTGTGGACTGGGACCTGCGCTATTTCCACGGCTATTCCCTCTCTACCCACCGCGGGACCACCTACAACGCCTACCTGGTATGCGGCGAGAAAACCGCACTGGTGGATACCGTTTTCACTCCCTTTGCGGGTGAACTGCTCCAAAAAATAAGCGACGTGGTGGATCCCTCCCGGATCGATTATGTCGTTTCCAACCACGTTGAGGTGGACCACTCGGGAGCTCTGCCGGCCGTGATGGAGCAGTGCCCCCAGGCCCAGGTGCTCTGCAGCAAAAGGGGGCTGGAGGGGTTGAAGAAAAACTATTACCGGGACTGGGATTTCCGGGTGGTAAAAACTGGCGATGAGCTTTCCCTGGGAAATAAAACCCTTTCCTTTCTCGAAGCTCCCATGCTCCACTGGCCGGACAGCATGTTTACCTACTTAAAGGAAGAGGCCCTGCTGATGCCCAACGATGCCTTCGGCCAACACTTTGCTTCCTCGGCCAGGTTTGACGACGAGGTCGACCTGCACGAGGTGGTAGAGGAAGCGGAAAAGTATTACGCGAACATCCTCTATCCTTTCAGCCGTCTGGTCCTGAAAAAACTGGAAGAGGTGCAGAAGTTGGGGCTGGAGATTAAAATGATCGCCCCCAGCCACGGGATTATCTGGCGACAGGAACCGGAGATCATCATCGATGCCTACCGCAGTTGGGCATCGGGAGAAGCCCGCCCCAAGGTTGTCCTGGCTTACGATACCATGTGGGGCAGCACCGAGCAGATGGCCAGGTCTATCCTGGAAGGCCTGGTGGAGGGCGGCGTGGAAGTCCAAATGCGCCGGGTTCCCCTGTCCGATGCCAATGATATCATCAAAGAACTGCTCAATGCAGGGGGGATCCTGGTGGGGTCGTCAACCATACACCGGAACCTGCTCCCCACCGTGGCCCCGCTTTTGGAAGAGCTGACCGATCTGAAACCGGTCGGTAAAATTGGGGCGGCCTTTGGTTCCTCCGGGTGGAACGGCGGAGCGGTGGAGAAAATCGAGAAACAACTCTCCGCGGCCGGCATTGAAATCGCCCAAGAGGGCCTGGATATCCGCTGGGTTCCCGATGAAAGCGAACAAAAGCGCTGTTTCGAATTTGGGCGGGAATTCGCCGAAAAAGTCCTTGCCAGGGTTTCCTCCGAAGCGTAGCAAAGAAGGCGTGTCCCCATCCCGGCGGCCCGGCACGGACGACAGCCAGGCGGTGAAAGTTTGCTTGTGAGGGCAACCACCGGGCGAAGACAATGGTTCCGGCTTGTCCAGGTTGGGTTTGGGGGGCGCTTTGCTCTCTGTGAATCATCTATAATTTTGCTGCAGCATGTGAAAAATCTTGCTGGGCGGGGCGCTATTCCTTATAAAAGCGAACTGTTTTCTCCTCCAGCCCGGACTCATCCAGCGATTCCTTCAGGGACTCCGGGGCGGTAACATAGCGCGGGTCGCCGTCGCTGACATATCGCCGGCGGGGGTTTTCCTCGAAGCGCTCCAGCCAGTCATACATCCCCACCCCTTCGGTTTTCATTTCGCTGGCCCGCACGCGTGGCAGCCTCAAGGGGTCGAACTCCTGGTGGAAGGGGGAGGGGGCGGGGTTTGCCCCGACCAGGAGCACGGCTTCATTGCGGTAGTCTATCCCGTCGTAGGACCCTTTTACCACCAATTCCCGGTTGGCGGGGTAGGCTCCGTAAGGCAGCGCCAGGGATTGAACCTCGTACCCCGGGATGTATTTTTGGGTTTCCCTCACGTGCAGCGCCAGCTCCCGGCGAACCCCTTCAGGGGAGATGCGGGCCAAATTTTGGTGGCCGTGGGTGTGGTTGCCGATTTCAAAACCTTTTTCTACCAGGAACTGCAGCTTCTCTTCCACGTACTCCGGTTGGCGAAAGGGGTTGGGGTAGAAAATATAGAAGGTCCCGGCCAGGCCGAAGTCTGGATTTTCTTCATAAAAGTCCAGCAGGATCCCTACCGCGCAGTCGGGATCAATCACCGGCTCTCCGTTTTCCTCGATAAAATAGAAGTTTCCCCGGTTGCCGTCATCAAAGGTAAGGACGACGGGGGAGGTGCCCGCCGGAATGTCGATGTTGCCCTGAACGGCGTCGATTAAATTGACGGCCCGGTAGCCCCGCTCATAGAGCGTTTCCAGGTCGCGGCGGAAATTGTCCGGTGTGCGCACCCATTCGCTTTCCGGGTGGCCAATTTCATGGTACATCAACACCATGAACTCTCCCAGCTCGTTGGGTGTTTGTTCCAGCACTGCGGGAGGGATTTCTCCCCTGGCAGCTTCTTGTTTTTCCTGTTCTTCTGTCGGCCCTTCCCTTTCTTTGGGGGTTTTGCCATCTCTTTCTTCACGTTCGGGATCTTCCGCTTGCCCGTTTGGGGACGGCTCATCCCGGGGCGCGGGTGCCTGGGCGCAGGAAAAAGCGCCCAGCATCAGCATCAGGAGCAGGCCGGATAAAATTATGGCAAGACCCCTTTTGCCTTTATTTTTATGTCTTTTCCCGGAGCCGGGGATTGCATTATTTTTCTTCATTCAGAGGAGAACCTCCCCCTTCTCTTGAATACTGGCAGGAGATGGACCGATTTGGAGGAAAATATTGGCTCTTTTTAACCAGTATTGTTGATAGCTTTAAATACCCTTTATTGCTTGCATCATTTCGTTTTCCATTTTCTTGTTCGAGGACACAGCAGCTAAATTCCACACGATATCAACACTTAAATTTAAAAGAGCCAAAATATTTAAAGGAACCGTATGAGACAACGCCTGTCCTTCCGGTGCCGCGCTGACAAAACAAAGAGGCTTGAGGCGGGCAGTAGAAAAACCGGCTCCGCTTGAAACGGGACAGGCCGGAAGTTCCCATAAGTCCGGCACGGAACGCTTCATGCCGCTTTCCGGGGAGCTCCCGTGACGCGATTTGCCGACTGCCGTTAAGCCGGGGCTTTGTTTTAACGGAGATGGCAATATCTTATCAAAAGGGCGCTGGTTTTTAAAGGTCTCGGAACAAAATATATCGGGGTTTCAATCGGACAATTGCTGCCGATTTGCGCCCCGGGGGCGCTTTAAGGCTGCCGTGCATTTTTTTCCACGCCGGGGCCGGCCCCACAAGCGGTTCAGTGCTCTAAAACATGATCACGGTGACGTATTCTTTTACACGTAACTTTTGCACCTTTACCAAATAACCCCTCAAAGACTAAGAATTAGGATCGAAACCGGTCACTTTTCACAACGAAAGATCTGACACTTCTTATTGATTAACTTGTTCCTTTCTGCTATGAATGTAGGTTAAAAGGAAAAACAGGGTTCGTTATCCTTGTATTTGTGTAATTCATTTGGTGCAAAAGTTCCGTTACAAGAAAAGTTTTGTCCTAAGCCATTTGCGTTGCATCCTATTTCCCAATTTGACGCAAAAAATAAGCGTCCTTTGAGTTATCTTTTCCCATTTTTTTATTGCCTAAAATCATTGTTTCTCAGAGATCACATTCGGAACAATATTTGTGTGAGAGATCACTTAGTTCAGGTGAGAACCGAAGAATATTAATGAGAAATCAGGCCAAACCCTTCTGGAAATGCCTTATAGGCCCGTAAGTCTCAAGTTCTTCGTAAATTTGGCAAAACTTTTTCGAGCGATCGTGTGAACATTGATGTTTACTGTGTTTAGAAGAGGTCATTTTGAGATCCGTGTTTTATGGCATTGGCTTTGTCTTGATTGGGGATTATCCCTGGTTTTGATCGAGAAGGGATCACGTTCAATGCGGGGTGGTGCGGTGTGAAAATTGTTACCGGAGAAAAGATGGGGCAGATCGACCGGGAAGCGATGGAGGGCTTTGGCATCCCGGGCATGGTCCTCATGGAGAACGCCGGCCTGCAGGTGGTGAACCTGCTCCAGGAGTTGCTGCCGCCGGGTGAAAGGGGCGCGGTGGTCGTGGTCTGCGGCAAGGGAAACAACGGCGGGGACGGCTTCGTCATCGCCAGGCACCTCTCGCGGTTAGGATACAGGGTGAAGGTGCTGGCGGTAGACCGCCCGGAAACGTATAAGGGCGATGCCGCCCAGAACTACCGCATCCTCCTGGATTCTGGAACAGGGGTGATGCTTACAGAAGACCGGGGCTTGCGGGGCCTGGGGGAACGCCTGGACGAAGGGGACGTCATTGTGGATGCGCTTCTGGGCACGGGAACGAGGCGCCGCGTGAGCGAACAGTACCAAACAATTATCGACGATATTAACCGCAGCCGCGCTCGAGTAGTGGCGGTGGACATTCCTTCCGGCATCTCGGCCGACACTGGTGAAGTGATGGGGACTGCGGTGAGAGCCGACTACACGGTTACCTTTGCCCTTCCCAAAAGGGGACTGCTTCTTTTTCCGGGCGCCGAGCACGCCGGACGGGTGGCCGTTGCCGATATCGGCATTCCGGAGGAGCTTTTAACCTCAACGGCCATTCGCGAAAACTTGGTCGATGCCGAATATGTTGCGGAGCGGCTTCCTCCACGGAAACCCGACGGCCATAAGGGCACCTACGGCAGGGTGCTCATCGTGGCCGGATCGCCCGGGATGACCGGTGCGGCCGCCTTGACGGGCGAAGCGGCGCTCAGGGGCGGGGCGGGGCTGGTCTATGCCGGGACGACGGAAGAGCTGCGGCCGGTGCTGGAAGCAAAGTTGAAAGAGGTGATCTCCCTGGGCTTTCCGGGGGATAAAAAAGGTGATTTTAAAGAAGGTGCAGCGCGTGAAGTCCTGGAAAAGGCCCGCACCTGCCAGGCAGTGGCCTTCGGGCCGGGCCTCAATCCATCCGCCCCTACGCTGGAGCTGTTAAAAGAGCTCCTGCGTTCGCTGGATATTCCCCTGGTGGTGGATGCCGGCTCCCTGGCTGCCCTGGCCCTGGAGCCGGGAGCGCTTAGGCACAAAAAAGCGCCCGTGGTTCTGACGCCCCATCCGGGCGAAATGGCCCGCCTGCTGGGAACGACGGTTTCCGCCGTGCAGGAAGAGCGCTGGGAACTGGCTGCCCGGCAGGCTGCGGAGTGGGGAACAGTCGTGCTGCTCAAGGGAGCGCACACCGTAATCGCCGCCCCTGGCGGTGAGGTTTATGTGAGCCCCAGCGGGAACCCGGCCCTTTCCACCGCCGGGACGGGGGACCTGTTAACGGGGCTGGTGGCCGCGCTGGCCGCCCAGGGGCTCAGCCCGCTGCAAGCAGCCGCATGCGGGGCCTTTCTGCACGGTTTGTCGGCAGACCTGTTGGTGCGGGAAAGGGGTGCCAGGGGCTGGAAAGCGGGAGATGTGCTGGATTTCATTCCGGCCGCACTGAACAGTCTGGCCGCACCGCCGCAGCGCAGGGAGGAGTTCCTCCGGAGTTCCCTCCGTTGGATCAGGGAGTTCGAGGCATGGCGCTGGTGAAGCATGGGCGGGGAGGCGGCGAGCGGTGCTGCTGCAGCCCGGCCTCCCTGCTCCCTGCAGCCGCGAGATAGAATACGTTGATGGGGAGCCTGGGAGAAAACGCAGGCGGACACGAACCTGGCGCATGGGTCAGCTGCATAAAATCATTTGGGAGGGGAAA
>PWTK01000097.1 GCA_003563895.1 Syntrophomonadaceae bacterium
GAACCTTTCCAGCGCAATCGGCCTGCTCATTCGCTTTGTGGTTTCCGCCCTGGTGCTGATGATGGTCAACTTCGTGCTGCCCGGTTTTGTCATTCTGACAATCGGTCAGGCTCTGGTGGCGGCCGTGGTCATCGCCATGCTGGGGTTTATCGTAGAGATTTTCATCGCAAAAAGGGTTACTCCACAGAATCGCAGTATCGTGGGGTTTTTAACCGCTGCCGTGGTGGTCTATGTCTCCCGTTTTACCGTTCCGGGGATGAGCATCACCATCCTCGGAGCGCTGCTCGTGGCCATCATCATCGCCATCGTGGATCTCTTCGTCCCCACCAAAGTGCAGTAGCAGCATCATCAAGGGGGCAAGGGAAATACAATACCATGAGCAAGCAAACAAAGCGAGGCTTTTCTTGCTGCAGCAAGAAAAATAAGGGAATTGAACGCTGTAGTATGAGATGATATGGGATGTTTCCAGCGGAGAGGCTGAGCTTGAGGTCATGATGTCTGCGCAGCATTGTTGATTTAGAAAGCATGGTCAAAAGCAGGAGTAGGGGCGGAAGATATAGAATATAATGTTTGAAAAGTTAATCTGATTTAACTTGCGAGCTTTTATTATTTTGTGAGGAAAGTGCCGGGTAAAATGCCGGGTGAAATCTCCTGACAGTTGAGAAAATTTAGAATTAATAAAGCTCCGACATAATGTTCGTGTTTAAGTAATTTTTAGGCCCTTAGTTCTCAAGTTCTTAGTAAATTTGGCAAAAACTTTTCTTGCGATCGCGTGAACAATGATGTTTGCTACGTTTAGAAGGGGTCATTTTGAATTTCAAATTTATGGCACTGGCTGTGTCCAGGTTAGAGGTAAAGTTTGAAGGGAGTGCCGCCGGGGACATGGTTCGAGCGTCACCGCAGCGAAGCGGGGGCAAGGGGAGAAATCCCTGCAGGAGGGGTGTTCCTGTAATTTCATAATGAAATTCCCACCTCAGGGGGCGTATCCCCATACCTTTAAAAGGGGAGACGATGGAACCGACCCTTTGCTAAATATTGGGTAATGCTTAGCATCAAACAAGAAAGGGGTAATTTCTCATGATGAACGTCGAAGAATACCTCGACTCTTTGAAACAGTTAAAGTGGAAAATATATTTATTTGGCGAAATGGTTGATAACCCCGTGGATCATCCCATTATTCGTCCTTCCATTAATTCCGTGGCAAAGTCCTATGAGTTGGCAGCCGATCCGCAATACGAAGATTTAATGACGGCTCAGTCCAACCTTACGGGGAATAAAATCAATCGTTTTACTCACCTGCACCAGAGCACGAATGACCTGGTTAAAAAAGTGAAAATGCTGCGCCTGATGGGCCAAAAAACGGCAGCATGTTTTCAGCGGTGTGTCGGCTTTGACGCCTTCAATGCCGTTGACAGCGTAACATTCGAAATGGACCGGGAGCTTGGGACCACGTACCACCAGAGGTTCCAAAACTACTTGAGAGAAGTCCAGGGAAAAGACCTGGTAGTGGACGGGGCTATGACCGACCCGAAAGGAGACCGCTCCAAGAGGCCTTCACAACAAGCCGATCCCGATCTTTTTTTAAGAATAGTGGAAAGAAGGACCGATGGGATAGTTGTCCGAGGAGCCAAAGCTCATCAGACGGGCGCGGTTGCCTCCCATGAAATATTGGCCATGCCTACGATAGCGCTGGGAGAAGAAGACAGGGATTATGCCGTGTGCTTTGCCCTTCCCAGTGACACCGAAGGCATATTTTACATTTACGGAAGACAATCTTGTGACACCCGCAAATTGGAAGGCGGCGATATAGACGTTGGCAACTGCCGCTACGGCGGTCAGGAAGCACTGGTAATTTTCGAAGACGTCTTTGTTCCCGAGGAACGCATCTTCATGTGCGGAGAGCACCAGTATGCAGGTGCGCTGGTAGAGCGCTTTGCCGGCTATCACCGTCAAAGCTATGGAGGGTGCAAGGTTGGTGTGGGAGATGTCCTTATCGGGGCAGCAGCCCAGGTGGCGGAGTACAACGGCGCAGAAAGGGCTTCCCACATCAGGGATAAGATCATTGAAATGGTGCATTTAAACGAGACTCTCTACAGCTGTGGAATTGCCTGCTCCTGCCAGGGCGCTGCAACCGCTTCCGGAACATACCTGATCGATCTGCTGCTGGCAAACGTTTGCAAGCAAAACGTTACCCGCTTCCCATATGAAATCGCACGCCTGGCCGAAGATATTGCCGGCGGCTTAATGGTCACCATGCCCTCGGAAAAAGATTTTCGCCATCCCAAGTTGGGGCCTTACATCGATAAATACTTGAAAGGGGTGGAAAATGTGCCTACAGAATACCGAATGCGCATGATGCGCCTCATTGAAAACATCACCCTTGGTACAGCTGCCGTGGGGTACCGTACAGAATCCATGCATGGGGCGGGTTCTCCTCAGGCACAGCGGATCATGATCTCCCGCCAGGCCAATCTGGATTATAAGAAAAAGCTGGCCCGCATTATTGCCAGCATTGAAAAAGAATAGCAGCAGCATGAATCAGGTCAGTGGTGTAGAGCACTGTTAATGTGGTGGCAATAATTTCACTGAAAAAGAAAGGGGGATGTTCATGAATTGGAAAACCACCTATGAAAACAAAAAAGCCACCGCTGCAGAAGCCCTCAAGGCAGTTAAATCGGGTGATCGTGTAGTTTTTGCCCATGCTGCCGGGGAACCGCAGGTGTTGGTGAATGCCCTTGTGGATCGCGCAGAGGAATTGGAAAATGTAGAAATCGTGCACATGGTTGCCCTGGGTCCGGCAAAATATTGCCGACCGGAAATGAGAAAGCATTTCATCCACAACTCCCTTTTCGCCGGCGCCTCTACCCGTGAAGCGATTAACAGCGGCAGGGCCGACCTGACCCCGTGTTTTTTTTCGGAAATACCGAGGCTGTTTCGGGAAGGCTACCTGCCTGTAGACGCTGCCCTGGTTCACCTCTCGCCGCCTGATGAGCACGGCTTTATGAGTTTTGGCATATCGGTGGACTACACCAAGGTGGCAGCGGAATGTGCCAAAACGGTGATTGCCGCTGTAAATCCAAACATGCCCAGGACGCTGGGGGACGCTTTTATTCATGTTTCAGAGGTAGATTACCTGGTAGAGACTGAAGAACCCTTGATTGAGCTGCATCCCCCGGAAATAGGCCCGGTTGAAGAGGCCATTGGCAAGCACGTGGCCAACCTTATTGAAGACAATGCGACTTTGCAGCTGGGCATTGGCGCCATACCGGATGCTGTGCTCATGTTCTTAAAGGATAAAAAGAACCTGGGCATCCACACCGAGATGTTCTCAGACGGTGTGGTGGGGTTGGTAGAAGAGGGCATTATAAATGGCAAGGCCAAAACCTACCACAAGGGAAAGATGGTTGCCAACTTTCTTATGGGGAGTAAAAAGCTGTACGAGTTTGTCCATAATAACCCTTTGGTAGAAATGCATACTGTCGATTACACCAACGATCCCTTTGTGATCAGCAAGAACCATAAAATGGTTGCCATAAATTCTGCCCTCCAGGTAGATCTAACGGGGCAAATATGCGCTGACAGCATCGGCTACAAACAGTTCAGCGCCGTGGGAGGACAGGTAGATTTTGTCCGTGGGGCAAGCAGGTCACCAGGGGGCAAGGCCGTTATTGCACTGCCGGCCACTGCTTCGGGAGGCCAGGTTTCACGTATCGTTGTGGCTTTGGCGGAGGGTGCGTCCGTGACCACATCCAGGAATGATGTGCACTACGTGGTAACCGAATATGGGGCTGCCGACCTGAGAGGGAAAAGCCTGCGGCAGAGGGCAGAGGCCCTTATCGGCATCGCTCACCCGGATTTCCACAAAGAATTGGCTGAAGCAGTCAAAAATAAAAGATCGATTTTTCTTGAAGGGGCAGGCAAATAAACGATTGTGTGAATATTTTGGTTGATTGCGTTCGAGGAAAAATTATTATCACAATCCGGCGTTCGGCATACAAATTGTTTGAGCTTAGATCAATATAGGAGAGACAGTGCTTTTAAAAAGAACAAATTTTCGTTATCTTTAATCAAAGGACAGGTGATAATCATGATTTGATTGAAATGATGTTATTAGTTGGAAAAAGTGTGACAAGAGCCGAGCGATTTCAAAACCACCTGCCGAGGAGGCTTTTAAAATGAAGTTGTATTTCTTCAGTTCAGGAACATTAACCTGTGATAAAAGCTTGTTGACCATGGGACGTGATGTTGGAAAAATGGTGACAGTACCGGTGCCATTTTTCCTGATTGATCACCCCAAAGGCAAGCTCCTTTATGATACGGGTAATGCGCTGGAAGTGTCCGAGGATGCTCGCAAGCACTGGGGTCCCGTATGTGATGTTTATATTCCAACCATGTCAAAGGACGATTACATTCTGAATCAGCTTGAGAAAGTGGGGGTAAAGCCAGAAGAAATAGATTTTGTGATCATGTCCCACCTGCACCTGGATCATGCCGGGGGAGTGGGCGCTTTTCCAAATGCAAAATATTTTGTTCAAAAAGAGGAACTGCAGTGGGCTTTTGCTCCACAGTTTTACCAGAAGCCCGCTTACATCCGTGCCGATTTCGACAAAGATATGAATTGGTACGTTCTCAATGGATACGCAGATGATGGGTTTGACTTTTTCGATGACGGCTCCTTATTTATTTGGTTTACACCGGGCCACACTCCTGGCCACCAATCACTGGTGGTTAAGCTGAACAAAGATGGCTCCTTCGTTTTAACGGGAGATTGTTGTTATGTCGAAGAAATACTTAATGAGGATGTTTTGCCGGGCCTGGTTTGGAGCCCTCCCCATTCAGTGGAATCCATCCAGCGTTTGAGGCACGCCAGAGATGTTTATGGATATGCTATCGTGACCGGACACGATCCCTGGGGTTGGGAGAAATACAAAAAAGCTCCCGAGTATTATGAGTGATTAGAAATTAATCGATCTTATCCTCACCTGAAGGCAATAAAATCTTTACAGAGAAATCCTTCACGATATTTCTTGATGTTTTTCGGATCTTTATGGCGCTTTGTTTACGTTTAAAGAACTGAGTGCCAGTCAAAGGCTTTATGTGAAATATTATTGAAGATGAGATGCAGAAAACATAATGAAAAAAACTTTGATGTTTTCTCTAAGGGTTGCGGTTCTATCCCTATGAGCCGCAACCCGATAATTCTTTCAATTCTAATCTTTCTTGAGGGGTGTAGGATGTGAATAATAAGGATTGGACGATAAACAATTGGTATGCAACGCCTCAGAAGATGTTTGATGTGGAAGACAAGGTAACCGTGGTAACCGGTGCGGCTTCCGGATTGGGAAGGGCGATTGCTCTGGGATTTGGTGCATTAGGGGCCAAGCTTGTTCTTGCAGACCTCAACACAGACGGGGCAGAGGAAACAGCTGCAGAAATTGATGTAGAAAAAATTGTGGTCAAGTGTGATGTGAGCCGGCTGGAAGATGTCCAAAATTTACTGAAACAAACGCTGGATCACTACAAGCGGGTGGATGTCTCTTTCAATATTCCAGGAATAAACGTCCGGAAACCTGCTTTAGAGCTGACCTATGACGAATGGGACAGCGTGATTGAAATCAATTTAAAAGGGGTTTTTCGCTGCGCCAAAGAGATTGGAAAGGTGATGGTAGACCAAAAAAAAGGCAGTATGATTAACATGGCTTCTGTTTTTTCTGAAATTGTTATGCCAAGGCAGGTTGCTTATGCCTCTACCAAGGGGGCTATCAGGCAAATGACCCGTGTTTTGGCTGCTGAATGGGCGCCACACGTAAGGGTGAACGCCATTGGCCCCTGTTATATGGAAACTCCTCTGGTGAAACAGGTAATGGAGAATAAAGAGTGGTATGAAAAAGTGAAAAGACAAAACATGCTGCAGCGCTTCGGCAAGCCCGAAGAGGTGGTGGGCCCGTCAATTTTTCTGGCTTCTGAAGCCAGCAGGTTAATAACAGGATTTATGCTGCTTGTAGATGCTGGATGGCACTGCTACGGGGGAGAGGTTTAATGAATAAACCTACAGCGAAAAAGCGCAATTGGCGTTGACATAAGGGAAGGCTTGAGCATCACCCAGGCGAAGCGGAGAAACAGGGGAATTTTTGCCGAAAGAGTTGTGTCCCCATGCTAGAAAGGGTGAGACGACGTGACCTTTCCCAGGATTGGGGATGCACCAAAATCCTAATTTCGCTGAAAGGTTGGACTGGCTGACATCAATTAAAAGGTGGTGTTTTTTTTGAGCACAATGATGGAGGCCGCATTGTTTTATAATAGCGGGGAGCCGTTAAGGATCACAGAGGTTGAGATTCCTGAGCCCGGGGTAGGGGAGGTGCTGGTGAATGTAAAGTCCTGTGGCATTTGTGGATCAGACATTCACATTGCTTATGAAGGGATTACTCCCACGGGCTTTACCCCAATCATTCTTGGACATGAACCGGCCGGAGTTATTGAAACCCTCGGGCCAAATGTTGAGGGCTTGCAGCTCGGGGACAGGGTAGCTGTAAGTTCCTGTGTGATATGTGGTTCCTGTGAAAATTGCTTGAATGGCCGGGAGTCTATTTGCTTTGAACGCAAAATGCTGGGCATTCATTTGAATGGCGGCCTGGCTGAGTATATGGTAGCCCCTGCCGGCAATCTCATTAACTTGCCCGAAAAAATAACTTTTGAAGAAGGTGCGATTATCACCGATGCCGTTGCAACCCCCTTTCATGCCATTGTCAAGCGTGGGATGATTCGAGCAGGGGAAACAGTGGCTGTTTTAGGTTGTGGTGGTTTGGGCATACATGCCGTTCAAATCGCCAATATATGCGGGGCAAGTCAGGTCATTGCCGTTGATGTTAATGATGTTGCTTTGGAAAGAGCCAAATTCATAGGCGCTTCCCATGTAATCAATGACCGGGAGGACAGTGCCGTAGAGGTGATAAAAGAGTTAACTGGAGGTAACGGTGCAGATTTGGTCGTAGAGTGCGTCGGGCTCCAAAAAACCATTGCAGCAGGAGCAGAAAGCTTAAAAATTGGAGGAAGGTTAGTAATTGTGGGCCTGGGAGCCGAAGAAATTAAAACTTTGCCCCCTGCGATATTTGTAAGAAAAGAGCTATCAATTCTCGGCTCTTATGCCTGGGATCGCTCAGACCTTGTCCATATTGTTAAGTTGGTGGAAGAAAACAAGCTAGATCTTTCCAATTCCATTACA
>PWTK01000058.1 GCA_003563895.1 Syntrophomonadaceae bacterium
ATGGGATAACAATACGGGAAAAGGAGGGCTGCTCAGTGGGGATGAAAAGCAGTAAAAGTGTAACAGAGCAAACCAAAAAACGGTATGACCGAATTTCTGCAATATACGACCTGCTGGACAAGATTACGGTACCTCACCGGCTGCGTGAAAAAGCTGTAAGTTTAGCACGGGGTAGCGTCTTGGAAGTTGGGGTGGGAACCGGTATAAACCTGCCCCTCTATTCACAGGACAGCACTTTAACAGGGATAGACTTGAGTTCCAAAATGCTCCAAAAAGCCAGAGCTCGCGCCCAAGACTTGAATATACAGGTCAATCTGCTGCAAATGGACCTCCAGCAATTGGATTTTCCCGACAATAATTTTGATACTGTATTAGCCACATGCGTCTTTTGTTCTGTCCCCGATCCTGTTTTAGGGCTCCAGGAGGTCCGCCGTGTTTGTAAGAGAGACGGGCAAGTTGTCCTGTTGGAACACATGCGCAGCGAAATCCCCCTGTTGGGCTTGTTTATGGATATTTTAAATCCCCTTGTTGTTAGGACCATCGGCAACAACATTAATCGACGGACTGTAGATAATATCAAAAAAGCCGGCCTCAATATCAAACGGGTGGAAAACCTTAAAGCAGACATTTACAAACTGATCGTTGCCTCTCCATAATGGTGGGTGCTACAGGATGATAAAATGTAATGAAACTATCTCTTACAACCCCTAAGTTCCCATTCCCTGACAAGAAGGCGCGCTGCATACGTTAAACACAGTGGACACTTAGGAGCTTGAAATATTTAACTGTGGATACGGAAAAATATAGCGGCACCTCTTACCGGGCGGCGAACTGGCTCTACCTTGGGGAAAACCGCCGGCAGGGGCGGGATGAACCGTTACAACAAACCAGCGCTTTCCCGTAAGCACGTCTATGTTTACCCCTTGATCAGGGACTATCTGACCTGCCTTTTGGGCGAGCGGGGTGAAGAAAATGGGTAAACCCAGCCGCCGGCCCCAGAGGGAAGCCCGCAAAAAAGATGGGTAAAAAAGGGAAAATGCGCAAAAAGAGCTGCGGAAAAAGCAGCAGGAACAAGGACTTGAAGCCTTCAGGGAACCATCCTTTCCCAACCGCAAAAGCGAGCTTGAAACGCCCGAGCAGGAACAAAAGCAGCGGCAGGAAACAATTGAAGAGACGCTCAAGACCTATCGCACACTGCTGCCCAATATCCTAAAAAAGCTGGAAACAATTGATGACCTCCGGAACCCTAAAAAAAGCAAGCACAAGCTGGCGGTACTGCTGTTTTTCGGCATCCTGGCCTTCGTTTTCCAGCTCGAGTCAAGGCGCGAGGCTAACCGGCAGATGACCACATCGCAAAAAAATTTTAAAAATATTGAAAAAACTATTGAAAAAGATTTCGACCTGTGCTATTATATAGGTGCAAGGCCAGGTTCCGAGAAGCTGAAAGGTTAACCGCTTTACAGGGTTCTTAAGAACCGGTCAGGGCCAAAGTGAATCCGCTTGAGGATTGCTGAAGAACGGCCGCAGGTGACCGGGGAAAAGAGGCCTGAGGTAAACCGGAAGGTTTGTTGGAGCCTGGTTTTTTATGTTTTTTTTTGGCCCAGCGTGGACCGCTTTGAAATCATCGCGTGTAAAAGGGGCATTCATCACATTGATCTACTGGAAACCGTATCTCATTCCTTCTTTTCTCAAATGATATTCCTGTTGCTGTTATATTCTGCAAGCACGATGCCCGGCAAGGAAGTCTCGCATTCCATGTTGAAGGCCTCCGCCACCCCCGTGCAGTAAATTTTGCCGCCCATCAGGTTGAGCCCTTTTACCAGTGCCGGGTCACTTTCCAGCGATTTAAATACGCCGAGTTCGGCCAGGCGTACCACGTACGGCAGGGTTGCATTGCACAGGGCAAAGGTCGAAGTAGCCGGCACGGCGCCGGGCATGTTAGACACGCAGTAGTGTATGACCCCTTCTTCTAGGAAAACGGGATCATCGTGGGTGGTTTCCCTGCTGGTTTCCACACATCCGCCCTGGTCTACTGAAACATCGACCAGCACCGAGCCATCCGGCATTAATTTGAGCATTTCCCGGTTAATCAGGACGGGGGTGCGCCCACCGGGAATCAGAACCGCCCCGATCAGCAAATCCGCTCTTTCCAGGGCGCCCGCCAGGTTATAGGGATTTGAAATGAGCGTCTTGACCTTCGATCCGAACAGGTCGTCCAGGTAGCGCAGGCGGTCGGAATCGATATCCAGGATGGTGACCGAAGCCCCCAGCCCAACCGCTATCTTCAAAGCGTTCATGCCGACGACGCCGGCGCCGATAATGACGATCTCTGCAGACCTCACACCGGGGACGCCGGATACCATGACGCCCCGGCCCCCATAAGGGCTCTGCAGGTAATGGGCGCCGCATATCACCGCCATCCGTCCCGCCACCTCGCTCATCGGGGTCAGGAGCGGCAGACGGCCGTTAAATTGCACCGTTTCGTAACCGAAGGCGGTGATTTTTTTGTCAAGCAGGTTCCGGGTTAACTCCTCATCGGCGGCCAGGTGCAGGTAGGTAAAGAGGAGCTGGTCTTCCCGCAGGTAGTCGAGCTCCTTTCCCAGCGGCTCCTTCACTTTCAAGATGAAATCCGCTCTCTCGAACACTTCCCGGGAAGAGCCGAGCAGTTCCGCACCGGCGCTCCTGTATTCCTGGTCGGAAATGAGGCTGCCTTCTCCTGCGCCTTTTTCGATGAGTACCTTGTGGCCCTTGGCGCTCAACTCCGCCACCCCTGCGGGGATGATGGCCACTCTTCTTTCCTGGGTCATAATTTCCCGGGTTACGCCTATGATCACTGTTGTCACCTCTTCAAATTTTGTCCCTACGCTATGTTATCTTATTTCTTCAAAAATTTCCATACCCAATTTGCTTCTCTGGATAAGTTTTAAAATTGACATAATGCAGAAAATCCGTTACTATGAAATTGTAAATGCAACTCACTTGCATCTATGGGCGTTTGAGGCCGGGTGCGCGCGGGGAAGTTTTTTTCCCTGCCTGGGCGGGTTCTCGGGGGCAAACGCCGAGGAGGTTTGTTGAATGCGAAAGAAGAAACGCTTCCTCTTGTGGCTCGCTGTGGCGGTTTTTCTTTTCATGCCGCCCGGAGGGTGCTCCCCCTCCGCCGGTCCCGGTCCGGAAGCGGAAACCGAAGGGAGAGAAAGGGTCGAGGAAAAACGGGTGCAGGCGGTCACCACCATCTTCCCCCTGGGCGACATCCTGCAGCAGATCGGGGGAGAGAAAGCGGAGGTTACGGTGCTGCTGCCCCAGGGTTCGAGCCCCCATACCTTCGAGCCCACCGTAGACCAGGCCCGGGCGGTTTCCGAGGCGGAACTGATCGTGTTCGTCGGCGGAGGGCTGGACGACTGGGCCGTGAAAATGGATGCCCCTTCCCCCCGAGAAACGCGCGTTATCGAACTCATGGAAGAACTGGAAGAGTTCTTGATGGATTACCGGGCCGTGGAACTGGAAGGGGAAGAGGGGGAGCATGACCGGCATGCGCATGAGGAAACAGAGGGCGCCGACCATCACCACCACGGGCCCCACGACCCCCACGTCTGGATGGACCCCCTGCTGGTGAGGGACGGGATTGCGCCGCTTCTCACCGCAGAGCTTAAACGCATCCTCCCCGAAGCGGGGGATTATTTTGAAGAAAACCTGCAGGAATTCAAAGAGGAGCTGACAGCGCTCCACCGTGAAATAAAAAATGAGGTGGAGGGCTTTGCACAAACCCGTTTTATCTCCTACCACTCCGCCTGGGGCTATTTTGCCGCGCGCTACGGGCTGGAGGAAATCGCCTCTATCGAAGAGTTCCCGGGCAAAGAGCCGTCGGCCAGGTGGCTGGCAGCGCTGGTCGACCTGGCGGAAGAGCACCAAATCGATGTCATCTTTGCCGAGCCCCAGTTGAGCAAAAGGGCGGCAGAGGTGATTTCCGAAGAAATAAACGGGGAAGTGCTGGTGCTGGACCCCCTGGGAGGAGAAGGGCTTGAAGGCCGCGACAGCTACCTTGAGCTCCTCCGCTACAACACCGCCATTTTCCGAAAAGCGCTGAAGTGATACGCGGCCGCTCCACCGGGGAAGGTGGCCGTTCGCCTTTACACAGCACAAAGGCATATATTCCCCGGAACGCCGGTGTGCGATTTCACCGGGAAACGGCCTGCCTGACAGGCAAAGGGGGGAAAGTTTTGACGCGTCAACCCGTCGTTTATACACAGGAATTGGAGATGATCCTGGGAAACAGCCGCGTGCTGGAAAACATCAGCATGGAGGTTTTCCCGGGAGACATGGTGGGCATCATCGGTCCCAACGGGGCGGGGAAAACGACCCTTTTGCGGCTGCTTTTGGGGCTAATCCGCCCGACGGCGGGAACGGTGCTGGTGTTCGGCACCCGCCCGGAAAAGCTGGGCAAAACCATGGATGAGGTCGGGTACATGCCCCAGCACCCGACCTTTACCGATCATTTCCCCCTTTCCGCGGAAGACGTGGTGCTGATGGGAACCTATACCGCAAGCACCATGGGGCGGCGCCTTCCCGCGGAGGCCAGGCAGCGCGCCGCCCTCAGCCTGGAGAGGGTGGGGCTGCTCGACCGGCGCGGCACGCCCTTCCACGAGCTCTCCGGCGGGCAGCGCCAGAGGGCTTTTCTGGCCCGGGCGCTCTGCAAGGAGCCCCGGCTGCTGCTGCTGGACGAGCCTAATGCCGGCCTGGACCTTCCCACCCAGTCCCGTTTTTTTGCCCTGCTGCAGGAGCTGCGCCTCGAAAAAGGTATCACGGTGTTGCTGGTCTCCCATGACCTGGCGGTGGTGGCCCGTTATGCCTCCAGGCTCATCTGCATCAACCGCACCATGCACGTCCACGGCAGCCCCGCCGATGTGCTGAACAGCCCGCAACTGGAAGAAGCCTACCGCTGCGAGTTCGACGTGCTGCTGAACATGAAAAGGGGGTAACCCTGTTGGAGATTTTCTCTTACGGTTTCATGCAGCGGGCTTTTCTGGCGGTGGCCATGGCGGGCCTGCTCTGTTCGACCCTCTCCTTTTTTGTGGTGCTGAACAGGCTCTCTTTCATGGGGGCGGGCATTTCCCACGCCATCCTGGGCGGGATAGCGATAGGGGTCCTGCTGGACATCAACCCCCTCTACACGGCGGGTATTTTTGCCGTCTTTATTGCCCTGGCCATCGGGACCCTCACCCGAAACGGCCGCATGCACCCGGATACCGTAATCGGCGTTTTTTTCGCTTCGGGAATGGCGCTGGGCGTTTTTCTCATCAGCCTCCAGGAAGGATACCACCCGGAGCTGTTCAGCCTCCTGTTCGGCAACGTGCTGGCCGTAACCGCCCAGGACCTCTGGTTCCTCGGCGGTCTGAAGGTGCTGGTGCTTGTCTTCGTCATCATTTTCTTTAAAGAGCTTCTGGCCATTTCCTTCGACGAGGAGCTGGCCAGAGCCAACGGCCTCCCCGTGTCCGTTCTCTACATGGGGATGCTGGTATCCCTGGCGCTGACCGTGGTGGTTTCCGTGCTCGTCCTGGGCGTGGTGCTGGCGGCCGCCCTCCTGGTCATCCCGGCGGCCACAGGGCACAGGCTGTGCACCAATTACCGCTCCATGCTTTTTTTGTCGCTGGGCGTGGGGCTGGGCAGCGGTTTTCTCGGCCTGGGCGTCTCCTACCGCCTGGATGTCCCTTCAGGCGCGGCCATCGTGCTCTGCGCAGCGCTGTTTTTCTTCCTGTCCCAGTCCGGCAGGTCCATCCTGGGCGCCCTTGGCAGCCCGAAAGGAGGCCGGGAGGCGCCCCCGGGAGGTGAAAGAAATGGCCATGAACACTGAAGACATTCTGCGGCAGGCGGGGCTGAAAAGAACCCCCGGAAGGGTAGCCCTCGTTGAGCTGCTGCTTGAAGCCAGGAGCCCCCTCACCCTGCAGGAGATCACCGCGCGCCTTTCGGGGGTGAAATTAAATGAAACCAGCATATACCGCTCCCTGGATGCCTTTATTAAAGCGGGCATCGTCCACAGGCTGGAAACGGGCGAGCGGATCTGGCGCTTCGCGCTGTGCGCCTGCAGCAACCAGGGGCACTGCCATCCCCACTTTATCTGCGAAGCGTGCGGCAAGGCGGAGTGCCTGAATGAAATAATAATCCCGCACTTCAGGGAACCCCGGCCGGGATACGTGGTGGAAAAACAGGAGCTGTATTTCAAGGGGCTCTGTGCCCGATGCGCCGCGCCCGCAGGCCGCTGACCGTCCTTGCGCACACTCGCCGAAGGGATCCCCTCAGCTCAGGCTGATCCCCGCCTCTTGTGTGCCGGAGCCAGGGGGATGCCTGCAAGCGCTGCGCCGGCCGGGCAGTGCTGAAGTATGAAAAATGCCTACAACCTTTTTATTTCAGGACTTTGTTAGCATCTAAAGCGCGAAAAATTGTTTCGCTGCAATCCCTGTAAGCCTTGATATGCCTGTATTTTAAAAGTCATGCGTCAGCACTGCCGGCCGCGGTTCGGGCCGCCGGAGCCTGGAACCGCCGGGCGGGCGGAGGCCGAAAGGCTCGGAGCGGCCGCCTACACGATGAGCAGAATGGCGATGAGCACCAGCACGGCCGCGATGAGGATGCGGACGGTGGGGACCTCCCCGAACCAGATCAGGGAAAACACGGCGATATTGATAAAGTTAGCCACCCATAGGTAGATGTTCATGTGCCAGATACTTTCTACCTCGCGGTAGCCGGTGTTAAAAATGTAATTGATCCCGAAATTGGCCAGGAAAAATGCGGGGATCATGATCAGCGTGTAGAGCAGGATCGCCCTGGGGTATGGGGGGATATTTTTTATTTGGTAATAATTCACGTTTGTCAAAATGGCGAAGGCCGGAATAAAAAAGAGGATGTACTTAAGCATCGCGAGCATCAAGCAGGCACCCGCCTTTCCCGTCGACCGTTTCCTTTTTCCCGCGCAGGAAAGTGAAAAAGCGGTTTTCCTGCAGATCATACAGCACGGCCCGATAGGACTCCTTTTTTCGCTCCAGCAGGGAACAGAGAAAAGCCCGCGGTTCTTCCCCGCCGTCGGCCAGGCACCACAGGGCAAAGGGCGCTTGAAAAAGGGCCCACTCCGGGCTCAGCTGCAGGGCAATGAAATTATGCGTGTCCCCATAGTAGAGGAGAGAATAGGCCCGGTTGAAGGACTCCTCTTCCATGTGAGCCGGCTCGACCTCTCCGCACGGGGCCGCGGTGGTGCCAAACGCCCGGCAGATGAGGGGGCGGGCCGGGTATATCCGGCAGTGCCTGGAAGGCGCATCGATCTCGAGGAAAGGGCACAGCAGTTTGACTTCGTCTTCCTGCAGCCGACCCACCCTGTTTCGCATCAGCTCTTCGATATGCCGCTCGGGCCAGGTTTCCTGCAGGTAAAGCGTAACATAGGTGAACTCGGTGTAGGACATGAGGATGGAGCCGGTACAGCAGCGGTAGCAGGAAGGGTCGCAGCGGTAGGGATCGCCGCCCCGCAGGAGATATTTCACCTCGGCCATTCCCTCCCGGGCGAACCTGTTGAGCGGTTCCGGGCGCCGGAAGATCTCCTGCAGGGCAGAAAAATCAAACGGTATTTTTTTCATCAAACCCATCCTCTCTTCACTTTAATCAGCTCCCGTCACACACGTAAAGATTTCGATAAAGAGGGGCTTTTTGCCTTTTTCCGGGCAGAAATCTTTGAGGCGGGAGGATTTCGCCGCAGCACGATGAAGAGAGGGAAAGGCGTGACCTGAAGCATCCTTTTTCGCTCCTCCCTTGTTTTTTCTGATTATTTTTAGTAGAATGTCCTTAGAAAAAACCTCTTTTCCCATGAAAACGTATCCGCTTTCCATCCGCAGATGCCGCCTCTGCGGCGCGCTTTTTCTTGTTTTCCGGCAGGCTGCGTGCCCCGCCGGCATGCGCCGAAAGGCGCCATCTTTCCACTCTGAGCTCGAGGAGAATCCTTCCATGGCCAGGACCAACGAGGGAAAAACCCTTAAAGGGGATCTGAAGGAAAAAATCGGTATCCTGCAGAGGGTGATCCCCTTCAATATTTTAAGCCAGAAAGAGCACCAGGAACTGGCCGAGCAATGCTATTTCAAAGAATTCCCCAAGGACACCTATATCTTTAGACAAAGCGAGCCTTCCCAGGGGATGATTTTTATCATCGTCTCCGGGAAAACACGCGTCACCGTTTCCCAGGAAGAAGGGGTGGAAACCACCGCCGGTTACCGCAACCCGTACGATTTCTTCGGCGTAACCGCCCTTTTGACCGATGAAGAGTACCCCGTATCGGTGGTGGCCGAAGAAGATCTGAAATGCCTGCTGGTGCCCCACGAGAGGCTGGAAAATATCATGAACAATAATGCAGAGTTCGCCTCGTATTTCACCTACGAGCTCAGCAGGCGCCTGAGAGAGGTTTACCGAAGCTTCATGGAAGAAACCCGGGAAGGGTTCTATACGGGGGCCCACCTCCTGCGCAAGAGGGTCTCCGAGATCATGAGTTCGCCGCCGGTCATCTGCGGGTACATGGACTCGGTGGAAAGGGTCGCCCAGGTGATGGCCCAAAACGACGTCTCCTCCGTGATCGTCACGGCCCCCAACGGCACCCCCCTGGGGATCATCACCGAAAAGGACCTGGTCAGCAAGGTGCTGGCCGAAGAGGGCCCGGCAAGCCTGGATATGAAAGCGCACGAGATCATGAGCGAAAACATCATCAGCATTTCCGGGGAGGATTTTTCATACCAGGCCCTCCTCCTGATGATCAAGCACAGCATCAAACATGTCATCGTATCCAGCAACGGGTCGCTGGTCGGCATCCTGACCATGCGCGACCTGATGAGGACCAGGCAGTCCGGGGCGCTGAGCATTGTCAACAAAATTGAATCCCAGGAAAGCCTGGAGGAACTGCGCAGGGCCGTCGATGATATCGATAAGGTGCTGCAGGCGCTGGTCATGGAAAGGGCTTACGCTTCCGAGATCTGCCCGCTCATCACGGAATTCTACGACCGCCTCACCCGCAGGATCGTCTCCATGGCCGAAAGGGATATGGTTGCCGAAGGTTACGGGGAGCCTCCCGTGGCCTACAGCTGGATCAACATGGGCAGCAGCGGCCGCATGGAGCAGTACTCCAGGACCGACCAGGACAACGGGATCATTTTTGAGGATATGCCCGACAGAAGAACCCTTAAAAAAGTGCGGGAATATTTCCTGGTACTGGGGGAAAAGGTGGTGGACGGCCTGGAGAAATGCGGCTTTGAGCGCTGTGATGGGCTGGTAATGGCCAACAATTCCCAGTGGTGCCGCTCCCTGTCCGAATGGAAAGAAGTGGTGGCCCAATGGATCGACGAGCTGGATCCCGAAAACATCCGTAAAATGACCATCTTTCTCGACTTCAGGCATATCTGGGGCTACTCCCCTCTCACCCAAAATCTCAAGGAGTATGTGACGGACCGGTTTCAAAATGCAAACACCGCCCTGCTGTTCCTGGGAGAAGATGCGCTGCGCTACCGGGCGCCCTTGAATATTTTCCGCCAGATTGTGACCGAAAAATCGGGGGAGCACAAGAACCAGGTGAACCTCAAAGGGGCCGCCTGCGTCCATATCGTAGACTGCATCCGGCTGTTCTGCCTGCGCGAGGGGATCAAAGAAACATCAACCTTCAAGAGAATGGCCGAAATCAAAAAGCGCGGGGTTTTAGCGGAAGACGAAGTGGAATTTGCAGAGACCGCCTTTGAAACCCTGATGATGTTTCGCATCAGGGAAGCGGTGGAAAAAATGAGCCAGGGGGAAACGCCGAACAACTACATGAACCCCTATGCCCTGAGCAAAAAAGAGCAGGCCCTCTTGAGAGAGTCATTTGTCGTGGTGAACCGGCTTCAAAACCTCACCTCCAAGCATTTCCGCTTGTACGGTTAACAACGAAAAAGAGGTCGGTGCCATTATGTTAAAGGAGACACGGCGATGGAAACAAGGTACTATTTTGAATTTGATTGTTTTACGTTAAACAGGAAGGCCCGACTCCATTACCCGCTGAACCGCCGCATCACCGATACCTTTAAAAACATCATCTACCGGTCCAACTCTCATGCGCTGCTGGGCCCGGAAGGGCTCGCCATCGAAAAGCTGGGTCAGAAAATAAAGAATGTTGAATCAAAAATCGACTGGGACCAAAACCTGCAAAACACCACCTATGTGGTTTTCGACTGTGAAACAACAGGGCTCCAGCCCTTTAAGGGAGACCGCATCATTTCTATCGGCGGGATAAAAATAGAAAATGAGAAGATCAGCCCTGCGGAAACATTCGAAGTCCTTGTAAACCCCGAGCGGCCCATTCCGAGAACGGCCAGGGACATCACCGGCATCAGCGATGAGATGGTGGCCGATGCAATGAATGTTTACGAGGCACTGCTGAAATTTTTTGATTTTGCCGGAAGCAGCATCCTGGTGGCCCATAATGCCGCCTTCGACCTGACGTTTTTGAATATCGCCCTCTGCAGGCTGGCGCCCCTGCGGGTTCCCCACCCGGTGATCGACACCTATATCCTGGCGCGGAGCATTTTCCCCGATATGTTCGAGTATTCCCTGGAAAGGCTGTGTAAAAAGCTCGACATCCCCATAAAAGGAAGACACACGGCCATTGGGGACGCCCGCGTAACCGCCGAGCTTTACCTGGATCTCCTGGAAAGGCTGGGCAGCAAGCGCATCCACACCCTGCAGCAGTTGAGGGGGTACATGGAATGGTATAAAAACAACGAAAAGCTGCACAAACCGCTATCGGGCGGGTTATAAAGGGGGAATAACTGCTCCCGGCAGGAATCACCTGGAAACGCGGGAAAAGGGGGGGAGCTGGGAAAAGCAATTTGATCTCCAAGGAAAAGGCAAAAGTGGCGGAGGCGGGCGGTGAGGACAGGAGAGGACGGACGGTGAGGCAGGAAGGGGGCCTTTAAGGATTTGCATCCAGGAGGTGTGCCTGGCCTGGACAAGCCAGTGCCATAAACGTTGAATGTCTAAACGCCCCCTTTTAAATGGAGAAACCACCAGCTCTCACGCTCTCACGAGATCGCTTGAAAAAGTTTTGCCAAATTTGCGCAGAGCTTGAGATTTAAGGGCCAAAAAAGGAGGGGCGATGGAACCGTCCCCTGGGGCTGCTAGGGAAGATACGGCCGGAAGAGGTTGGAGGTGGTGGTCTGGAGCCGCCTCACCATGATCAGGGCGTCTCTTAACAGCAGCTGTTCGCGGCTGGAGAGCTCGTCAGGGTTGATATAATTGTCCGGGCGCTCTCCTCTTTTCATTTTTTCCAGGGAATCCCTGATGCGTAACATCATGATGGATTCGTAAGCGGCAATCAACAGCTCCACGTCTTCCTGTTTCAGCGCCTCTCTTTTGCCCAGCCCCTCCAGCCTTTCAAAGGTGTTGGTGACCAGCAGCCCTTCGCTCAGGGCCAGCACGCGCGTGCAGTCCACCATGTGCACGGAAGCGGAAGATTTCAGGTTGAGCTGATCGCGGTGTTCTCCGCTGCGTTCCGTCTGGATGCGGCGGAAAATGTTGAGGGGTATTTTTTTGGTAAGGTTGTCTTCCACCAGAAAGCGCAGCATCGGCAGATTGTTGCGAAAGCTGCGGATGACGAAGTTGCGCAGCAGATAATAGAGGCTCTGCCGTCCGTAGATATAGCGGAAGTCCAAAAAGATGGTCATCAGGCGCACATTTTCCGGTTTGGCGTCGAGCAGCCAGCCGTCGATGGCCGCCCGCCATTCTTTGTTGGAGCGGGTCCACGCCTTGTTGTTGGCCATCACGCCCCCCTTGCAGCGCTCAAAGCCGAAGGTCTCCAGGCCGTTCACAATCTTTTCGCCCAGCGTGAGGAAGTAGTCTTCCACGCTTTTCTCTTTGGCCGGGGGCACATTTTCATAAATGATGCCGTTGTCCTGGTCGGTGCGGGTGAACTGCTCTTTCCTGCCGCTGCTGCCCATGGAAATAAAGCAAAAACCGGCAGGAGGCGGGCCGTGCCCTTCCTGGACCATTTCCATTTCGCTGAGCTCAATGACGCGGCGGGTGATCCGGTCGTAAAATTCTGTGATCAGCGCATTGATTTCCCTGGCCGAGGCCCTCTCCACCAGGAGCGCCTGCAGCACCCGGGCAATCTCGGGCCTTAAGGTGGCCAGGTCGTGGATATCGCTCGCCGATTCCACGCGGTCGATGATGGCCAGGGAACCGGTGCGCCTGGAGTTGACCAGGTCTCTCATGCTCACAATGCCGACCAGGCGGCCGCCGTCTTCGGTAACCGGCAGGTGCTTGCAGCCGTTTCGGGCCATCAGCAGAAAGGCCTGGAAAGCGAACTCGCCGGGCCTGATGGTTATCGGGTTGGCGGTCATTATTTTTTCAGCGGTGCGGGTGATGCTCTCTTCTATGTTCGGCTCCCGGAGCACCCTGGCTACGAGGTCGCCCTCAGTCACGATGCCCAACACCCTGGCGCCGTCACTGCCGTTCCCTTCGGTGATGATCACCGAACTCACGTCATGGCGGTACATGAGCTCCGCCATCTGCTGCACCCCGTTGTCGGGACGGCACGTGACCACGCCGGTATTCATGATGTTTGAGACGACCCTCCGAAAGACGTCTTCTTCCGCCCCTTCTTCCTCCCGAAGCTCGAATTTTTGGTAGAGGATGCGCATGCGGTCGGCCAGCAGCTGCGCGAAATAAGCGGCGAATTCGCTGCTCTGCTCGAACATCTCCTCGATATCTTCCCTCTTTATCTCCAGGCAGGTCGTAGGGGTAAGCGCTACGGCATTGCCGGGGTACCCCTCTTCCTCCGAAAAGAGCACCGTCTCGCCAAAAAAGCTCAGGTTGTTCCGGTAGCCGGCAACGGTTTTCTTCCCCCTGGCGTTACCCACAGAGAGCTCCACTTTTCCGCGGGCCACCAGGTAGAGCCGGCCGCTGGATTTCTCCCCCTGCCTGCAGATATAGCTTCCCTCGGGGTAATCCCGGTGTTCGGCGCGGGAAGCAATTTCGTTGAGGGAATCTTCATCCAGGTAGTTGAAGGGTTCAATGAGCCCCAGCAGGTCGGCTTTTTCCTCCGTCGTCGTCAGATCCATCGTTTCACCTCCTCACAGCTTCAACATGACGAGCCCGGTGGCCAGTTTGGGGTAAAAAAAGGTGGATTTTTGCGGCATGCGGAATCCGCCGCGGGCCAGGTCCATGATTTTATCCAGGTGGGGCGTGTTGACATAAAACACATACCGGGCCCGGCCGCGATCCACCTCTTCTTTTGCTTCCCACTCGTCCCTCAGGTAATAGATACCCGCTTCGTCCCTCCGCTGCTCATACCCCAGTTGAAATATATGGGAAAGAACCAGCTCTTGCAGAACCAGCACGTCCAGCCGGGAAGGGAGTTCCACCTCTTTCCAGGCCTCCTCCCGGAGGGTGAGAATATATAGCTTTTTAGAAGGCGCATAAAGACCAAAGGAAACGCGGCTGCCCTCAGAGCCCTTCAAGTGACCCCGCAGGGTGGAAAGCAGTTCCTCTTCGCTCCGGGGTTCGGGAAATTCCTGAAGCAGAAAATAGCGCCCGAGCTGCTCCAGCAATTCTGGGGCTTCGACCCCGCTGCAGGCGATGAGCCGGTGCGTCGGCAGGGCGAGCAGGCCCTCGTCATACACATTGACCAGCGCCATCAGCGTCACGCCGTACCGCTCTGGGTCCGCCCCCTCCCTCATTTTCTCCAGGTAAAACTCCAGCGCAGTTTCGTAGCGGTGGTGCCCGTCGGCAATAAAAATGGTTCTATCCTGAAAAAACCGGGTGACTTCTTCCACAAAATCCCTGTCGGCTACCGCCCAGATACGGTGCCGCTGGTTTTCTTCGTCCACAAAATCGATGTCCGGGGCGGCCTTTTTAAAGGACTCGCCATATTTTTCCACCATCAGCTCCCTGTCCCGGTAGAGGCCGAAAATGGGGCTGATGTTCGCTTCGCAGTGGCGCAGCATTTCCAATCGATCGGCCTTGGGTTTGCTCATGGTCTCCTCATGGGGGATGACCTCTCCTTTTTCAAAGGGAGAGAGGCCGACACCGCAGTAAATGCCTCTGCGCACATAATTCCTTCCTTCAAACTGAAAGGCCAGTTCATAGAGATAGACGGCGGGTTTTTCTTCGCAAAACAACACCCCTTTTTGCAGCCATTCCCGGAGCGTGCGCGCGGCTCGCGTATACTTGTTTTGCCCGGGTCTGTCCTCCTGGAAAGAGGCGGGATATTCCAGCCTGATCACGTTATACCTGCTTTTTTTGTACAGCTCCTCCTGTTTTTGCGGTGTAATCACGTCGTAAGGCGGGGTAATGAGTTTTGCATAATCGGCGCCGGCAGCGACTTCGGAAAAACGCATTCCCCTGATCGGACACACTCTCGCCATTGTTTTCCCTACCTCCGTCTCAATTCAGTGGCAGAACATTACGGCAGCGACTTCCAGTAATCTTTGTGCATATCCTTGATGGCGTGGAGAATTTCTTTGCCCCGCCCCCCTTTTGAAGCACGCGCATCCTCTATGATCGGAAGGTCCCAGTGGGAGACGACATTCAGCACGTTGAAAATGATATCGGCCTGATCGTGGACGTTGTAGCCGCCTTCCAGGAAAAAGATCATCTTCCCGTCGGCATACCTGTCGGCGCCATCAGCCAGCATCCGGGCCATGCGGGCATAAAACTGCTTGGAGAGATTCATGGAAGCCAGCGAGTCGCCCATGTATGCGTCCTGGCCGGCCGAGATGAGCAGCATTTCCGGTTGATATTCGTCCATGATGGGCAGGACGAGTTTCTGAAAAAGGGCCTCGTAATCCTCGTCCCCGCTTCCTGCCGGCATGGGAGCATTTACCGTGTACCCCCGCCCCTCTCCTCTTCCTATCTCACCCAATCTCCCCGTGCCGGGGTAGGCCGGGCTCTGGTGCACGGAAAAAAACAGCACGCCGGGATCTTCTTCAAAAACGTGCTGGGTGCTGTTCCCGTGGTGCACGTCCCAATCCACGATCATGATCCGCTTTTTGCCGTAATCGTTTTGAAGCACCCTCGCCGCGATGGCGATGTTGTTGAAAAGGCAGAATCCCATGGCCCTGTCCGGCTCGGCGTGGTGGCCCGGCGGCCTGATCAGGGCAAAAACCCGGTCGAGTTCACCGGCCATGACCTTGTTCACCGCGTCGAGACAGCCCTGCACGGCTAACCTGGCCACCTCGTAGGAGTCGGGGGTGATGTAGGTATCCATGTCCAGCTGGCGAACCCCTCTTTCGCAGGCCGCCTTCACACTCTGGATATATTTTTCCTTGTGGACCAGGGCAATGGTCTCTTCTGATGCCTTTTCTGTGGGGGTGATCAGCTCCAGACGATCCAGGACTTTTTCCTTTTCCAGTTTGTCCATGACCGCTTCCAGGCGTTCCTTGCACTCCGGGTGAAAATTGTTCGTGTGGAGCAAAAAGTCGTCGTGATAAACAATGCCTGTCTTAACCTCTTTCATGGGGGACCCTCCTTTTGCTCGGGAAAAATGATGGAACTTTTCAACTCTCGATGTTCTCCTGGACCTTTTCCAACAAAATCTTCCAAAGAAAGGGGTTCTGCTTGCGCAGCACCACGGGCTTGCCCTTTTCATTGACAAAAGCGTGCGTCGTCTCTCCTTCGGCCAGCGCCCTGCCATCGTAAACGCGGATCAGCTCGTAGTAAAAACCCAGTCGGACCTGTTCCAGCATGTTCAAGCGCGTCACTACGCGCAGCTCTTCATCATAGCGGGCCGGATAGCGGTACTTGCAGTAGGCTTCGGTGACAGGCAGAAAAATGCTGTTCTGTTCCAGGTCTTTGTAGGTCATCCCCAGGTCCCGCAGGAATTCCGTGCGCCCTATCTCAAACCAGACGAAGTAATTGGCATAATAGGCAACGCCCATCTGGTCGGTATCCTTGTAAAGCACTCTGATGGTGGTTTCGTTATGTTTCATCCGGCGCCCTCCTTCCCCTCCTTCGCTCCTTCGGCTTCGCCCGCCCCCGAACGCCGCTTCTGCTGCCGACTGCTAAGGGGCACCTGCTCAGGCCCGCGAACCCCCTCGCTACACCGTGGCCCGGCCGTGGTAGATGAGCCCCCTCGACGTATCAACGGTAATCAGCTGGCCGCTCGATAGCGTGGTGGTGGCCTGTTCAACGCCCACCACCACCGGAATGCCCAGGTTCAGGCCTACAATGGCCGCGTGAGAGGTGAGCCCACCGGCTTCGGTGATGATGGCGGAAGCCCTTTCCATGGCAGGCAGGCAGTTTTTGTCGGTAAAGGGGGCTACCAGTATTTTTCCGTCTTCCATACCTTCTATTTCCCCCGGATGCCTCGCCACGTGAACGCAGCCGGTGACCGCTTTTCTGCCCAGGCCGGCACCCTGCAGAATAATTTCCCCCACGGTGTCAATGCGCATGAAATTGGTGGTTCCCGGAACGCCGACAGGCACACCGGCCGTCAGGATGACCAGGTCGCCGTTAAAAATCAGCCCGGCATCCAGGGCCGTTTTGACCGCGATGTTAAAGATCTCGTCCGAATCCGATGAGGGAGGACAGAGCAGGGGGTACACCCCCCAGGTCAGGTTCAGCGCGGCGGCTATTTTTTCGTTGGGTGTGACCGCGATGATGGGCGCCTTGGGCCGGTACTTGGAAACCATCCTGGCAGTGTGCCCCGACTGGGTGGCGGAAATGATGGCCCTGGCCTCCAGCTCCTGGGCAGCCCGGCATGTCGCGTTGCTGATGGCATCGGTGACCGATTTGCGGGAAACAGGTTCGTAGTGCTGCAGGATTCGCTGGTAGTCGAGCTCTTCTTCAATCCGCGAAGCGATACGGGCCATGGTGCTGACCGCCTCCACCGGGTAGGAGCCCGAGGCGGTTTCGCCGGAAAGCATCAGGGCATCTGTCCCGTCAAAAATGGCATTGGCCACATCGTTTGCCTCGGCACGGGTGGGCCGGGGGTTTCTCATCATGGAATCGAGCATCTGGGTCGCCGTAATGACCGGTTTGCCGGCCCGGTTGCAAAGTTTGATCAGCCTCTTTTGTACCAGGGGGACGTCTTCGGCGGGGATGTCCACGCCGAGATCCCCGCGGGCGATCATCACGCCGTCGGCCACCTCCAAGATATCGTCAATGTTTTTCATCCCTTCGGAAGTTTCGATCTTGGCGAGGACTTTGACCCCTGCAGCCTCTTTTTCCAGCAGCCGTCGGACGACCAGCAGGTCCTCCACCCCCCGCACAAAAGAAACGGCGATGAAATCCACGCCCTGTTCCAGGGCCAGCTCGATATCCTTCCGATCGTCGTCGGACAGCGGGGGGAGCTTCAAGGGGACACCGGGCAAAATGACGCTTTTATGCGCCAAAAGTTTCCCGCCGTGAACCACGGCCGTTTGAACCTCGGCCTCGCCCACCGCCTCCACCTTCAGCTCGATAAGCCCGTCGTCGATCAGCAGCCTGTCGCCCGGCTTCACATCGCCGGGAAGGTCCCGGTAGTTCACCCCGGCCCGGTGCTGATCCCCCAGCACCTTATCCGTGGTCAGCACAAAGCGGGCTCCCTCCTGCAGCTCCACCTCTTCCCGGCAGAGCTCTCCCAGGCGGATCTCCGCTCCCCGGGTGTCTATCAAAATGCCGATCTTCCGCCCGGCCTCCTCTTCTGCAAGGCGCAGGAGGGAAATGCGCCGGCGGTGTTCCGCCTGGGTGCCGTGCGAAAAGTTTAAGCGGGCCACATCCATGCCCTCTTGAATGAACTGCTTCATGATTTCCGCGCTCTCCGACGCGGGGCCGATGGTACAAACGATCTTTGTCCGCCTCAAATCGGCTCAGACCTCCTCCCAGCCTGGACAGGTCTCCTGTCAATAAAATCTCGCGGCGGCGAAATAAAGCGCTGTTGAAGCACGGGGAATCCGCCAAACCGGCGAGGTGGCCTCACCGGGAAGGCTACCCTGAAAATGCAACTCCGCCGCCATGAATTTCCTGTTTGAAAGGGAACCTTTTCGTCCTTCAGATGGTGAAGCGAAGCTTCATGACGGTCTCTTTTAAATTTAAGTGTTGATACTATTTGGAATTTAGGTGCTGTGTCCTCGAACAAGAAAATGGAAAACGAAATGAGATAAGCAATAAAGGGTATTTAAAGCTATCAACATTGCTTTTTAAAAGAGCCACCGGGAAGGGCCTCTGCCCCGCCGGGCGGGCGTCAGATGGCTTCCAGCTGCTGGATTTTTAAGCACTCAGGGCCTAAAAGCCTTTCCAGGCGGTGAAAAAGCTCCTCCTCTTCCCGCACCCAGCATTCCTGCCCGCAAAGAAGCAGCCGGCCGTAATCCTCAAAATACAGGTAGACGGGGATACCCCCGGGGTATGCGGCAAGCGTATCTTTCAAGGCAACCATTTCTCCCATCGGCCTGTCCCCGGAAACCCGGACAAAGACCTGCTTGGGTTCCTGGGGGAGGAAGGTTACCTCGCGGGCGATCACTTTCACGTCTTCCTCTTCCTTGAAATCGGTTTCCCCTTTGATGAGCACCACCCGGTCCTCTTCCATTTCGCCCTGGTGATTTTCAAACAGATCGCTGAAGATCACCGCCTCCACTTCACCGGTTAAATCTTCCACCTTCAAGAAGGCCATGGGTCGGCCCTTTTTGCTGTAAATAACCCGCTGGGAACTGATGAGGCCGGCGACGGACGCCTCGCGGCGGTCCCCGATCTCCTTGAGCTCGCCGATGGGCACCACTCCCGACAGGTTCTCCAGGATCAGGCGGTACTGGTCCAGGGGGTGTCCGGAGATGTACAAGCCCACCGTGGCCTTTTCCAGGGAAAGCTTTTCCCTGGCCGAAAACTCGGGAATGGGGGGCAGTTCGTCCTCCAGGCTGTGCTGTCCCGCCTCTTCTCCCAGCAGGGAAAGCATGGAGATCTGGCCGTTCAGCTTTTCCTTCTGGGACTGCTGGCCGGCGGACATGGCCTTCTCCATGAGGTTGAGATACTGGGCACGGCTTCCGCCCATGGAGTCGAAGGCACCGCTTTTGATCAGGCTTTCCAGGGCTTTGCGGTTGCAGGCCCGCAGGTCGACCTTATTGCAAAAATCGTGCAGGCTTTGGAAGCGGCCCTCCTTCTCCCTCGTTTCAATAATGGCTTCAATGGCCCCCCGGCCCACGTTTTTAACAGCCGCCAGTCCAAAGCGGATGCGTTTTTCACCGACAACGGTAAAGTGAATATCGCTTTCGTTCACGTCCGGCGGGAGGACCTCGATCCCCACCCGGCGACTGTCCGAGATGTAGAGGGCGACTTTATCGCTGCTGGACATCACCCCGGTTAAGAGGGCGGCCATGAACTCCACGGGATAGTTGGCCTTAAGGTAGGCGGTTTGGTAAGCAATCATGGCGTAAGCGGCGGCGTGAGACTTGTTAAACCCGTAGGAGGCAAACTTGAGGATCAGGTCATAGAGCTCTTCCCCCAGCCTCGCGTCGCAGCCCTGGGCCTGCACCCCTTCTACGAAGGCCTTCCGCTGTTCATCCAGGATTTCCTTTTTCTTTTTGCCGATGGCACGGCGCAGCAGGTCGGCCTGCCCCAGGGAAAAACCGGCCATGCGGGCGGCAATCTCCATGATCTGCTCCTGGTATACGATAACCCCGTACGTCTCTTTCAGGATCGGCTCCAGGTCGGAGTGGGGGTAGCGGATCGTCCTTTCCCCGTGCTTGCTCTCCACGAAGTTGGGGATCTGCTCCATGGGGCCGGGGCGGTAGAGGGCCACCACCGCGATGATGTCTTCAAACTTGGAAGGTTTCAGCTCCCTCAAAACCGAGCGCATTCCGCTGCTTTCCAGCTGAAACACCCCGGCCGTTTCTCCCCGCGACAGCAGCGCGAAGGTGGCCGGGTCGTCCAGCGGCACCGCATTCACATCCAGCGGCTCTTGCCCTTCGCGGGCAAGGTTGGCCAACCGGGCGGCTTCGCCCATTATGGTGAGGGTGCGCAAACCCAAAAAGTCCATCTTTAAAAGGCCCAGCTCTTCCAGGACGCCCATGGGAAACTGGGTGACCACCGCCCCGTCCGTTGATTTTTGCAGGGGCACGTGCTCCACCAGGGGATCGCCGGCGATCACCACGCCCGCAGCATGGGTGGAGGCGTGGCGCGGAAGCCCTTCCACCTTCCTGGAGGTTTCCAGCAGCCGGCGGTACCGCTCTTCTTTATGGAAGAGCTCCTTCAGCTCGCGGTTAAGCGCCAGCGCTTTGTCGATGGTCATGGACGGATCGAAGGGGATCATCTTGGCCAGGCGGTCCGCCTCGCCGTATGAAAAATTCAAGGCCCGACCCACGTCCCTGACAGCCAGGCGGGCCGCCATGGTGCCGAAGGTGATGATCTGGGCCACCCTGTCTTCCCCGTATTTTTCCACTACGTAGCGGATGACTTCATCCCGCCGCTCGTAGCAAAAATCGATGTCGATGTCGGGCATGGAAACGCGCTCGGGGTTGAGAAAGCGCTCGAAAAGGAGCCCGTAGCGCAAAGGGTCGATGTTGGTGATGAGCAGGGCATAAGCCACCAGGCTACCGGCAGCCGAACCCCGGCCCGGCCCCACCAGGATGTCCTGCTCGTGGGCAAAGCGGACGAAATCCCACACGATGAGAAAATAGCCGGCGTAGCCCATCTCGTTGATGACCTGCAGCTCGTACTCCAGGCGCTCTTCGATTTCCGGGGTCACCGCATCGTAGCGCTTCTTCAGGCCCTCGTAACAGAGCGCCTTCAGGTACTCTTCGGCGCTGCCGAATTCCGGGGGAATCTCGTAGGGCGGCAGCAGCATCTGGTTAAACTCCAGCTCCAGCTCGCATGACTCAGCAATCTTCAGGGTATTGCCCAAGGCCTCTTCCGGGAAGTCGGCGAAGAGTTCCCCCATCTCGGAGGCGTCCTTGAAATAAAACTCTTCGCTCTCAAATTTCAGCCGGTTTTCCTCCTCGACGTTTTTTCCCGTCTGGATGCAGAGCAGCACATCGTGGGCTTCGGCATCTTCGCGTTCGATGTAGTGGACATCGTTGGTGGCCACCAGGGGGATGCCCGTCTCCCGGTGCAGCTCCAGCAGCCCGCGGTTGATCTCTTTCTGCTCGGGTAGGCCGTGGTCCTGAAGTTCCAGGTAAAAGCCGTTTTCCCCGAAAACGCCGCGGTACCAGAGGGCGTTTTCCCTGGCTCGTTCGTAGGCGCCTTCCAGCAAAAGCTCCGGGATTTCCCCGGCCTTGCAGGCGCTGAGAGCCACCAGCCCGTCGCTGTAGGTTTCCAAAAGCTCCTTGTCCAGCCGCGGCTTGTAATAAAAGCCTTCCAGGTAGCCCCGCGCAACCAGTTTCATCAAGTTTTGATAACCGGTTTTGTTGCGGGCCAGCAGCACCAGGTGATGGCCGGATTCATCGCGGCCCTGCTCTTTTCGGAAGCGGCTGCGGGGGGCTACATATACCTCGCAGCCGATGATGGGCTTGATACCTTTTTCCACGGCAGCTTTATAAAAATCAACCACCCCGAACATGGCGCCGTGATCGGTGATGGCCACCGCCGGCATGCCCTGGCGGCTGGCTTTTTCCACAATTTTTTTTATGCGGGCGGCGCCGTCCAGCAGGCTGAATTCCGTATGCACATGAAGGTGTACAAACAAGTTCCTGCCCCCCATTACACAAAATCTTGACCAGGGATAACTTCGACTTTGCCAGGACAAAACCCTTTGACCAATTCAAAAAAGGTCCCCCGCAGCGCGCGTGCCTCGGGAGAGGGGCCAAGGAAATCGGTTCGCTGCCGGCGCGCCGCTAAAGGCGGAAGGTGCGGCAGGCCTGCCGCCAAAAGGGGGAACGGGGAGGCGTTCCCACCACCGCCGCGCGCCGGTTTAGGCGCCTGCCGTCCGCCGGACAACGGGGAAATTGTGGTGCTGCTGCGCCCCTTCGGCCGCTTTCCCTTTTATTTTTTTTACGTTATAATGTGGATGATACACCATTCACACGGCTGGCGGGGGTAAGGCATGGACGAGCGTTTCAATTCGCATCTAAAACTGGTGTTATTCGCAGCCCTTCTGCTGCTGGGCATCTGGCTGCTGAAACTGATCTTTCCGGTCATCACGCTCATTATTATCGCCCTGCTCATCGTCTACCTCATCGGGCCCCTGGTGACGATCCTGGAGACGAAACTGCGCATCCATCAGCCCGTGGGCGCAGCGCTGGTATTCGCTCTCTTCCTGCTGCTCATCTTTCTCATCTTCTATCTCATCCCGCCCATGATCTTCCGCGAAACACAGGAGCTGGCGGGATATATTGCCACGGATTTCCGGCACCACCTGATCCTTTTTTTCCGCCAGCTGGAAAGCCTGGAATTCCTGGAGGAAGTGGAAATAATCCAGGACCTGGAAATCGCTGCGACCCTGAAGAGCACCATCATCGGCTTCATCGAGCAGATCCCCACCTACCTGAGGGGCTGGCTGGCCGAGGTATCGACCTACCGCATCCCCTTTCTCCGTGAGATTTGGTCCCTGCTGGGGCTGCTGTTTTTAATTTTTTTCCTGCTGCTGGACATCAACAACGTGAAATCCACCTTCGTAAACGTGTTTCCCCGTCGCTACCGTCAGGAGGTGCTCCATGTCATCAGCATCACGGATGCCAAGGTCGGGGCCTATCTTCGGGGAAACGTGGTGCGCTGTACCATCGTCGGTGTTTTTACCTGGCTCGGCCTTTATTTGATGGGGATGCCCTTCGCCTTTACCCTCGGCGTCATTGCCGGGTTGTTAAACGTCATCCACAACATCGGGCCTTTCCTGGCTTCGCTGCCGGCGATCCTGATCAGCTTCACCCCCGGCACCCCCCACCCCTTACTGGTTATCGCCCTCTACCTGGTCATTCAAACCGTCGACCCTTTCATCCTGACCCCGGTCCTCCTGGGGAAAGCGGTAGATCTGCGCCCCATCACGATCATCATCGCCGTTCTCGTCGGGGCAAGCCTCATGGGGTTGCTGGGGATCATTTTGTCCATCCCGGTCACGGCCATATTGAAAGTGATCCTGCACCACTATTACATCAAACGAATAGGCATCGAGGTCATGGAGGAAGGGACCTGGGAGGTGTCCGAGGCGCTGGAGGAAGAGCGCCCTGCAACCGGCGGAGCCGGCAGGGAACCGGGCAAGCAATAACCGTCTGCACGGCTTCCCATCCAGGCCCTCTGAAACCTCATTACGGCGATGTGCTGCTTGACGAGAAGCCTGCCACGCATGAGATATTCCTTCGTTTCTGCCTTATCGAAAACGCAAGAAAGTGCATTTATGCTCGGTCCTTAATTGATAAGGTTCATCAGATTGGTAACAGTTTTGTTTCATCACATCGGTAACACATTGATTAAATACGGGCATCCTGCAAGTCAGCAAGCTGTTCAAGTTTAATAAGGCAAAATCGTATTTGGTGGAGTGCAAGCCAGGGTCATATAGAGGTGCCAATGTATGGTTTTTAATGCTTCTTAAGGTGCTGCCGAAGTGATGTACTTCAAAACCCCAACCGAGACAAGCCAGAACCATAAAAATTGATTTTTAGAAGACCCTTTCCAAACCCGGAAAACATCGTTATTCAAGCGATCGTATGAAAAAGTTTTGCCATTTTGCAAAGAAATTAAGACTTAAGGGCCTGAGTGCTCTAAAACATAATTACGGTGCCGTTTTTTTTACACGAGGAGCCTCACATTTTGCCTGAAACTCATTGTTTCTAACATATCACATTCGGAACAATATTTGTGTTAGGAAGCACTAAGGCTTAATCTCCCCGCGTATTTGGCAAAACGCGTTCAAGCGAACCCGAGGAATCCGTCTTTTTCTGCGTTTGGATGGGGCATTTTGACATTCCGCCTTTTATGGCCCCGGACTGTCCGGGTCAGGGGATGCCGGTGCTCCGCACGGCGGTAGGGGCTCCGGCTCTTTTCTCCTCTCCCGCAGAAGTGCCCTCTGCCGACAGCGTGCCTCGCCCGACCTCCCTGCTCGGTTGTGCCCCTCCGGCCGGGTTTTTCTACTCCACGCCCGGAAACCCCTGTTGGCGGAGGGCCTCGTAAAGCGTCAAGGCCACCGAATTGGAAAGGTTGAGCGAGCGCGGTATTCCCTTCACCATGGGAATGCGCAGGCACTGCCCCGCCCCGGCCCACCGCCGGAGGAGCTCCGCGGGTAGGCCTTTTGTTTCACTGCCGTAAACCAGGAAGTCCCCCGGGGAGAAGGAGATTTCCGTATAGAGCCTGCCGGCCCGGGTGGTGAAAAAATAAAAATTGTGCCCCCGGTGCATGGCCCGGAGGGCTTCGAAGTTGGGGTAGTGGTAATAGGTCAGGTACGGCCAGTAATCCAGGCCGGCCCGCCGCAGGAAGCGGTCTTCCAGGGAAAAGCCCAGGCTGCCGACCAGGTGAAGGGTGGACCCGGTCATGACGCAGGTCCGGGAAATATTCCCGGTGTTCTGGGGGATCTCCGGCTCTACCAGCACTACGTTCATTCTTCAACCTCCCGCTGCACCGCGTAAAAAATGTTTCTATCTTCTTCAGCGGCCTCCCAGAGGGTATACGGGCTGAAGCAGCCCCTCAGCCTCCACCCCGTGCGGGAAAGGATCCTTTCCACATCTTTCCTCGAGTAGGAACGCTCCCGGTGTTTTTCTTGAATTTTGCGGTAAAGGCCGTTTTCCTGTCGGGCAAAAGCGGTCAGCTTGATCTCCCACACCCTGGTGATTTTATCATAGCTGCTGTCCCAGATGAGCGTCAAGCCTTCCTCTTCCACCACGGTTGTTTCGACACCCTCGCCGGCCGGGAGCTTTTCCACCTCGTTGAGGTGAAAAATGAAGAACCCGCCGGGGCGGACCGCTGCGCCGATGCTGTTGAAAGCTTTTTCCAGGTCCTCCTCGTCCAGCAGGTAGTTCAGGCCGTCCAGGAAAAGGAGGGCCAAGTCTGCCAGGCAAGGGAGCTGCAGCGACCTCATGTCCTGCCGATAATACTCGACCCCCAGCCCTTCCCGCGCGGCTTTTTCCCGCGCCACTTCCAGCATCTCCGCGGCGATGTCCACCCCGCACACCCGGTAGTCCCGCCGGGCCCAGGGGAGGGTGGAGCTGCCGGTCCCGCAGGCCAGGTCTACCAGGAGCCGCGGCTTCAGCCCAAAATGGCTCATGATCTCTTCCATGTAATCGGCCCACGCTTCGTAATCCACCCCCGACAGCAGGTAATCGTAAACCTGGGCCAGTCCCCGGTAGGGCTTATCCATGCCGCAAAACCACCCCTTCCACGTTTTATTCCAATACCTGGTGTTCCTTCTCCAAATAACTGCAGCAGGGAGAAAGGGGGCATTCCCTGCAGAGCGGTCCCCGGGCCCGGCAAACCCGGCGCCCGTGGGCGATCAGACGGTGGTGGGTCTCGGTCCAAAGCTCTCGGGGGATGAGCCGGCAGAGGTCTTCCTCCACCTTAAAAACATCCCGGTTCTCGGTGAGGCCCAGCCGAAAGGACACCCTTCTCACGTGCGTGTCCACGGCAAAGGCGGGAATGCCAAAGGCGGTGCTCAGCAACACATTGGCTGTTTTGCGCCCCACCCCGGGCAGCTCCACCAGTTCCTCCCGCGTCGATGGGACTGCGCCGCCGTGTTCTTCCAGCAGGATGCGCGAGGCCTCCCGCAGCTGCCGGCTTTTCTGTCTGAACAGTCCGCATCCCGCGAGCATTTTTTCCAGGGCTTCCGGCTCCAGGGCCAGCAGCCCTTGCGGAGTCTTTACGGTTTCAAAAAGGCGCGCCGTGACCCTATTCACCTGCTTATCGGTGGTTTGGGCGGAGAGGAGTACGGCCACCAGCAGCTGGAAAGGGGTGCGGTAATTGAGGGCCGTCCCCGCCGCGGGATAGCTCCTCTTCAGGGCAGAGAGTATTTCAGACACGCGCTGCCCTGCCGGAGGGCCCTGCAGTTTCTTTTCTTCCATCGTTCGCGACACCTGCTTCCCTTCAGAACCTTTTCAACTTGAGGGTTGCCCCTTGGCTCACACGCCGTGCTGCTTTCCACTCTTGCCCCGCCCAGGCCCCGGCGGCGGGTGGGGTTGCGGCGAGTTTTTGGCAGATCCCGGGGGTTTGGGAGTTGCCGCAACAACCCGCTCGCTCGCCCATAAAGTTCGCGCGTTGCTTGACGCGGCCGGCTTGAAAGCCCCACGCGCCTTTTGTTTGGAGAACCTCCCGACGCAGGTCGCACGCCGACGGCCCGTGCGGCAAACTGCCGGTTTTCTGCCCGGGCCCGGGGGCTCAGATCACACCTTTATCCTTCAGCTCCTCTATTTCGACCCCACTCCGGCCGAGCTCCTGCAGCAGGGCGGCGGTATCCTCGCCCAGGGCGGGAGGGTGTTTGCGGTAGCGTGCCGGCGTAGAAGAAAGCTTGCAGGGAAAGCCGATCTGCTTCATGAAGCCGCCATTTTTCAGCGGTGCATCAAGAAACGTTTCCCGCTCCTGCACCTGCGGGTGATCGGCTACCTCATCCAGCTCCAGCACGGGCTCCACACAGGAATCTTCCTCGCCGGAGAAGAGCTCCACCCATTCCTGCAGCGTGCGCTTTTTGAAGAGCTCCGCCAGCTCTTTTTTTACCTCTTCCTGGGTTTCTCGCGGCGCGTTCTGCTTGTCGACCAGGTGCGGCTTCTTCACGATGCGGCAAAAGCTCTGCCAGAATTTCGGTTCCAGGGCTCCCAGGCTGATGCAGCGGCCGTCCCCGGTTTCGTAGATATTGTAACAGGCCAGGTGCCCGGAAAGGATCCCTTCACCCCTCCTGGGGATCCCGCCGCCGGCGGAAAGCTGCGCCACCTGCAGGGGCAGAAAGGCCAGGCTCCCCTCCATCATGGAGATATCGAGAAACTGGCCGCGGCCCGTTTTTTCCCTGGCCTGCAGGGCCAGCAAAATTGCCACCAGCCCCCAGAGAGAACCGCCGGCGACGTCGGCCAGCTGCACGGCAGGCATGACCGGCGGGCTTTTACGGGAGGCGCTCAGGGAAAGTACCCCCGCCAGCCCGATGTAGTTGATATCATGGCCCGCCCGATGGCGAAAAGGGCCCTGCTGGCCGTAACCGGAGATGGCGCAGTAAATGAGCCGGGGGTTAATGGCTGCCAGGTCTTTATAGCCGAGCCCGAGGGAGTCCATGACGTCCGGGCGGAAGCTCTCCACCAGGACATCAGAGCCCTCAGCCAGCTGTCGGAAAATCGCCACCCCTTCCGGGGTTTTGAGATTTAAGGAGAGGCTTTTCTTGTTGCGGTTGAGCTGCCAGAAGTAGGCGCTGTCCTCATCGATCATCGGCCCCATCTTCCGGACATAGTCCCCTTCAAAAGGCGACTCCACTTTGATCACTTCTGCGCCGTGGTCGGCCAGCACAAGGGTGCAGTAAGGGCCGGGCAGCAGCCGGCCCAGGTCGAGCACCCTCAACCCGTCTAAAGCTCCCTGCATGGTATCCTTCCTCCTTCTTTGGTTTGGTGCCGCCTGAAAAGCCTTCGGCAGGATCTTTCCGGATAAGGTAGGATTCTCTCCCGGCGGACCAAATTCCTCCCGCAGCCTGCGCCGGCAGGCCCGGGGGTCCCGCAGGCGTCCGCGTTAATTAATGGAACTGGTAGTAACTGTTGATATGGAAGTACATTTCAAGCCCTCTCGGCTATCTCTTAGCCTTGAATCTTTTTCCGGGCTTGTATGCTTACTAAAAACACCACCCTTAAATTGACAATCGGACCGGAGTAAGCAGCCGCGTCCTTGTTTGCCCATTTCCCGGCCTTGCGCCGCTTTTAAAAAACAAAGGATGCCGCCCCTTTGGAGGAAGCATCCTCTTGTATCGTTCGGTTGAAGTCCCGCCTCTTTCGGGAAGGCCGCCCCCGGCAGCCGTCAGGGCGCGGATGTTTTCCGTTGAACCGGCTAATCTTCACGGGCCCTGCAAATCTGGCAAGAGATTTTTACAGAGAATGAACTCTGCCAATGCCCCTGGCCTGTCCGGAATCCAGGGGAAGCCGGTTTTGCTCCAGGCCCTACCCTGAAAATGCAACTCCACCGCTATGAGTTTCCTGTTTGAAAGGGAACATTTTCGTCCTCCTGATGGTGAGGCGAAGCTTCATGGATGTCTCTTTTAGGGATGTGAGGAGGCGGGATCCATACCCGCGGGTTTTTTGCAACGCCTGCGGACGCTGCTGAGCAAACGGCCGATTACTCGACTGCAGTCTCCAGCACTTCCCGGTGCGTATAGCGCGGCAGCAGCATGGGAGAGACTCTGCCGGCGGTATCAACGCCGTTTTCCTCCAGTTCCCGGTGGTGCGCGTCGATGTGGTCCAGGGTGAGTTTTTTCACTTCAACCCCTTTGCTCTTCTCCGCGGCGTGCAGGCCGGCACGGCGCCCAAAGACCAGGATATCGAGCAGGGAATTGCCCATCAGGCGGTTGCGGCCGTGGATGCCTCCGGCATTTTCTCCGGCCACGTAGAGGTTTTCTATGTTGGATTGGCCGTGTTCATCGATGAGCAGGCCGCCGTTCTGGTAGTGCAGGGTGGGGTAAATGAGCATGGGCTCTTTGCGGATGTCCACCCCGAACCGGCTGAACTGGCGCAGCATGGCGGGGAGCATTCTCTCGATGGCCCCTTCGCCATGGATCAGTTCGATCAGCGGGGAATCCAGCCAGACCCCGACCATCCCCGTCGGGGTGGTAATGCCTTTTTTGCGCCCGACGCATTCCCTGATGATGGCGGCAGAGGCCACGTCCCTCGTCTCCAGGTGGTAGGTAAACTGTTCTCCGTCAATGTTCAAGAAGGTCGCGCCGCGGCCCCTGACCGCTTCGGTTACCAGGAGGCCCAGTATCTGGGGCGGATAGGCTGCCCCGGTGGGGTGGTACTGGATGGTGTCCATGAAAGCCAGCTTTGCCCCCGCCCTGTAACCCATGACCAGACCGTCTGCGGTGGCACCGTAATGGTTGGTGGTGGGGAAGTTCTGGTAATGGAGCCTTCCTGCCCCACCCATGGCCAGAATCACCGTTTTCGCCCGGGCAACGAGGTACTCTTCCGTTTCCAGGTTGTAGAGCACCGCACCCCCGGCCTTGCCTTCCTCATCGAGGATAAGCTCCACGGCGGAACAAAACTCGATCACGTCGACGCCCCTGTTAATGGCTTCGTCCCTCAAGGTTCTCATGATCTCAGCGCCCGTGTAGTCCCTGGCGGCGTGCATCCTTTTTCTGGAGGTCCCCCCGCCGTGCGCGGTGACCATGGTGCCGTTGCCTTCCTTGTCAAACATGGTGCCCATCTCTTCCAGCCACTTGATCACCATGGGCGCATCATTCACGAGGGCGCGGACGAGTTCAGGGATGTTGGTGAAGTGTCCGCCTCCCATGACATCGACGTAGTGAATGGGGGGCGAGTCGTGGGGCTTGTCTGCGGCCTGGATACCGCCCTGGGCCATCATGGTATTGGCATCGCCAAAGCGCAGCTTCGTAACCAGCAGCACCTCTGCTCCCTGTTCTTTGGCCATCAGCGCCGCTGCTGCCCCGGCGCCTCCTCCGCCGATCACCAGCACGTCCACATCATAAGCCACTTCTTCCAGGTTCAGCTCTACGCCTTCCAGCCTGCTGCGCGCCTCCAGGAGATCGGCCAACTCCTGGGGGGCGTTTTCCCCCTTGTTGACACCTATTTTCAGCGGACGGAAGCCCTCTTCGATAAAATCGGGGTGGTAATTTTTTAACACCTCGGTGCGCTCTTCGGGGGTCATCCGGGGAAAGTCAACCCCCACTCGCTGAGGCCTGGTTTCTTCCACCTTCTTGATCAGTTCCTTCATCTCCGGTGTATACATATGATTACCCTGGCTGCTTCAACCAGGACGTCAACCTCCTTCCTTGGGACGTATTTACCCGTTCCACTGCGGTGTGGGCCCTTTTTATTTCTCGATCTCACGGCTGTTATAGAGCTCTTTCAGCTCATCGGTTGCTTTTTTCATCAACTCATCAAGATCGGCATCGTATTTTTTTGCCTTTATTTCTTCTACCCTTTCCTGCAGGTGCGGAGCCGGGGGAAGCACGTGCTTCCCGTAGAGTCGGCGGGCCAGGATGCCTACATGATACTGAACGATGTGCGCCGGACACCTGGATGCGCAGAGCCCGCACATGATGCAGTCAAAAGATTCGCTGGCGCACCGCTCCAAATCTCCCCGCTGGGCATAGGCGACGTACTGCATGACGTTCAGATCTTGGGGACAGACATTTGTGCAAGAGTTGCACCCGATGCAGCGGTATATTTCAGGATAATAGGTCGCAAGGGATGATGCGGAAGGGGTTAGCTCGTCAACATCGTATTCGGCTTTGACCGCCGGAAAGAAAGGGATCTGGGCCAGATACATGTTGTGTTCCACCTTCGTCTGGCAGGCCAAACCCACGTACAGTTCATAATCTCCTGCGATACGGTAAACCGTTCCGCAGGCTCCGCAAAAACCCGCCCGGCAGCCGCAGCCTCTCTTTAGCTGGTAGCCGGCAAATTCCATGGCATCCATGATGGTTAGGGATTCGGGAACTGAATACTTTTTACCCATCAGGTAAATGTCAACCATTTCTACCTGGGCCATTTCATCTACCTCCTCATTACCTTCAATGCGTGCTGGGTAGGGTAAAATCCGGGCAGGGAGCGGGAACCGCGCCCGCTCCCTTCCGAACTTTCTCACTGGGTATTTCTTGGGCTCCGATTTAATCCTCCGGCGGCAGGAGGACAATGCCCTTTTCCATCATTATTTTGGCCTGGTCCTGGGCACGCTTGATCTGCTTTTCAGCCAGGTTGAATATTTCGTCCCTGCTCAAAACGCGGCGGGCAACGCCTTCTTCGATGGCCTTCATAGCCGTGGCGGTGGCCACCCTGGGGAACACTTCCCAGTTGTCCATGGTGGGCAGGATCTCTTCGGGGTTGATGTCCTTTTCAGAGGCGCAGGCGGCCAGTTCTTCGGCCGCTGCGAGGCACATGGAATCGGTGATGGTGGAAGCATACACATCGAGCACCCCGCGGAAGATGGAGGGGAAGCCCAGGGAGTTGTTCACCTGGTTGGGGAAGTCAGAGCGGCCCGTGGAAACGATGACGGCCCCGGCGTCCTTGGCTTCCCACGGCCAGATCTCGGGGATGGGGTTGGCGCAGGCGAACACAATGGCATCTTTGGCCATGCTCTCGACCCACTCTTTTTTAATGGTATCCGGGCCGGGCTTGGAAAGCCCGATGACGATGTCCGCCCCTTCCATGGCCTCGGCGATACCGCCGGTGCGCTGTTCTTTGTTGCTGATCTGGCAAAGTTTAATCTTGTCGGCATATTCCTTCGGAATGTCGTCCCTTCCCTTGTGGAGGATGCCCTTGCTGTCGGTAATGATGATGTTTTCGGCAGGGATGCCTGCCGCCAGGAGCACCCTGACGGTGGCAATGTTGGCCGCACCCGCCCCGATTAGGCTTATCCTGGCCTTGTTTTGATCTTTGCCCACGTATTTCAAGGCGTTGATCAAACCGGCATAGGTCACACAGGCCGTGCCCTGCTGGTCATCGTGCCAGACAGGGATATGGCATTCTTCCCGCAGGCGGTCCAGGATGTAAAAGCACTTGGGCTGGGCGATGTCTTCCAGGTTCACCCCGCCAAAGGTGGGCTGCAGCATTTTGACGGTATTGATCAGCTCATCCGGGTCCTTGGTGTCCAGGCAGATGGGAAACGCATCGACCCCGCCCAGGTACTTGAAGAGCAGCGCCTTGCCTTCCATCACCGGCATGGAGGCTTCCGGGCCGATATCCCCCAGGCCCAGCACCCGGGTGCCGTCGGAAACGACAGCGACAAAATTGGCCTTGTTGGTATGGTTGTAAACCTCTTCCTTGTTCTCAAAAATGGCACGGCACGGCGCAGCAACGCCCGGCGTATACCAGATGGCAAAATCGTCATAGTTCCGCACGGCTGATTTCAGGGAAACCTCCACCTTCCCCTTGTAAAAGGGATGCAGTTTCATCGCATCCTCGGCCGGCTTCTTCGCCTTCGCTAACAGTTCATCTTTGTCCAAAAGGATCCACTCCCTTCAAAATTAAAATGTGGTTTGCCCCCCAAAAAACCTTTTTGGCACAGCTGTATTTAACAAAGAGGTGCGGGGACGAATCTGAGTTCAAATTGCCTGAAATAAGCTTTTTGGGATTGAATCAGTCGTACTTTAATCCTCATTGGTTCCCCGGGCTTTTCCGCCCGGGCTTAGTCGAGGGCGTACTGCTTGCGCCCTTCCTCGTAGAGGTCGTTGCCATGGGCGACATTGACCACCGTCGCGGGAAAGTCTTCCACGACCAGGCGGCGGATCGCCTCCGGCCCCAGCTCTTCGTAAGCGACAATCTCAGCCTCTTTAATGACTTTTGCCAGCAGGGCTCCCGCTCCACCGATGGCGGCCAGGTACACTGCCTTGTAGTCCTGAAAGGCTTTGCGGGTCGCTTCGTTGCGGGCCCCCTTCCCGATAACGCCCTTCACCCCGTATTCCAGGACGGCAGGAGTGTAGGAATCCATGCGTCCGCTGGTGGTCGGCCCCGCTGAACCGATCACTTCTCCCGGCTTGGCCGGTGCGGGCCCCACGTAATAGATCAGCTGCCCCTTTAAATCGACGGGCCACTCTTCTCCTTTTTCCAGCAGCTCCACCAACCTCTTATGTGCGGCATCCCTGGCGGTATATATGACCCCGGAAATCAGCACGTTGTCTCCGGCTTTTAAATTCATCACGTCTTCGTCTGTCAAGGGAGGGGCAATCCGTTTCGGTTCCACAAAAAACAACCTCCTTTCCATGTTAAAATGGTTAAGTCAAATTACTTTCTCCGCATGGCGGCTGGCATGGCAGTTTATGTTGACTGCTGCGGGCATGCTGGCGATGTGGCAGGGGTATGTTTCAATATTAACGCCCAGTGCGGTGCTTCTGCCGCCAAAGCCCTGCGGGCCGATGCCCAGTTTGTTTATTTTTTCCAGCATTTCTTTTTCCAGGTCGGCATAGAAGGGGTTGGGGTTCGGCTGATCCAGGGGGCGCATCAGCGCTTTCTTCGCCAGGTAAGCCACCTTTTCAAAGGTGCCGCCAAAACCCACGCCAACAACAATCGGCGGGCAGGGGTTGGGACCGGCCCTGCTGACCGTATCCACTACAAAATCCACCAGGCCCTTCACACCCTGGGCGGGGGTAAGCATCTTCAGCGCGCTCATGTTTTCAGCGCCTCCGCCCTTGGGGGCGAGTATTATTTTTATTTTATCTCCCGGCATCACCTCAGTGTGCACAACCGCCGGCGTATTGTCGCCGGTGTTCACCCGCTCCAACGGGTCCTTAACGATAGATTTGCGCAGGTAACCCTCGTCGTAGCCCCTTCTGACGCCCTCGTTGATGGCTTCGTTAAAGTCTCCGCCGACCAGGCGCACCTCTTGTCCAAGTTCCACAAAAAGGACGGCGGTGCCGGTATCCTGGCAGATCGCCACTTCTTCATCACGGGCAATGCGGACGTTTTCCAGCAGTTGGTTCATAACCTCTTTGCCGACGGGAGATTCTTCCTGTTCCAGGCCCTGCTTTAAAGCATCATCGACATCATCTCCCAAGAAATAATTGGCTTCCTTGCTCAGATCGGCCACGGCATCTGCAATCAACTTCACATCCACCTCACGCATCTTATCCCTCCTCCTTGGTTAATGGATTATTCAGGAAGCAATGCCAGGCATATTCAAAAGTATGGGAATTAACAGTCAATTTCAAAAAGCTCTTTTAAATTTAAGTGTTGATATTGTTTGGAATTTAGGTGCTGTGTCCTCGAACAAGAAAATGGAAAACGATATGAGGTAAGCAATAAAGGATATTTAAAGCTATCAACAATGCTGGTAAAAAAAGAGCCTTTTAAAAAGAAACCCTGTCCCAATGCTGTTCCTTCAATATCATCGCATTGCTCAGCCGGACCAGGGCAAAACCAAGAGAACCTTGCCGCCCGGCACGGTGGAAGCGGCCCGGTATTTTTTTCTCTGTTCCGGCTTTGTTCCGACCTTCCTTTTATTAATTAATTTGATTTAAAATAAAAAAATCCTGCCGCAAAACGCAAAAAAACGAAAAATACTGTTATAAAATTTACATCTATTCTAATATTTAAATGGTTTCTTGGTCGCCCAGGGCTTTCCCCTCACCATGGACGGCGCCGGGAAGTATCCGAACGCAGAAGTGCGGCGGTTTTTTCATTTGGGCATTCCCTTCACCTGGGCGAGGGAACTGCGCAGGGAGGCGGCGGCATGGCTTTTCCGGTCACGAGGTGGCGGCATGGCTTTTCCGGTCACCTGGATTTTTTTCTTCACCGCAGACCGGTTTGGGTGCAGAAAAACAATGTGCCTGTTTTATGGGATAGGGCTGTTTTTTCCCTTTGGCCGTTGGGGACGGCCGGTTCATGTCTTTTTCAGGCGCTCTTGCAGCAGTTTCGAAACCATCTGCGGGTTCGCCTTCCCCCCCGTATGCTTCATTACCTGCCCCACGAGAAAGGAAAGGGACTTTTTGTTCCCGGAAAGGAAGTCCTTTGCGGCGCCCTGGTGTTCCTGCAGGACCTTTTCCGCGATGGAGGCCAGCTCTTTTTCGTCGCTGAGCTGGGCCAGGCCCTTCCGCCGCACAATCTCCCCGGGGGATTCGCCGCCGTCAAAAGACTCCTTCAAAACTTCTTTGGCCATGCGGGTGCTGATGGCGCCGTCTTCCACCAGCCGCAAGAGCTCTGCCAGCCGGAAGGCCGTAAAGGGCATGGGGTCTTCTTTGTCCCACTCCTTGACGAGGCTCTGCACGTCGCTCGTCAGCCAGTTGGCAACCAGGCGCGGCCGGTTAAAATGGCCAACCGCTTCTTCGTAAAAATCGGCCAGCCCGCGGCTGGCGGTGATGACTTCCGCCTGGGAAGGGGGGATCTCGTATTCCCTGGCCAGGCGAAGGCCGCGCTCGGTGGGAAGTTCGGGGAGGCTTTCCCCAATCTCCTTCAACCGGCTGCCCTCGATGATCAGCGGGGGAAGGTCGGGTTCGGGAAAGTAGCGGTAATCGTGCTCTTCCTCCTTGCCCCTCATTTCCAGGGTAATGCCCCTGCTTTCATCGTAACGCCTGGTTTCACTGGAGATGCTGCCGCTTTCCCGGAGAACGGATTTTTGCCGAATCGCTTCGTATTCAAGGCCCTTCTGGACGGACCGGAAAGAGTTCATATTTTTGAGCTCCACCTTGCTCCCCAGCGCCTTCTCGCCTCCGGGGCGCAGGGAAATGTTGGCATCGCAGCGCAGGCTTCCCTCTTCCATCTTGCAGTCGGAGACGCCGGTGTAGAGGAGGGTCCTGCGGAGCAACTCCAAAAACAGCCTGGCCTCCTCGGGGGAGCGCAGGTCGGGGGCCGTCACGATCTCTACCAGGGGGACACCGCTGCGGTTGTAATCGACCAGGGAAGCCGCGCCGTCTTCGCCGTGGAGCAGCTTCCCGGCATCCTCCTCGATGTGCAGCCGCTCAATTTGAACGCGTCGGATCAGGCGGCTTTCGCTGTAGAGGTCCAGGTGGCCGTTTCTGGCCAGCGGAAAGTCGTACTGGGAGATCTGGTAGGCCTTGGGGAGATCGGGGTAAAAGTAGTTCTTGCGGTCGAACTTGCTGTAGGGCGGCACCTCGCAGTTCAGGGCCAGCGCCGCCCTGAGGGAGAGCTCGATGACCTTCCCGTTTAACACCGGCAGAGATCCGGGCAGTCCCAGGCAGACGGGGCAGACGTTGGAATTGGGCGCCTCACCAAACCGGTTGGGGCACGCGCAGAAGATCTTGCTCTTTGTTTGCAGTTCCAGGTGCACTTCAAGCCCGATGACGGTCTCGAATTCAGCAGCCATTTATGCGTCCTCCCTCTCGAGAGCGGTCCTGATGTCCGGCCGCACGCCTTTCATGCCCAGCTCTTCCTCCAGGGCGCAGCAGAGCTGGAACATCCTGCCCTCGTCAAAATGCCGCCCGATCAGCTGCAGCCCAACGGGAAGGCCATTTGCCAGGCCGCAGGGGATAGATATGGCCGGCACACCGGCCAGGTTGGCCAGGGTCGTAAAAATGTCGTTCAGGTACATGGTGAGGGGATCGTCCACCTTTTCCCCCAGTTTAAAAGCCGAGGTCGGCGAGGTGGGGGTAACGACAAAATCATACTTCTCGAAAATTCTCTCCAGCTGTTGTTTCACCGCGGTGCGCACCCTGGATGCCTGAAGGTAATACGCGTCGTAGTAGCCCGCGCTCAACGCATAGGTGCCCAGCATAATGCGCCGCTTCACTTCCGGGCCGAAGGCTTCGGTCCTGTTCTTGAAATAGAGCTCGAGCAGATCCTGCTCGCCGCCGCTCCTGAACCCGTACTGCACGCCGTCATACCGGGCCAGGTTGGAAGAGGCCTCGGCAGGACAGATTATGTAATACGCCGGCAGGGCATAGTTGTAAACGGGCATCGAAATTTCTTCTACTTCCACCCCCAGCCGGCCCAGCTTTCCCACGCCTTCCAAAAAGACCTCTTTATAGTACTGCTCTATCCCCAGGCCCAGCTGTTCCGAGGGAAAAGCCACCCGGAAGCCCTTCACCTCTTTTCCGAGATAAGAGCTGTAGTGCTCTTTCTGCCGATCCGCTGAGGTGGAATCCCGCGGATCGCATCCGGCAATTACATCCAGGACCGCCGCGCAGTCGCGCACGTCCCTGGTCAGCGGCCCGACCTGGTCCAGGGAGGAAGCGAAGGCGATGAGGCCGTAACGGGAAACGAGGCCGTAGGTGGGTTTGAGGCCAACCACCCCGCACAGCGACGCCGGCTGCCGGACGGAACCTCCCGTATCGGAACCGATGGCAAAAAACACCTCACCGGCCGCCACCAGGGCGGCGGAGCCGCCGCTGGAACCGCCGGGCACCCTCTCAATGTCCCACGGGTTCAGCGTGGGCTTGAAATACGAGTTTTCCGTGGAAGAGCCCATGGCGAATTCGTCCATATTGCTCTTCCCAATCATGATGGCGTGCGCCCCCTTCAACAGGTCCACCACGTGGGCGTCGTAGGGCGGGCGGTAATCGGCAAGCATTTTTGAGCCGCAGGTGGTCGGCAGATCGCGCGTGCACAAATTGTCCTTCAGGGCCATGGGAATGCCGGCCAGCGGGGAAAGCTGCCGGCCGTTATCGAGGAGCTTCTGGATTTTTTCCGCTTCTCGAAAGAGCTCCCTTTCCTCACGCAAGCTGATAAAGCCGTTGATGGTGCTTTCCACCAGAGCCATGCGGTCGAGGGAAGCAGCAACCAGCTCCGCAGCGGACGCTTCTTTTTTTTGCAGCGCCCGGCCGGCCTCGCAGGCGGTCAGTTGATAGAGCTCCATCAGGGTTCTAACCTCCGTTCCGGTTTTTATTCCAGCACAGGGGGGACCTTGAAAAAGCCGTTTTCCCCCTCGGGTGCCTCCTCCAGGACTTCTTTTAAGAATTCCGGCGGGCTTTTCCGGGCTTCATCCTTCCTTAATGCGCCCCCGGACGGCTGGACGTAAGGCGTTTCCTGGATGCTCCCCAGGTCCAGCTCGTTCATGCGGTGGATGTAGTCGAGAATGTGATTGAACTGCTCCGTGTAGAGATCTTTTTCTTCCTCCGAGAGGTTGAGCCGGGCCAGCTTCGCCACATGCTCCACTTCTTTCTTGCTGACTTTCATTTATTTGCCCTCCCTTTAAAAGAAGGATAGATTGTGTTTATGTCGAATAGGTCGTTTGAGAAGATAATGAAACGGGCACCGTTGAGGAGGAGATTCGTTATGGCTGTGCTTCATAACCTCATGGAAGAAACCGTGCTGCAAGCCGTGAATGAGCTCATGGGCAAACAGAACATCTGCCAGTGCGAGCAGTGCCGCCTGGACGTCGCGGCCATCGCCCTGAACAACCTGCCCCCCCGCTATGTGGTCACCCCGGGGGGCGCTTCTCATTCACGGGCCGATCTGCTGGAAGTGCAAAAGTACGTGGACGTGATGGGCGCCATCGCCAAGGCCATCAGGCTGGTAAAGGAACACCCCCGGCACTAGAGCGACAACCGCCCGCCTTTTCCCTGCCCGCTTCAAACAAGTTCTACGTGACACGGCTTGGGCACCGCCTGCCGTTCAGAAGAGCACGCTCATCAAGCCGCCAGCGAAGCCGGGCGCCGTAACCAGCTGTCCTTGAAAAAATCTTTGCTCCCTGCAGCATGAAACAAGTGCGACGGGAAATACTGCTTTTTTCTTGTTAAAAACCCGGCCCTGTAAGAGGGGGCAGAGGTTTTTTTGTGTTTTTTCAGGGCTCGAGGTCGGCCATTTTTTGAAATTCGCTTTCGGTGATGACTTTTACCCCCCACTCTTCAGCCTTCTGGAGCTTGCTCCCGGGGTTGTCCCCGCTGAGCAGGTAGTCCGTGTTTCTGCTGACGGAACCGGCCACCCTGCCGCCTTTGGCTTCGATGATCTCCTTGATTTCTGCCCGAGTAAAGTTCTGCAGTGTGCCGGTCAGGACAAATACCCGATCCCGCAGCGACTCTCCCTCTTCACCGGCGACTTCCGGCCGGTGCTCAAAAAAGTTAACCCCGGCTTCTTCCAGCTTTCGCAGCACCGCTCCCGTTTCCGGCTGCTTGAAAAATTCGGTCACAGAAGCAGCGATCTTGGGGCCTATCTCTTCCAGGAGCAGAAGTTCTTCGCAAGACGCCGCCGCCACAGCCTGGAGGTGGTTGAAGTGGGCTGCAATGATCCTGGCGACCCGCTCTCCTACAAAGCGGATGCTCAATCCAAAAAGGAGCCGGTGCAGGGGGTTCTCTTTGCTCTTCTCCAATGCTGCCAGCAAATTTTCGGCCGATTTTTCGCCCATGCGTTCCAGGTTGACCAGGTCCGATTTGCGCAGGCTGTAGAGATCGCCCACATCCCTCACCAGGCCGGTCTCGTAAAGCTGCGCGGCCAGCGCTTCCCCCAGCCCCGCAATGTCCATCGCGCTGCGCGAGGCAAAATGGATGATCCGCTCCACCACCTGGGCCGGGCAGGCGGGGTTGATACAGCGAATGGCCACTTCTCCCGGCAGGTTTTTCAGCTCGCTGCAGCAGGAAGGGCAGTGAGGGGGCATCTGAAAGTGTTTTTCGTTCCCATCCCGTTCCTTGTGCAGCACCTCCACCACTTCCGGAATCACATCTCCCGCCTTGTGCAACACCACCCTGTCGCCGATTTTTACATCTTTCTCTTCCATGAGCTGCAGGTTATGCAGGCTGGCCCTTTTAACCAGCGATCCGCTTAAGAATACGGGTTCCAGCAGTGCTACGGGGGTAATCACACCCGTTCTGCCTACGCTGACCTGTATATCCTCGATACGGGTCAGCTGCTCCTCGGAGGAAAATTTGTAGGCCACCGCCCAGCGGGGAGCCCTGCTGGTAAAGCCCAAGGACCGCTGGAGTTCAAATTCATTCACCTTCAAGACGGCACCGTCTATTTCATACGATAGTTCCCTGCGCCGCTCTTCCAGGCCCCGGCAGTACTCCAGCGCTTCAGAAATACCCTGCAAGAGGGAGACGTGGGGGTTCACCTTAAAACCCAATCCCTGCAGGCGCTGTAAGGCCTGCCACTGGGACTGCAGGCCCAGCTCGCCCTCCAGGTCCAGCAGGGAAAAAACAAACATGTCCAGGGGCCGTTTTGCAGCCACCGCGGGATCCAACTGCCGCAGCGAGCCGGCGGCGGCATTGCGCGGGTTTGCAAAAAGGGGCAGGCTTTCCTTTTCTCTTGCCCGGTTCAGCTTTAAAAAATTCTCCCGGGAAATGAAAACCTCTCCCCTGGCTTCAATGGTTACTTCTTCTTTCAAGCGTAGGGGGAGACTGCCGATGGTGACCAGGTTGTGGGTGATGTCCTCTCCCGTATAACCGTCACCGCGGGTGGCCCCCCGGTGGAACACTCCTCCTTCGTAATACAGGGAAACGGCCAGCCCGTCAATTTTGGGCTCTCCCACGAGGGAAAAATGATCCCGGCCCAGGTTCCGGCCTGCCCGGCGGCAGAATTCTTCCAGCTCCGTTTCTGAAAACACGTTGTCCAGGCTGAGCATGGGAACGGCATGCCTGGCCTCTTCAAACTCGGAAACCGGCTTCCCACCCACGCGGCGCGAAGGAGAGTGGGGCACAACCAGGTCGGGGTGCATCTCCTCCAACTCCAGGAGCTCCCTCATCAGGCGGTCAAACTCCCTGTCGCTGATGCGCGGAGAATCCAAAACGTGATAGTAATAGTTGTGCTCATCGATGAGGTCGCGCAGTTCTTCAATTCTTTTTGCGTCAGTTTTTTTGTCCAGGGTGATTCCCCCTTTATAGAGCTTATTATAACGCAATTTCCGGCAAAATGACATGTCTCTTAATTCTTTTTCTTCACCCCGAAATCCCCCCAGCGAAAAAAACCGGGTGGCGAAGCTGCCTCCTGCAGCGCTCGCCACCCGGTTGAGTGGTCGCATAATATTTTAAGTCTCGGGAACTGAACAAAAGGAACGATGCGGCGCCCGGTACTCCAGGCACACGCAAAAGCAGGCCAGGCCGGACTGCAGCCGGTCGCCCGACCCCTTCGAAGCCGCCCTTCAAGGATCCGAGGCGTTCTATCGTTCAGGCAAATCCCGCGGCATCAGCTGACGTTAAAACAGACAGGCAATTGAATGACGCCGTTTGAACCCGGGACAAGAATCAACTAGCGCCGTGTCAAGGAAATTTATTCTGGTTTTGCTTGCGGTCAAGATTTTGCCAAAAAGCTCAAAGCAGCTTATATGGCTTATATGATTATAATTACCAACAGCGGGATATGGTTCGCAGCCAGCGCCCTGGTTTCCCCCAGCCGAAAATCAGGCGCTGGAGGTTTTCGATTCCATGGCGTTGCGGATCCATTCCACGATCTCGTCCGTGGGAATGCCCGGAGTGAAGAGGGCCTGGGCATACCCTTTTTCCTTCAGCTCTTCCATGTCTTCCTCGGGGATGATGCCCCCTCCGATCAGCAGGATATCACCGGCGTTGTTCTCTTCCAGCAGCTCTTTTACGCGGGGAAACAGGGTCATATGGGCCCCTGACAAGATGCTGAGCCCCAAGACATCCACATCCTCCTGTATGGCAGCTTCCACCACCTGTTCAGGGGTCTGGTGCAGGCCGGTATAAACGACCTCCATGCCGGCGTCCCGCAAAGCCCGTGCGACAACTTTGGCGCCCCTGTCATGGCCGTCCAGCCCGGGTTTGGCTACCAGCACGCGGATCTTTCGCTCTTTGCTCATGAATTTTCCTCCTCCCCCCTGCTAAAAGATGGGTTGTTCCTTGTATTCTCCAAAAACTTCCTTAAACGCCCCGATGATTTCGCCCTCGGTGGCGTAGGCCTTCACCGCTTCCAGGATATAGGGTATGAGGTTGTCTTCTCCCTTGGCCGCCTCCTGCATTTCGGCAAGCAGTTTCTGCACCTTTTCATTGTCCCGGTTCTCGCGCAGTTCTTTCAAGTGCCTTGCCTGCTCGCGCTCGGTTTCCGGGTCAATCTTCAAAAGTTCGACTTCCAGCGGTTCTTCGATCACAAAATCATTAACTCCCACGATAATGCGCTCGTTTTCTTCAATTTCCTTCTGGTAACGGTAGGCCGCGTCGGCGATTTCATACTGGAAAAAGCCCTGGTCAATGGCTTCCAGCACGCCGCCCAGCTCGTCGACCCGGCGGAAGTATTCTTCCGCTTCTCTTTCCAGCTCGTCGGTCAGCGCTTCCACGAAATAGGAGCCGGCCAGGGGATCGATGGTATTGGGCACACCCGTTTCGTGGGCGATGAGCTGCTGCGTCCTAAGGGCGATGCGCACCGCCTTTTCCGATGGGAGGGCCAGCACCTCGTCCATGGAGTTGGTGTGCAGCGACTGGGTGCCGCCGAGCACCGCCGACAGCGCTTCAAACGCCGTGCGCACGATGTTGTTTTCGGGCTGCTGGGCCGTCAGGCTGCAGCCTGCCGTTTGCGTGTGGAAACGCATCAGGAGGGAGCGGGGGTCCTTGGCCCCGTACTTTTCCTTCATCTTTCTGGCCCAGATGCGCCTTGCCGCCCGGTACTTGGCGATTTCCTCGAAAAAGTCGATGTGGGCATTGAAGAAAAAGGAAAGCCTCGGGGCAAACTGGTCCACGTCCAGCCCGGCATTCATCCCGGCCTCGACGTAGGCAAACCCGTCGGCCAGGGTGAAGGCCAGTTCCTGGGCGGCAGTGGAACCCGCCTCCCGGATGTGGTAGCCGCTGATGCTCACCGTGTTCCAGCGGGGAACGTGTTCACAGGCATACTTAAAGATATCGGTAATGAGGCGCATGGACGGCTTCGGCGGGAAGATCCACGATTTCTGCGCGATGTATTCCTTTAAAATGTCGTTCTGGATGGTCCCCCCGATCTGGGTGGAAGGCACACCCTGCTTTTCGGCCGTGGCGATGTACATGCACCAGAGGATGGCGGCCGGGGCGTTGATGGTCATGGAAGTAGTCACCTTCTCCAGCGGAATGCCGTCGAACAGGACTTCCATGTCCGCCAGGGAATCGATGGCCACGCCGCAGCGTCCAACCTCTCCGACGGACCGCGGGTGATCCGAATCGTAACCCATGATGGTGGGCATGTCGAAAGCCACGCTGAGGCCGGTTTGGCCGTGCTTCAAAAGGTACTTGTAGCGTTCGTTGGTTTGCTTGGCCGTTCCAAAGCCGGCAAACTGCCTCATGGTCCACAGCCGTCCGCGGTACATGTTCCCCTGCACGCCCCTGGTGTAGGGGTACTCTGCGGGGAAGCTGAGGTCCTCCTGGTAATCCAGGTTTTCTATGTCTTCCGGCGTATAGAGAGGTTTGATCGGTTTGCTGGATACCGTTACAAACTTGGCATCGCGGTTTTTAAACTTGGGCAGGGTTTCTTCTTCCCACCTTTGGCGCTCCTTTTTGATTTCGTTCAACTTATCTTCCTTGAACATACTCTCTCAACTCGGCCTGCATCACGGCAGGCCGAGCCCTCACCTCCTTTCAAAAATATTTAAATATTTAACGCCTTATTCAGGGAATTCGTGGTTGTCCAAGTTGACCCGCTCCAGTACTTTTTCAGCGCCTGAAATGGGATCCAGATCCCGCTGGCTTATTTTCTCGATGGTCTTTTCAAACAGGGTGGTCCCGCTGATCTTCTCCCAAAGCCTGCTCTTGATGATATGCTCCATGTAGTCCACGATCTCTCTTTTTACCCGTTCTCTCCGGATTGCAGCCAGTCGGTCTCCTTCTTCCAGGAACTGCCGGTGCTTTTTCAACTCTTCCCACAGCTCTTCTATTCCCTCGCTGGTAAGGGAAATGGTGGAAATGATGGGCGGACGCCACTCTTTTTTCTTGTTGTCCAGGTCGAGCATGAGGTTGATTTCGGTCCTGGTGCGGTCGGCGTTGGGCAGGTCCGACTTGTTCACGACAAAAATGTTGGCGATCTCCATGATCCCCGCCTTTATCGTTTGAACGCTGTCGCCGCTGGCCGGGGTCAGCACGACCACCGTGGTGTCCGCGTTTTTGACCACGTCCACCTCCGACTGCCCCACTCCGACCGTTTCAATGATGACTATGTCCTTTCCAAAAGCATCCAGCAGCTGTACCGCGTCTTTGGTCGCCCGGGAGAGGCCTCCCAGGCTTCCCCGAGTCCCCATGCTGCGGATGAACACATCCTTGTCCTCGGTGTGCTCCTGCATTCGAATACGGTCTCCCAAAATGGCCCCTCCTGTAAAAGGGCTTGTCGGGTCAATGGCGACTATCCCTACGGTCAGCCCTTCCCGGCGGATAACGCTTACCAGCTTGTCCACGAGAGAGCTTTTCCCCGAGCCGGGAGAGCCCGTAAAGCCGATGATATACGCCTTCCCTGTGTGGGTATAAACCCCTTTCAGTATTTCGTTTTTGCTGGAATCTTCATTTTCCACCAACGAGATTGCCCTGGCCAGAGCTCTGCGGTCTCCTTTGATGAGCCCTTCTACAATATTCAATTTGACTCCTCACCACCTAACTTCACTTCTATGATACTCCGGTCCTCCTCCAGCACTGCGGAGATCCGCTCCCAGGACTCCTCCGCCTGACTTTAGAACTCGATCCCTTTCTGCGCTTTGACGCCCGACATATAATGGTGCTTGACTTCCTTAACTTCGCTGACCAGGTCGGCCATTTCCAAAAATTCGGGAGGGGCGTCCCTTCCGGTTAGGATTAATGTCACCTCGGGTCTCTTGTTTTTGACCAGGTCCAGGACATCCCTGAACGAAACGAGATTGAAGCTGACCGCGACATTAATTTCATCCAGGACGACGAGGTCGCAATCTCCCTCCAGGGCGGCCTTCCTGGCCCTGGCCAGCCCCTCCGCAGCGAGGCGGAGGTCCTCCTCGCCGGGATTGTCCGGGTCGACAAATTTCCCCGTGCCGGCTTTGATCACCTCAAAATCCGGCAGATACGAGGCTGCCTTGGCTTCTCCGTAATCCCTGCCCTTCATGAAATTGATCACCAGCACTTTGAATCCATGGCCTGCAGCCCGAAAAGCCTGCCCCAGGGCGGCGGTCGTTTTGCCTTTACCGTCCCCCGTATAGACCATGATCAGCCCTCTTTTTTCCTTCACCGCTCGATCCCACCCCTGGTACATTTTTTTCATGAATATCAACTAAACTCAGGGAATTCTTGTTGAATGGGCCCCCAAATACAGCTTTTTAGCAGATCAAGACCTTTTTGTAAGTGTAACCTTTTAAAACCTCTTTTTTTGCGACGCTTCTTTCATTGTCATCCTGAGCAAACCCGATAGTCTGATTTTTTTTTACGCATCTGCTGCAGCGGCCCGTTTTCAGGCAGAACACCCCTGCTGCGGCAGCTGGAGAGGAATGAAAATATCCCGGCGCTTACCAGGCGCACCTTTCAGGCATCAGCCCGGCTTTCGTGCCAGTTCGTTAAAACTTTTCCCCGCCTCTTGCCTATATCATAACTCATAAACCGGTCATTTAGCAATATCGCTCACTGCTCAACCGGGAAGGCCGCCGCAAGGCGGGCCCTCCCGGTTGGTCCACGCCTTCCCCTATCGGAGCAGGTAGCGGGAGATAACCAGCCGCTGAATTTCGTTTGTCCCTTCATATATCTGGGTAATTTTGGCGTCCCTCATAAACCGCTCCACGGGGTATTCCCGGCTGTAGCCGTAGCCACCGAAAATCTGCACCGCATCGACGGTAACTTCCATGGCGATATCCCCCGCGTAGAGCTTGGACATGGCCGATTCCTTGGCAAAAGGCTTGCCCTCGCTCTCCAGGACTGCCGCCTGGTAGGTTAAGAGTCGGGCCGCTTCAATTTTGGTCGCCATGTCGGCCAGCATGAAGGAAACTGCCTGGAATTCGGCGATGGGCCGGCCGAATTGGTGGCGGTTTTTGGCGTAATCGGCCGCCTGCTCAAGCGCGCCCTGGGCGATGCCGACGGCCTGGGCGGCGATGCCGTTGCGCCCCCCGTCCAGTGTACTCATGGCCACTTTGAAGCCATCTCCTTCGCCCCCCAGCATGTTTTCCTTGGGTACCCGGCAGTCGTCAAAGATGAGTTCGCTGGTGTCAGAAGAGCGAATGCCCAGCTTTTTCTCCTTCTTGCCGAAAGTAAAGCCCGGCGTGCCCTTTTCCACGATAAAGGCGTTGATGCCCTTGGCCTTTTTTTCTTTGTCGGTCATGGCAAACACCACGTAGATCTCTGCAGCATCGGCGTTGGTAATCCAGACCTTGGTGCCGTTGAGCACGTAGTGGTCCCCGTCAAGCACCGCGGTGGTCTTCAGGCCGGCGGCGTCCGAGCCCGCTTCGGGTTCGGTCAGCCCGTAGGCGCCCAGCTTTTCCCCCCTGGCCAGGGGAGCAAGGTATTTTTGTTTTTGTTCCTCCGTGCCGTACTTGAAAATGGGCCAGCTGCAAAGGGATACGTGGGCCGAAAGGGTGACCCCCGCCGAAGCGTCAACCCGGGACAGCTCTTCCACCGCGATGACGTAGCTCAGGTAGTCCCCGCCGGCGCCGCCGTATTCTTCCGGCCAGGGGATACCCGTCAGCTCCATCTCTGCCATTTTATCAAATATTTCCCGGTCGAACTCTTCTCTTTCGTCCCTTTCAGACGCTCCAGGCATGATTTCCTGCTCGGTAAAGTCCCGGATCGATTTGCGCATCATTTCATGTTCTGCGGAGAGTGTAAAATCCATTAACTGACATCCTCCCTCTCGAAATTATTTACATGATTATCAACTTAACTCAGGGAATTCTTGTTGAGTGGCCCCCAAAATACAGCTTTTTAGCAGATCAAAGCCTTTTTGTAAGTGTGACCTTTTAAAACCTCTTTTTTGCAGGGCTTTTTTCATTGTCATCCTGAGCAAACCCGATAGTCTGAATTATTTATTGGAAAAAGTTTTTGTTCTTTATCACTTCAAAATTTCCCTGGCGACAACGATTCTCTGGATCTGGTTGGTGCCCTCATAGATCTGGGTAACCTTGGCGTCCCTCATAAAGCGCTCCACGGGATATTCCCGGCTGTAGCCGTAGCCACCGTAAATCTGCACCGCTTCAATGCCGGCCTTCATGGCCAGGTCGGTGGCAAAGTACTTGGCCATGGAGGCCTCTCTGGTGCAGGGGAGGTCCCGGTCTTTGTGGAATGCCGCACGATAGACCAGAAGGCGCGCCGCTTCCAGTTCCGTAGCCAGGTCGGCCAGCTTGAACTGGATGGCCTGGAAGTTGGCGATGGGCTGGTTGAACTGCTGCCTGGTTTTGGCATACTCCAGGGACGCATCGACAGCGGCCTGGGCAATGCCGAGCCCCTGGGCGGCGATCCCGATGCGGCCTCCGTCCAGCAGGGACATGGCGATCTTGAACCCGCCTCCTTCTTCGCCCAGCAGGTTTTCGGCGGGCACACGGCATTCGTCGAAAATGAGCTCACAGGTCGAGGAAGCGATAAGACCCATTTTTTTCTCCTTGGGGCCGATGGTTAAACCCGGCGTATCCTTATCCACCAGGAAAGCGGTGATCCCGCGGGTCTTTTTTTCGGGGTCCATGGTGGCAAAAACCACGTAGACGTCCGCTTCCCCCGCGCTGGTAATCCAAACCTTGTTTCCGTCGAGAACATAGTGATCGCCGTCACGCCTGGCCCGGGTGCGCAGTGCCCCCGCATCGGAACCGGCCTCCGGCTCTGACAGGGCGAAGGCACCCAGCATTTCCCCCGCCGCCAGGCGGGTCACATACCGTTCCTTTTGTTCCTGGGAGCCGTGGTACAGGATGGAATAGATGCCCAGCGAGGTGTGGACGGCCAGGATAACCCCGGTGGAAGCGCAGGCCCTCGATACTTCTTCCAGGCAGAAAATGTAGCTCATAAAGTCCGCGCCGGCCCCGCCCCATTCCTCGGGAATGGGGATCCCCATGTGGCCTTCGCGGCCGAGCTTCTGCAGGTTTTCCCGCGGGAACTCCCCCGATTTATCCAGCTCGTCTGCCCTGGGGGCGATCTCGTTATCGGCAAACTCCCTGAAAACTTGTTTCATCATCCTGTGTTCATCAGAAAGAGTGAAATCCATTCAGTCAATCACCTCTATCCATAATATGTTCCGGGTTCCCGGCAGGTGCCGGCTTCAGAAGAGGGTAACGATGCGGACATCCGCCACCCGAAAGCGCCATCATCCGCTGTAATCGTAAAAACCCCTGCCGCTCTTGCGGCCGAGCCAGCCCGCAGCTACGTACTTCCTCAGCAGGGGGCACGGGCGGTACTTGTCATCGCCGAAGCCTTCGTGAAGTACTTCCATAACGGAAAGACAGGTATCCAGACCGATTAAATCGGCCAGGGTCAGGGGGCCCATGGGATGGTTCATGCCGAGCCTCATGACCTCATCTATGGCCTCCGGACGGGCCACCCCTTCCATCAAACAATAGACGGCCTCGTTGATCATGGGCATCAAGATGCGGTTCGAAACAAAGCCGGGGAAATCTTCCACCTCCACCGGGACCTTGTCCAGCTTCCTGGCCAGATCTTCCACAACCTGGTAGGTGTCGTCGGAGGTGGCCAGTCCGCGAATGATCTCGACCAGCTTCATCACGGGCACCGGGTTCATGAAATGCATGCCGATGACTTTTTCCGGACGATTGGTCACCGCTGCAATGTCCGTGAGGGGAAGGGACGAGGTGTTGCTGGCCAGGATGGTGTGGGATGGAGTCATCTCATCCAGCGATCGGAAGAGCGATTCCTTGATATCCATTCTCTCCACCACTGCCTCGATCACGATATCGGCGTCCTTGCCATCCTCCAGCTCCAGGGTGGGCTGGATCCGGTCCTCCACCGCCTTTTTTTCCTCTTCACTCAGGCGACCCTTATCCACGCCGCGCTGAAGATTTTTGCTGATGGCCTTCATCCCTCTTTCCAGAAAGGAGTCCTCGATATCCCTCATCACCACGGGATACCCCGCCTGGGCACAAACCTGGGCGATCCCGTTCCCCATCTGACCTGCACCGAGCACCATTATCTTCTTGATTTCCATGATGTAAAAAAACCTCCTTCCAGCTTCCCGGTCGGCAGCACCGCCGGGTGTAAAATCTTGGCCCACAACAGGTTTGTTCACTAATGAATTTTTTGCCCCGAAGAGGGTTTTTAAAAATACACTGGCAGATCACGCACATCTGTTTAGTGCGCAGGTGTATCAGGTGTATTCAAGAGACGTTGCCTGCAGTGCTGACGCATGACTTATAAAATACAGGCATATCAAGGCTTACAGGGATTGCAGCGAAACAATTTTTCGCGCTTTAGATGCTAACAAAGTTCTGAAATAAAAAGGTTGTAGACATTTTTCATACTTCAGCACTGCGTTGCCTGGCCGGACCTTCCCCATTAAGGCAGGGCTTTCACGATGGTGGCCTCTCCCTGGGCGGCACCGCTGCAAATTGCGGCCAGCCCATAGGTGCCTTCGCGCCGCCTCAGCTCGGAAATAAGGGTCATCAAAATACGCCCGCCGCTGGCGCCGATGGGGTGACCGATGGCCACCGCACCGCCGTTCACATTCACTTTTTCTTCCGGCCAGTTGCCCAGCTTCAGGCAGGTCAAAACGACGGCGGCGAAGGCTTCGTTCACCTCGATCAAGTCCATGTCGTCGACGGTGAACCCCGTCTTTTGAAAGGCGTGTTCGGCAGCATAATAGGGGACGGTGGAGATGTATTTCGGATCGCGTGAAGCCACTCCCTGGCCGACGATGACTGCCAGCGGCTTGACCCCCAGCTCTTCCGCTTTTTTCCTCGACATCAACACCAGGGCTGACGCCCCGTCATTCACCGGCGGTGCATTGCCTGCCGTGATGGAGCCGTCTTTTTGGAAAGCGGGAGGCAGCTTGGCCAGTTTTTCTATGGAGGTGTCTTCCCGGGGGGCTTCATCCCGGTCAAAAATAATCGGGTCGCCCTTTTTTTGGGGGATGCTTACCGGCATGATCTCTTCCTTCAGCCGCCCCTCATTATGGGCCTTGACCGTCAGTTGGTGGGACCGGTATGCCCAGCGGTCCATTTCTTCGCGGGTAATCCCAAACTCGGTCCGGGCGACTTCGCCGTGCACCCCCATATGCACATCATAGGTCGGACACCACAGCCCGTCCTTGACCATGGAGTCCTCCATCCTGGCATGCCCCATGCGGTAGCCTGCTCTGCCTTCGGGCACCAGGTAAGGGCAGAGGCTCATGTTTTCCATGCCCCCGGCCACCACGATTTCAGCCTCACCGGCACGAATCAGCACATCCGCGATGTTGACAGCCCTCAGGCTTGATGCACAAACCTTGTTCAGGGTGTCAGAGGGGACTTCGTAGGGAAGGCCCGCCTTTTCTGTAGCCTGTCGTGAAGGAATCTGGCCTGTCCCCGCGGGAACCACCATGCCCATGTAAACGTAGTCCACCATATCTCCATCTATCCCCGCTCTTTTCAACGCTTCCTTGATGACCAGTGCCCCCAATTCAACCGCTGGAATCCTGCTCAAAGCCCCCAGCATCCGCCCATAAGGTGTCCGGGCATAGCCGACAACAACCGTTTCTTCCATACCAGCGCCTCCTTTAGCCATATTTTACAAAATCACAAAAAAAGCGAAAAAGCAAAAAACAAGCCCCGCTATCGCAGCCTGAACTTTTTTGACAACCCTTATCACCGGCAGCATCTTACCCGGTTAAGGCACCCAGGTCATTTGCCTGAAAACAAGCGGGAAAGTGAATGTTGTCACTTTGTTGCAGCCCATGATAGTCAAAAGTCAAAGAAAAGACTCGAAGGGTGGAAGAGAGGAATTATTATGGATTGAATTATTACCATTATTAGATTATTTCTATATTGCCGGGCAAAACCCTTCCTCCGGCGATAAATAAAAATGCCCCGGGGACAGCCCGGGGCAAAGGGAAAATACCGTGTGACAGAAAGGCAGCGAACATTTTGAAGAAAGCTATCAAAAGGGGGCATCAAGACGCCTTGCGGCGGAATGACGCGGCAGCGAAAAGGCCGCTCAGGCCGCCTCCTTGTCCTTCCTTTCAATGCTACTTTGAAAATAAAACAATGGCGCACGAAAGTTCGCTGCCAAACGGCAACCTAATTTTCATCCTTCTGATGGTGCCGCCACCGCAGAGGGCGGCATGGCTGTCTACTTTGAAAATAGAACATGTCGCTCAAAGGTCCGTCGCCCAAAAGTAATCGATTTTCATCCTTCTGATGATGCCCCCGTTGTGCGGGGGCATGGGGGTCTACCCTGAAAATGCAACTCCGCCGCTATGAATTTCCTTTTTGAAAAGGAACATTTTCGTCCTTCTGATGGTAAAGCGAAGCTTCATGGATGTTTCTGCCGGATTTACGTCCTCAGGAGTTCCCTGGCAATAATCAGGCGGCGGATCTCCGAGGTGCCGGCCCCAATCTCCCAGAGCTTGGCATCCCGCAAATGCCTCTGGATGGGGTATTCCAGCGAATAACCGTAGCCACCGAAGATCTGCACGCCGTCCAGGCAAACCTGGGTGCAGGATTCAGAAGCGTTCAAAATGGCGGCGGCGGCTATCTTGTCCAGGTCGGTGCCTTTTCCTCCGCGCTTATCGGTAAGGCCGTCCACATACCAGGCCGCGTAGTAGGTCAGCCACTTGGCCCGTTCATAGTGGCAGTACATATCGGCCAGCTTCTGCTGGATAATCTGGAATTCACCAATGGGCCTGCCAAATTGGTACCTTTCCCTGGCATATTTTACGCTGAGATCCATGGCTGCCCGCATGGTGCCCAGGGCACAGGCGGAAAGGACGATCCTTTCCGTGCAGAGCCCCGAGGTCAAAACATGGACGCCCTTGTTTTCTTCTCCAACCATCTGGCTCGCCGGGACCCTCATGTCGTTAAAGGCTAGCTCGCCTGTGGGTGATCCCCGCATGCCGAACTTGTCGATCTTGTTGCAGCTGTACCCCGGGGTGTCCGTCTCCACAACAAAGGCGCTGATCCCCCTGGATCCTTTTTCGGGATCGGTTTTGGCATAAAACAACAGGAGCTGCCCCACCGGCGCATTGGTGATAAAAGTTTTGCTGCCGTTAACCACGTATTCGTCCCCGTCTTTGACCGCCGTCGTCCGCATGGCCATGGCGTCGGAACCCGCATCGGGCTCCGTGATGCCCAGGCAGCCGATCATATCGCCGCTCACGAGCTTGGGGAGGTATTTATCTTTTATCTCCTTCGAAGCATTGCTCTGGATGTTGTCCGCACAGAGGATGAGGTGCGCCCCCCAGGTCATGGACAGGGCTGAAGAGACCCGGCCCAGGTTTTCAGCCACGAGGCAGGCCTCGGTGTAACCCAGTCCCGCACCTTCGTATTCCTCGTCGATGGTGATGCCGTTCAGGTCCAGCTTGGCCGTTTCTTTGAAAAACCCCTCCGGAAACTTGTCCTCCTCGTCGACTTCCTGCATCTTCGGCTCGAGCCAATTAACGGCCCACTTGTACGTCGTTTCGGCCAGCATCTCCTGTTCCTGGTTGAACTTGAAATCCATGTCGCATCTTGCTCCTTTCGCCCAAGGATAGCTAACGTGTTACTGTTCGAGGGCAACATATGGTTGATTCCACTGCAAAAAAGCACTTTTTCATCCGTTGCATCATGAAAGAAAGTAAAGTAAAAGCTTTGACTTACGGTCGGAAAATAGATGCTGATATCAAACATGGTGCATTTATAACTGCTCAGCAATTATTTTTTTATGCAACACGCCGCAAAGTAGGGGGACGGTTCTTTCGCTTTCCCATTTGGTCCTGCGCTTTGCTCCGGAAGCGCCAGAACCGTGCCTACAGCTTTGCTTACGAGTAGCCCTGAGCAGTAACGTGCATTTTTATCCCTATTATCCCCATGGCACCCCCGTATTGCGGGGCCGTGGGGGTCTACCCAGCAATCGAGCTTTTGCAGGAGAATCATGGTTTCATGATCTACAAGGCCAACGAAAAAAACACAAGAGCGGGGGGGCCTCTTCAGGCACCCCCCGTCTCACTAAGCTTCGACTTCGTCGTGGAGGCTAAAGTCATCCAAGGCTTGGTCGCGAAGAATGTACTTCTGGATTTTACCGCTGGCCGTCATGGGATACTCGTCCACAAACTTGATATATTTGGGGATCTTGTGACGGGCGATTTGTCCCTTACAGAATTCCTGGAACTCTTCCGTTGTCGCTTCCTGGCCCTGCTTGAGGATGATGTAGGCGGCAACCTCCTCCCCGTACTTGCGGCTGGGAACCCCGAGCACCTGCACATCGTAGACCTTGGGGTTGGTGTAGAGGAATTCTTCGATCTCCCTCGGGTAAATGTTTTCCCCGCCGCGGATGATCATGTCCTTCAGGCGCCCCGTCACGCGGACGAAGTCCTCTTCGTCCATGTCTCCCAGGTCGCCGGAGCGCAGGAACCCGTCCTCGTAGAAAGCCTCCTCGCTCGCCTCCGGCATTTTGTAATAGCCCTTCATGTTCAGGTACCCCCGGCAGCAGATCTCACCCACCGTGCCCCTGGGCACCTCTTTACCGGTTTCGGGGTCGCGGATCTCCACTTCCACGTGGGGCAGCGGACGGCCCACGGTGGAAGTGCGGCGCTCCAGGGTGTCCGTCGGGCGGGTCTTGGTCATCACGGGGGATGTCTCCGTCAAGCCGTAAGAGATGGTGATCTCGGGCGCCAATTTTTCATTCACCCGCTTCATAAGCTCCATGGGGCAGGTAGACCCGGCCATGATCCCGGTGCGCATGTGGGGGAAGCTGTAGCTTTCGAAGTCGGGGTGCTCCAGCTCGCCCAAAAACATGGTGGGGACCCCCTGGCAGGCGGTGGCATCGCCCTTGTCCAGCGTCTCCAGCACCCACTTGGGGTCATAATACATGACCGGCAGCATGGTAGCGCCGTGGGTCACACAGGTGGTAATGCTCATGGTCAGGCCGAAGCAGTGGAAAAACGGCACGGGAATGGCCAGCCGTTCGGCATCGGTATAGTGTTGGGCTTCTCCCACGTACCAGGCGTTGTTGACGACGTTGTGGTGCGACAGCATGACCCCCTTGGGGAAGCCGGTGGTGCCGGAGGTGTACTGCATGTTGAAGACGTCGTGCGGCCCGCAAGCCTTCTGGTACTTGGCCAGCTCTTCGTCGGAGACGTCTTTGCCGAACTCCAGGAACTCGTCCCAGGTAAACATGCCGGGAAATTTCTTGTCCCCGGCGAAAACGACGTTTTTCAGGAAGGGGAGCTTTTCGGAGTTGAGTTTTCCGGGCTCGGCATCTTTCAGCTCGGGAACGACATTGTATAAGTTTTCAATGTAGTTGTTGCCCTTGAATTCCTCGATCAGCACCAGGGTATTCGTGTCGGACTGTTTCAGGAGGTATTCCAGCTCGTGGGCCCGGTAGTTGGTGTTCACCGTCACCAGGATACCGCCCATTTTAACGGTTCCGCCGTAGGTGAAAATCCAGGCGGGGATATTGGTGCCCCACATGGAGACCTTGCCTTCTTTTTGAACCCCCAGCTTGATAAGGCTCTTGGCGACCTGGTTGCAGGTGTCGCGGAACTCAATGTAGGTCCAGCTTCCCTCGATAGGGGTGACGTAGCGGATCGCTTCCTTGTCGCCGTACTCCTCCGCGCGCATGTCGATCAAATCGCCGAAGGTGACTTCGAAAAAATCGCCGTGAGTGGGTTTTTGCTGCTTTCCTACCAAAAATTCGGCCATACATGTCCCTCCTTAGAATTCATTGTTGACCCGCAAATAATCCAATAAAATGTGTCTTTCCCAATAAATGAAGTGCATGCCGCGTGCCCTGTCGGGCAATCGCTTCAACAAACCCTCCTTTTCAGAAAGGGCCGGGGGCGGGGCCCCGGCCCTTTCCATTAACCCCTTCGGATTTCGACCTGTGGTGTATGAGGTGTTTGAACCGGTGTTTTCCTTTTTCTCACCCTCTTTCTTGTCACAAAAAAAGATAAATGCCTGGAACGCGATGATTTTAAACATTTCCCAACAAAACCAATATAGCAAATGTTGCATGTTTTTTAAATATTTTTAACGCATAAACGCAGAAGCCCTCTGCACGAAAGGCATCACATTGCCCGTTTTGGCGCACGGCCGCGCCGATGTCCCTTTGAAGAAAAATGGCCGCTGAAAAAAGAATGCCGGGTGCAATAGATGGCGCGTCGGGTCCTGAAGGCTCATGCAAGGTTCCCTGTGGTTTTCCCTGTTTCTGTCACAAGCGCTTAAATCCAGGGAGATTAGATTCAATGGTGCAGGCTGCAGCTCGTCTCAATCACTGGAATGGCACAGGTTTTGTTTTCCTGGACAAAGCTGGAGAAGGCAGAATCCCGCAGCAAATACTGCGCCGCTGAGACCGCATAAAAAGATCAACACTTCATTTAATCCATCGTCTTAATATGAAACAGGCTCTAACAAAAACCGCCCCATGCAGCCCCGCGTTTAACCATCGTTCGGCTTGGGCTGCCTGAAAAGGCGGTAGTGAAGTTCTGTCAGTGCAAGCATGGTTGCCATGGGGATGCCCAGTCCTGCAATAGGCCCCCAGAGGAGATCGCGGGAAAGGTCAAGCCCGGCCCTGTACAGCAAAAGATTGATGCCTATTCCTACCAGAAAATAGGGGATATACAGCCTCCGTTTTTTCATGTACTTTTGCCAATGCTGCTTTTCGTCTTCCGAGGCGAAACGGAATCGCCGGATCTTGCCCTTCTCCTTGACATCCAGCGTTACTTTCTCTTCTTCTCCTGTAAGCTCTTTGCGCTCTTCAGGGGGAAGCGGCTCTATCTGATAGCTTGCCAGCTCTTCGGGACCTTTTTCTTTTTTGACTTTTTCTTTGTCCTTTTTTTGTTTTTGGGGTTTCTTCTTGCCGCCCAAACAATTCACCACTTTCCGTAGGGTTTATGTAAGCTGGCGCGAGGTTGAGTTTTACGAACAACTGCCCGTTTCAAAGGAGCGTTTCGTATGATATTCTACGCCCATTCAAAAAATCCTTCCGAATCTCCATAAAATCACGGGAAATTTTCTAAATATATATAATACTTTCAAGCACAAAGCCAGAAAAACCACAATCTTTTACGAAGCACCGCTTCGAAAAAGCGCTTGAGGGGACACCCCCTCTCCGCAGCCGACCACCTCCGAAAACCCGGCGCAATATTGTGCCAGGCCCGCCGACGGCGGGATAATTGGGGTGTGGATCCGGGCTGCATCATCCTTTCCTTTCAGTCAAGAGCAGGAACAGGAAGCCCCGTTTTGTTTTTGTTACACACCCCGGCTTAGAGCCCGGTGGGCGATGTCACGGCGGTAGTGCATGTCCTCAAAAGAAATCCGTTCCGCCAGGGAGTAAGCTTTTTGGACGGCCTTTTGCAGCGACGGATCCCAGGCGGTTGCCCCCAACACCCTGCCGCCGCTGGTGATGACCTTTCCGTTCCGTAAGGCGGTGCCGGCGTGGAAAATCACCGCTTTTTCCTCTCCCGAAACCTGATCCAACCCGTGGATTTCCTTGCCTTTTTCGTAGCTGCCCGGGTACCCCCCCGACGCCAAAACCACACAGACAGCGGCATCCCCGGACCACCGCGGTTGAGAGATCGCGCCCAGGTTGCCCCGGGCTGCTTCGTACAGAAGGGGGAAGAGGTCCGTTTCCAGCCGCGGGAGAAGCACCTGTGCTTCGGGGTCGCCGAAGCGGACATTGAACTCCAGCACCTGGGGGCCTTCCTCCGTTACCATCAGCCCCCCGTATATGATGCCCCGGTAGTCGATCTCCTCCATTCGTAATGCATCAAGCAGCGGATCCAGGATGGCCCGGCAGACCTGCTCCTGGAGAGGGGGAGTCAGGATGGGCGCCGGGGAATAGCAGCCCATGCCGCCGGTATTGGGCCCGCGGTCTCCATCATAAACGGGTTTGTGGTCCTGCGCCGAGGGAAAAAGCAGATAAGAAGACCCGTCGGTCAGCGCAAAAACCGAAACCTCCTCACCCTGGATGCACTCCTCGATCACAATCATATTGCCGGCGCTGCCAAAAATTCTTTCTTCCATGCTGGCCTTTACAGCGCCGGCGGCCTGGAAATAGTCTTCGGCCACGGTGACCCCCTTGCCGGCGGCCAGGCCGTCCGCTTTAACCACCAGGGGATACGAGGCGTTTCGCAGGTATTCGTAAGCCTCCTGCGGGCTCTCGAACACTTCAAAGCCGGGGGTGGGAAGCCCATGGCGGTGCATTAATTCCTTGGCCCAGGCCTTGCTTCCTTCCAGCCGCGCCCCGAGCTTCCCGGGGCCAAAAATGAGCTGGCCTTTTTCCTGGAAAACATCCACAATGCCTTCCATCAGGGGGGCTTCCGGCCCGACAACCGTGAGATGCAGCTCCTTCTCCCGTGCAAATTCCTGCAGCTTTTCGATATCCTCGCCCTCTATCGGCACGCATTCCGCAACAGCCGCTATGCCGGCATTTCCCGGCGCACAGTATATTTTTTCGACTTCCGCACTTTGGGACAACTTCCAGGCCAGGGCGTGTTCTCTTCCCCCACCTCCGACAATCAAGACGCGCAACGCAAAAACCTCCTCACCGATTGCAGTTGTGCCGGCGATCCCGGCAGCCGCGGCTTTTAGTGTTTAAAATATCTTCTGCCGGTAAAGAGCATGGAGATATTATAATTCTCGCACAGCTCTATCGATTCCTCGTCGCGGTTTGATCCTCCCGGCTGAACAATAGCGGTTACTCCCTGCGCAGCGGCCAGCTCCACGGCGTCCTTGAACGGAAAAAAGGCGTCGGAAGCCATCACGCTTCCCCTGGCATTTTCCCCGGCCTGCTCGAGAGCGATACGGGTGGCACCCACCCTGCTCATCTGGCCGGCACCGATGCCCAGGGTCTGCTGCCTTTTGCTGATGACGATGGCGTTGGAATTCACACTTTTTACCACCCTCAGGGAAAAGAGCAGATCCTTCATCTCCATTTCGGTGGGTTTCCTGCCGGTAACCAGCTTCCAGTTGGCGGGATCGTAATCCTCCTTCAAGCTTTCCTGGACCAGCAGGCCACCGCCGATCTTTTTGAAATCGAGCTCTTTTTCGGCCGAACCCGCTTCCTCCAGGCCTATTTCCAGCAGGCGCAGATCCTTCCGGAAAGAGAGAATATCGAGGGCAGGAGGCGAAAAAGCGGGAGCAGCAATGGCTTCCAGAAATATTCGGTTCAACAACCTGGCCGTTTCTTCATCTACCTGGCGATTGAGGGCTACAATACCCCCAAATATGGATACGGGGTCTGCATCATGAGCCTTTCGGTAGGCTTCAAAAAGCTGAAGATCCGACCCCACGCCGCACGGGTTGGCATGCTTCATCGCAACCGCCGTCGGATCCGAAAATTCTTTTACCAGCTCCCAGGCCGCGTGCAGGTCATTAAGATTGTTAAAGGAAAGTTCTTTCCCCCTCAGTTTCCGAGCCGCCGCCACAGCCGAAGGTTTGGGAAGAGGTTCGCGGTAAAAGGCGGCTTTCTGGTGCGGGTTTTCCCCGTAGCGGAGTTCCTGCGCCTTGGTATAAGGCAGCGTCAAGTTGGTGGGGAAAAGATCTTTTTCCTCCCCGTCCTGCTGATGCAAATAATTGCTGATGATGCTGTCGTAATAAGCCGTATGAGAAAAGGCCTCGGCGGAGAGTTTATAGCGCATCGAGGGGGAGGGTTCGCCCCCGCGCAACTCTTCGATTATCGCGCTGTAACGGTCCGGATTGACCACCACGATTACGTTATGGTAATTCTTGGCGGCCGCCCTCACCATCGCCGGGCCGCCGATATCAATGTTTTCATACGCCTCCTCCAGGGTCGTGCTCTCTTTTGAAATCACGTCGGCGAACGGATAGAGGTTGACCGCAACCAGATCGATCGCTTCGATGCCGTGTTCCCGCATCTGCTCCTGGTGCAGAGAAGAATCCCTTTTGCCGAGTATGGCACCGTGGACCCGGGGGTGGAGGGTTTTTACCCGGCCTTCCAGTATTTCGGGGAAACCGGTGTAATCCCCGACGTCGCGCACTTGTATCCCTTCTTCCCGGAGGACAAGAGCAGTCCCCCCGGTAGAAAGAATCTCCCATCCCATGGTCTCCAGTTCCCGGGCAAAAGAAACAACGCCCGTCTTGTTTGAAACGCTGATCAAAGCTCTCTTACCTTTCATCAATGAAGCACCTTCTCCCTTCAATCGAAAGTTTTCCTTCCCGAAATAGCTGCACGGCCCGGGGATAGAGCCGGTGTTCTACCTCGTGGATGCGTGCGTGCAGCGTCTTTTCTTCATCGTCATCATAAACGGGTACGGCTTCCTGCAGGATGATGGGGCCCGTGTCCAACCCTTCGTCAACGAAGTGTACCGTGCAGCCGCTCACCTTCACCCCGTATTCCAGGGCCTGCTTGACCCCTTCCAAACCCGGAAAGGAGGGCAAAAGGGAGGGATGAATGTTCATGATCTTCCACCTGTATGCCCTGACAAAAAGCGGGGACAGCAGCCGCATGAAGCCGGCCAGCAGCACCAGGTCAATTTCCCGCTCCTGCAGCAGCGATACCACGGCTGTGTCGTACGCCTCGCGGTTTTTGTGTTCCCGCGGACTGACGAAAAGCGCCTCAACACCGTGCTTCCTGGCCCTTTCCTGGGCATAAGCTTCCTCGTTGTCGCTGATGACCACCCGAACAGATCCGTCAACGGCTCCGCTCTCAGCAGCATTGATAATTGCCTGCAGGTTCGTCCCGCTGCCCGAAGCGAGCACAGCGATGCGCATCTTTCTACCCCCTCCCGGCTGCATAACACCACTGCTGCAGCCCTATCCGGATTTTTTATGAATTTTTCTCTTGCCCGGGAACCGTGAGCAGGGATTATGCCGGCAACCGCGGTCGGGGAACGCGCCAAATCTTTTCCCCGCAAGAGACCTCCGTAGAAGCTTCACCATCAGAAAGATGAAAATGGCCATGCAGTATTTTCAGGGTAGACCCTCATGCCCCCGCATAAGTGGGGCACCTTTGTTAAATAAGAAGGTGAAGAGTCTTGTTAACTCATGCCCCTGCATAACGGGGGCACCATCAGAAGGAGGAAAATAGGTTGCTATTACCAGCGAACCTTTGTGTGTATTTGTTCTATTTTCAAAGTAGACCCCATGCCCCCGCACAACGGGGGCACCATCAGAAAGAGGAAAATCGATTACTGTTTGGCGACGGACCTTTGAGCGACATGTTCTATTTTCAAAGTAGAC